>DAAK01000082.1 GCA_001701075.1 Bacteroidales bacterium GP3 | reverse complement strand
TTTTTCATTGTCGTATTCATTTATTGAGTATTTAATCAATAACCGGGGTTCTGACCCAGGGTTGCTTCAAACTGTGCTGGTATTGGCATAAGTGTGCGTGTGGGTGCAAGTGCTGTGCCTTCATATACGCCACCTTTCCACTGCCAATTGTAGGTTGAGCCTGTGTACTTGCCAAAACGGATGAGGTCCGAGCGGCGATGGCATTCCCAATAAAGCTCACACTGACGTTCCTTTAGGAGGTCGTCTGCAGTATAACTGCTGAGAGGAGCAAGTCCAGCCCTTGTTCTTACTTGATTGTAATAGTTCAGGCCGTCGCAGCTGACTCCATGGAGCTCGCATTCAGCAAGCATCAGATAAGTGTCTGCAACGCGGAAAATTGGGAAATTGGTTGATGTCTGATTGGCTGCAGCACAGAGCACTGTGCTATTTTCGTTATAATAGTCGTTTTCGTCTGTATTGACGAATTTGATACACATATAGCCACTGCCATCAGTTGTCCAACTTGAAAGATCCTCAAGATTTTCCTGGAAAGAGCCTTCATAGATAAGACGGCGTTTGTCATTGGATGCAAGAGCCTTAGAAAGTTCCGGACGAAGTCTTGGACCGCCCCAGCCACTTACTGTGGATGAATATCCATAAGGTGTTGCATCTATTTCGCCGTTATAAGCTCCTATTGTCAAGTAAGTAGTTCCTCCCCAGCAAGTGGTGTTAGGACCTTGGGGGACTCCCCACAAAATCTCTCCATTGCCAACATACTTAGCATTCGTGCCACAGAAAAGATACTTATATTCTGGAGCAAGAGTGATACCTGTACTCAACACCTGCTTGCAGGCATCAGCACATTCCTGCCATTTTCCTGTACCGGTATAGACCTCTGCGTTAAGGTAAAGCTTTGCAAGAAGCATATATCCTGCTTCTCTGCTGACACGCCCATATTCTTGAGAGGCGGCTGCAGGAAGATAAGGAATTGCATCTTGAAGGTCGCTTACCACTGCATTGAAAAGTTCAGTTCTGTCGTATGTCGGAGGAATTGCTCCTACGAGTGAATTTTCATCAGTCCATGGTCCGCGTCCGAAGAGATCTATCATATGATAATAGCTCAGGTCACGGAGCACGCGGATCTCTGCCTTCATCTGGTCAATTTCTGCATCTGAGAAATATTGGCCTGCTTTTGCTATGGTTCTAATGAACTCATTGCAGATGCCAATCTGATAGTTGATACGGGAATACATCTCATAGCCCCAGTGATTGTCCTTGCCTGGGATTGAGAAGCCCATCTCGTCGATACCGGCATCATTCCAGTTCTTACCAACTATAGCTTCGTCGGAAGGAAGTTCCTCCTGATTAAAAAGCTGGCGCATATATGTGCCGGCACCTCCGTCATCTACGGATATACCACCCTCAAGCACAAGACCGCCGTACGCCCGTGCGAGCACACCCAAATATTCTTCCTTTGAAGAAAGACTGAGTTTTGTATTTGGATCATCGGGCTCCACGTTCAGGTCTCCGACACAAGAGGAAAGTCCGAGAGACAGAGCAAGGCTGCCCATGATGAAATATTTATTGAATTTCATAATTCTTATTTTTAATATTTGGTGAGTTTACTACTGTGTCAGAATGAAGCCACGAGACCAAGTGAGAAGGTAATAGGATTCGGGTAGACACCATTGTCGATACCTGAGAAGATTTCTGGATCAAGACCTTTGTATTTGGTAATTACAAAAGGATTCTGCACAGCGCCATAGAGACGGATGCGGAGCTTCTCGCCCAACAGATCTCTCCAGGTATAGCCAAGTGAGATATTGTCGCAGCGGAGGAACGATGCATTCTGCACGAAGTAGTCGCTCATGATCTGCGGCAGAGTCTCCTGAGCAAAGAGGTGAGTGTTGTCCATCAGGTTGCTGAGAGGCAGTGCAGCATTGGCTGACTTGAACACATTGGAGGCCATTGTGTTGTTATATACCCAGTTGCCGATGTTGCTACGAAGAGTAATACCAAAGTCCCAATTCTTGTAGTTGAATGTGTTCACCCATGTAAGTGTCACCTTCGGATCCTTGCTGTGATAGAGATACTTGTCTGATTCTGTAATTTCTCCATCGCCATCGCGGTCTACAAACACACCGTCAAGAGGAGTGCCATCCTGCGCATATACCTGCTCGTATACATAGAAGCTGAAGGCTGAATATCCTACCTCATGCTTCTGGATAGTACCACCTGTACCGGCTGAGATGCCACCTGTCTGAGTATCTGCGCCTTCTGCAAGACGAGTGATCTTGTTCTTGTTCCAGCCAACATTAATGTTGGAGTTCCAAGTGAAATTGTCTGTAACCACCGGACGGGTATTCAAAGTGAATTCTATACCGACATTCTCAAGGTCACCGATATTGATGTTACCCTTGTTAGTAAGGTTAGAGCCTGCAGGGTAGTTAGCAAATGTGAGAAGGTCTACAGTCTTACGTTTGTAGAAGTCGATCGCACCACTAACGCGATTGTTGGCAAAACCATAGTCGATACCGGCATTCCATGTGCGGGTTTCCTCCCACTTGATATCTGCATTGTATGCTCCCGGAGTCACTGGATAAACATAGGAACCACCCAATGGATAGCGACCTGCTACATCTGTCGAGATGCCATAGACTGGCAGATATGGGAAGTAATCGCTATTTAAATCCTGCTGACCGGTTACACCGTAGCCCGCACGGATCTTCAATTCATTCATTGCTCCACGTGCAAATTGCATGAAGTTCTCGTCAAGAAGCTTCCAGCCAAGTGCTACTGATGGGAAGAGACCCCAGCGGTTGTCTTTAGAGAAACGTGAAGTACCGTCATAACGTACAGTAGCTGTAATCAGATATTTCTCAAAGATGCTGTAGTTAACTCGTCCGAAGAATGATACAAGCTGATGAGGGGTTGAATAATAGTTGGTAGGATATGCCTGATGACCTACATACTGGCTGAAATCTTGACCCTTATATTGTTCCGGATAAAATTCAGGATTACCTACATTATATACATAACCAAATGAATGACCCTTATTGTGGAATCTTTGCCATGAATAACCGGCTGTCACATCAAGAGTAGAACCGATTGATTCAAATTCATGGTTGTAATTGAGATAGAAGTCGAGCAGGAGGTTTCTGCGGATCTGATGCTGCTTGTCTGCACTTACACCACCATTCTTGATGGTAGTTACATCATCGCTGTTGGCATTTTGTTTGATACCAAAGCCATTTTCCCATGCCTTCGGAGTGTTGGGATAGTAATATCCAAACCAGTCACCCTTCTGAATGTCATAGCCAAGGTTAAGATTTGCACGAAGATCTGTCAGGAATGGCATCTTAAGGTCGATCTGAAGGTTACCGACACTCTGGTAGCTCGTTCCTTCTGATTTGTGCTCAAGCTGCTGTGACAATGGGTTGATTGGCGCTGTTGTGATATTAAGAGTACCATTCGGGGTATCCTTATCAATCACTGTGCCATCACCCTTATATGATGTCCAGTAGCCAAGATATGCAGCTCCATTTTCATAGTCCTTCACAGGAAGAGTTGGGTTCATTGAAACGCATCCGCCCATCATGTTGTCGGCATACTCATTCTTTACATACGCACCCTTAACATTAAGATTGATCGACAGAAGGTCATTCCAGAACTTCGGGGTAAGATTGATAGATCCAATCACACGGTCCATTGAAGTGCCACGCAAGATACCATTATTGTTTGTATAGCTGACTGCTACACGATAGGGAAGGAATCCTGCTGTTCCACCTACACTGAGGTTATAATCGGAACTTACAGTTGTATGCAATGCTTCCTTGCTCCAATTGGTGTCATATTTGCCAAGTGCATTTGCCTGATCCGAACCTTCACCATATTCATTGAGAATGAAATTGCTGAATGTTGGACCATCCATCATGTCAAGATACTTTCTCGGAGTGTTGACATACATGTTTGCTGTGAAGTTAACCTGAGGACGACCTGACTTTCCTTTCTTGGTTGTGATGATGATCACACCGTTAGATGCACGTGAACCGTAGATGGCTGTTGCAGATGCATCCTTAAGGATTGTCATTGATTCCACATTTTCTGGAGAAATAAGGCTGAGGGGGTTAGATGAACCCGTCACGCCCTTGGTGTCCATAGGCACACCATCTACTACGATAAGAGGTGCGTTGGATGCTGCAAGTGAGGCTCCACCACGGATCTGGATGTTGGCGCCACCTGAAGGGTTACCACCATCGGTTGTCACCACAACACCTGGGCTTGCGCCTACGAGAAGATCTTGAGCTGAAGTGGCAAGACCAGCCTCTACTTCATTAGGTTTAATTACTGCTACCGAACCTGTAGCGTCAGATTTCTTCACGGAGCCATAACCGATCACGACTGTCTCGGCAAGCATCGTGGAGTTTTCCTGAAGGGTTACCTTGATTTCGGTACGTCCTTTTACTGCTACTTCCTC
>DAAK01000135.1:17915-27268 GCA_001701075.1 Bacteroidales bacterium GP3 | reverse complement strand
TTTCGCAAGCGAAATTTGAGGGTTATGGGGTTATGAGGTTATGGGGTTATAGGGTGAGTGAAAGTTGAAATTGAAAGATCCTATAAAAAATTCTCTATGTCAAAAAAATATATTAACTTTGCATAACATTGTCATCTTTAAACTTAAAACTGCAACTGACAACTAATATGACGTATGCATTAAATAAAAGACTCAGGTATATCGACGCTATGCGTGGGTTGGCTATCCTGCTTGTGGTTTTCAGCCATGTGACCAACGCATATGTGAAGATGCCTATTACCAACGGATCATTTGCCGGAGTATATTATATGATGACAATGTTCCGTATGCCCCTTTTCTTCTTTGTCAGCGGTTTTTTTGCTTTCCGTATGGCTGAGAAATGGACGTGGCCAACAGTGAAAAGAGTCATGACAAAGAAGTTTCAGGCTCAGATTGTAGGGTTGTCGGTTTTCTGCTTTATATATGGTGCATGTATGCGGGGTTGGAAGTTCAAATTTCTTTGGACATCGAATCCTTATTGGTTTACGATTTCACTGTTTGAGATGTTTGTCTTGTATCTGATTACCGCCCTCATAGTACGCAAAACTGGTAAAAACTGGCCTCTTTATATATTGCTTGCGCTTTCATGGACATCTCCATTTGTATTCAATTATTTTACGGAAGGGATCAAGTTGCCAGAATGGATGGTAGGGTTGCAGACGTGGCACACGCTCAATTACTGGCCATATTTCATGCTGGGCATTTTTGCGCGTCGTTTTGAATCATTTACATGGAAGGCAGTAGATAACCAATATTTCAAGGCTCTAATGATAATATCATTTTTCGCCCTTGTATTATTCTATGGTTGCCGACATAAATATTCTCTGGAATGGGATTTTGTCATGACTGCGATGCGCTTTTCGGGCTTGATGACTCTTCTTATCACATTTCGCTCATACAGGGACTGGTTTGACAAAGGGACTGCCATCAGCAATGCAATGTCGTTTGTCGGAAGCCGCACTCTCGACATCTATTATCTACATTATTTCTTTATACCCAATCTCTCTTTCATGAAAGGGTTCCTTTCCACCGGTTATGGCAATTCTATCCTTGCCATGCTAACAATCGGGCTCACCATCTCTGCCCTCGTAATAGCGCTTTGCCTCATCGTCAGTGCGATCCTACGGTCGTCTCCGTTTCTGGCCTCCTGGCTTTTCGGGGCAACCCCTAAAACGACAAATCACTAATTAAGATTTAGCATAATTGGCTTCTGCTTCGCAAGCCATCCCTTCAAACAATCCATGAAGCCTTGTCTGATGATTTATATCATATCTTATCTCTTTGTGCTCAATGAAACCGAGATTTGCCATATCATTGAATAATCTAATCAAAGAGCGACCTATGGCCCAAGCGAGATTAACAGGGACAGCATTCCCTATTTGTTTATACTGAGCTGATAAAGGCCCCAAAAACTGCCATTCATCGGGAAAAGTCTGAATACGGGCATACTCCCTGATTGTGAGTGGACGAGTTTCTATAGGATGGCAACGCTCTGTCTGCTTTTGAGCAGGAGCACATGTAAGTGTCAAGCTTGGTTCATCCATCGAAAGACGTCTTGCCATGCCGGTTTTGCCTCCTCCGAGATTATAGCTTCCTTTCATATATTCACGGGCTATGTCTTCAGGAAGATCTCTCCAATCCCCACCTTCAGGTACGAGCTCCATAACTTTTCTTTTGGCTTCCGGATAAATCTGTCCAGCTGATTTTGGTACATCACAGGGGTACAGGGCACCTTTATAAAAAGCATCCCTGAGAGTTCTAACTTCATTACAGACATCCGGCCATTTATATTTTACAAATGGGGCTATATCATTACGAATGGCAATCAAAATCAAGCGTTCTCTTTTCTGTGGAACGTCATATTGTATGGCGCGGAGCACACGTGGCTCCATTAAGGTATACCCTAATTCCTTTATGACATCTTTTATCGTCTGTAAAGTTCTTCCATTATCATGCTCAAAGAGTCCTCGGACATTCTCTCCAAGAAACACCTTTGGCTGAATTTCTTTTACAGCCCTTGCAAGTTCAAAAAACAACGTGCCTCTGGTTTCCTCAAATCCAAGCCTTTTGCCAGCATAAGAAAAAGCTTGACAAGGAAATCCGCCCGACAAAAAATCTATTTTATTCCTATATGATTTAAAGTCAATATCATGAATGTCTCCTTCTATAACATTCCAATCCGGGCGATTGCGTTTTAATGTCTGACAGGCAGAATGATCAAATTCGTTTAAGAGCACATGATGGAAACCAGCCTTCTCCATACCAAGAGCGAGCCCACCACCTCCGGCAAATAATTCGGCCGAGGTGAATTGTTGTATTGGTCTTGTTTCTTTCTCTTCATGCCATTTAGATTCGATCATTGCTTTAACTTCGGGAACATTTTTAATATCCGCAAAATTAAAGATTGGTTTCCCGTTTTTATCCCTATGCATAGGATATTTGCCTGAACGAACCCATGCTTCTACTGTAGCACGTGACACTCCAAGTAAATCAGAAAAATTATTTAATGAAATTGTATGGTTGGTCATTTGGTTTCTTCGCTTATCAGTTCTTTAAAACCCTCATACGTGGAGAAAGCAAGCAAATACAATGATGTCAGCATATCTGCATGGTCTTTAGTGAGTTCTTCGTATACAGTGTTCTTAAGGGTTAACTCCTCATTATCATTGATCACATCCTCTATTATTCTCGGCAAGGCTCTGCAAAGTTTGTAGAAAGCCATAGAGTCGTCAAAAACAAGTTCATAAAATTTATCCATCGACATTCTCCGTATACGTTTATGTGAGCGAGACCTCTTGTCAAGTGTGATTTTCCATGTATCGTCTTGTGATTTCTTTGAAATCGTCTCTACAAGATAGCATGTCGCTTGATCATCGTCAAGAAGCTTGGCTTGCATTTTCATATATGTCTTTTGGGAAGATGCGGAATTCATTGTATTATGCTTATTTTTCAGCTCAACATATATATGCCTTTCATCATTTTCTACATCAAATCCTTCCTTAGGAACAATCCAGCCATTTTTAGCATAATTAAAAAGATTTTGATGGAAATAGCCTATACTATTCGAATTGGATTTGTCTATTTGACGAAAACATTCGTCTTCAATGGCTTGCCGTATGCTTTTCCCATATACTTTTGAGTCAAATGTAAGCTTTATAGGGTCTACTATATTCTGATTGAACTGAAATAATGTTATTTCGCGCCGATAAGACTCAACAGTCTTTTTTACATGTTCATATATGTTTTCATCAGAAATGAATCCAAGATTATACTGATGCTTAAATTTTTCTGCCATAACCGAAAGTTCTTTATGATCGTCAATGAAAAACAAAGTTAATAAAAATTCTCCATTCGACAAAATCATATTTTTGAGAAAAAGTAGAGAAATTTTTGCATTTTTCTGTTACAAAACTCTGTTGTGTGCGTCTACCAGATAGATGAACAGAGAAATTTTCATATCAGCATTTCGTAATGTACGGCGGCGCTTTATGGCGCGGCACGGAGATGATGAGGAAGATGCCCTTCAAGAAGCCTTCTGTCGCCTCTGGACCCGTCGTGACGATTTCTCGTCGCAAGGAGAGGCAGAAGGATTCTTGACAGTGACGGCCAAAAACCTTACAATCGACGGCGAACGTAGGAGACAGGCACATCCCGAAACTGATATTGGAAATGCCAATAAATTTTCATCAGACGATGAGCAATCTGATTCACACAACGATCTGCTGATTAAAATCCAACGTCTTATAGAACGGAATCTCTCCCCTCGAGACAGGGAAATACTTCTTCATCGAGACCATGACGGGTGGGAATTCGATGAAATAGCCTCTCAATACGGAATATCGGAAGCAAACGCGAGAATGATAGTATCAAGATCGCGCAAGACAATTAGGGAACTTTACCTAAAACGACAAATATAATGAAAGAAAAATACATATATAAGACAATAGACCTTTATTTCGATGCGCAGCTCTCACTTGCTGAAGAAGAAGAACTCTACAAAATGCTCCTGTCATATAAAAGGAAAGATCCTAAGGTAGACGAGGCTCTCGCCGTAATGCTGATGACTCGCTACCCCTATATGCTTGCAATGATGAGTCCATCTGCTGGTCAGCGGCGAATGGAAAGCAGGCTTTCATACTGGCAATCCTCCCGATTGCTCTGGAACATAGCCGCTTCCGTAGTTATTATGATTGCCATTTGTGGAAGTGCTTTATGGTTTTCCTCCCACAATTCCACCAGAAATGAAATAGATAGAATGATAGCATACGTTGGTGGAGTAAAGGTCAGTGATCAGTCAGAGATTATGAAAATAGTGGATGATCAGCTCAATGATATCGGAATTTCCTCGGAACTCTTTGTGAAGACTGTTGCTGAAGATATCGACGATATCAGGGATGCTTTTAATGAAGAAGGCATATGAAACAATTTTATCTTAGATGGATAACAATCTCGGTTATCTTGATGTTGAGCCTTGCGGATTCTTATGCGCAGAGTCGAAAACTGAATGTTTCTCCATTTTTTAAAGAGGATTTTGCCAAGAATCCTGCAGTCACAATGGTGTCCTTTTATGGAGAGCAAACAGATTGGAAAGGTCTTACCCTATATAAGAGCGTGTCAGTTTCTGGAGATTATGAAAAGGCTGAAGCAATAGCAAGAAGTGTCAGGAAAGACGGAGCGAAAGCAGAATTCAAGGAGACTTCATTTAAAGATGGCAAACTTTATTTCGGTTTCTATGGCCTCGGAGGAGAAGGAAGGTATAGAAAATACCTTTTCTATCTTGATCTGCGCCCCAAAGGAAAGGATAAGACCACACTTGTATACATAGAAGGGGACTGGAGTCCGGAACAAGTCAAAAACATGATAACCAAAAAAATCAAATGATATGAAACATCTATTATTAAGCCTTATCATCACCATCCCCTTATTTCACGCTTCTGCTCAATCCCCAGAAGCACCAGACACAGTGAAGCTTATTGAAAATGCATCTAAAGTGCTAATTTCCCGCAATGCCGAAACAACTCATGTAGAAGTAGAAACAAAAAAAGATTACGGAAAAGACTTATTCTCCTATTCTATTACTATTGAAGACTCCATCGAATCAAATTCAAATGATTCTTTTGATTTTGAGATTCCCTTTGGCATTGGAAAGGAGAAGAGAATGAAGAAATCCCATTCCAGAATTAAGACTTATTTGTTTTTTCTCGGAAATGGATATTTTGGTCAAAGATTCAATTATTCAGATAAAGGGAACCTCAAGAATTCAATAGAAATAGGATTCAGAGATTTTATTGGTCTCCGATGGTGCCGAGACCCATATTCTCCTTCTTTTTCACTTGGACTCGGGTTTGGGACTGAGAAATATCATGCCCAAGATGGATTTATGTATTCACGTATCGGCTCCAATCTGGTTCTTCTTCCGGTAGAGAATGGATATTCAATCAATTCAACAGCCTTGAATGTGATCACTTTGCAATTGTCCTTGCTATTTACACTTCCAATAGGCAGTGAGATTAAGTTTACAGCCGGGGGTATCGGACGCTTCAATACTTATGCACGTGCTGATACGGAGATAGCGAATGGTGCTACTAAAATCAAGACTACATATAAAGGTTTACAGCAGAGACTCTTCACTCCAGAATTAATGTGCTCTTTGGGAGTTTGGGATATTTTGGGTGTATATGCTTCTTGGAGCCCCGTAACTTTATTCAAAGCCCCTTATGGTCCACAAATCAAATCATGGAGTATTGGTGCCATCGTTAACTTCTAAAAATAATACTTTTATGAAAAGATATATAGCTTCTTTCCTTCTCCTTTTCCCTTTGATTTCTCACGCTTCCACTGAATCGCAAGATACCATCATTGCAGTTGATTCTCCTTCAAAAGTACTTATAACAGAGAGCTGCGAAGGCACCCTCATCACTGTGACGGACAATGAAAAAGGCAAAGAAGAATCACATTTCGTAGCATATACTTCCGGCGCAAAGGTCAGCACTTCACGTCGGTCATACACATCATTATTCAATATTCCAGACCTCGACTTCCTAAATAATAAGTATGGTCGATCCAACCAAGATAGAGGCTGGACTATCGGTATAGATGGTCTTTGTATTGGTCTTAACCAAGCACATGGCCAAACAGGAGGTGGAGGACTTCAGTGGTCAAAGTCTTTCGAAATCAGTTGGCTGAGTTGCTTTAATATTGGCTATGCAATCAAGAGTTCGCGAATATATCTTGGTCTCGGTTTCGATTGGAGAAATTATAAGGCTACAGCAGACTGCAAATGGCTTACTATCTCCTCAAATGGGGGTTTAGAATGGGGACATGCGCCATCCGGCGCTATTGTCAAATCGACTAATCTCAAAGTATTCAGCCTTCAACTGCCATTGATGTATGAATGGCGAATACCCAAGTCGAGGCTAAAGCTGAAGGTCGGCCCCATCCTCAACTTCAATACGTATTCCTCTGTTAAAGGCATATACGATAATGCAGAAGGCAATCATTGTGAATATTTCCGAAAAGACTTTGACCGCAATAAGGTGACGTTGGACATTTTTGGCTCTTTATCCTACCATAATGCTCTCGGCATCTATGTCAGGTATTCTCCGATGAAAGTACTAAAGGAAACATCCCCAATTAATTTTACACCTTTTACGGTTGGGGTTGGATTCGCAATTTGAGTTCGATTACACCGAAATCGGAAGAAGGAGGATTGGATAGAGAGAAGGGTGGGATACCGATGCTTTTTTGGGGAGGATGGGGGAATTTTGGGGATTTTATGTTAAAAAGCATAATTTTTAGAGGGAGGATGTAAAAAAAATTAAAAAAGTTTTTGTTAATTCAAAAATATGTATTAACTTTGCACCGTTTTTGAAAGCAAAACATGTTTTATTATTTTAAATTTTAAAGAAAATGAAGAAAATCGTTCTCGCTCTCGCTGTTGTATTCAGCGTAGCACTCGTATCTTGTGGCAACAAGAACGCAGAAGCTCAGGATTCAGTTGTAGAAGAAGTTGAAGCTGTTGAAGTAGCTGTTGACTCAGTAAACGATTCAACTGATTCAGTTACAGTTGAAACTGTTGAAGCTGCTGCAGAAACTCCCGCTCAGGCTCAGTAATCAACGGAGAAGCAGAGTACGTATCTCAATAGATGAGACACGTCGAAAAGACAATCGGTGCATTCCCAATGGGGGGTCTGCACCGATTCTTTTTTGCAAAAAGAATCGGTGCGAGTATTAAGTATTAAGTATTGAGTATTATGATTGAGTGGATATATAAGATACAGAATGTGATATTTGACCTTGGAGGTGTCGTGATAAATCTGGATAGGGACCGTGCAGTCAGGGCTCTTGAGAAATTGGGTCTTGAGGGTGCTGATGAAATGCTTGGTCTCTACGGACAACAGGAACCTTTCTATGGTCTGGAGACTGGAGAACGCACTGCCGGGGAATTCTTTGATATCATGCGCTCCCGAATGAACCCTGGGATAACAGACATGCAGATTACAGATGCTTTCAACGAGTTTCTTGTGGATCTGCCTGCCCAAAGGCTTGAGATGCTTAGACGTATGCGAATGGCCGGCTACAGGATCTTCATGCTTAGCAATACAAATCCTGTAATGTTTAACAGTTGGATCGACAGGGCATTCCGACAGGAAGGTGGAACGGTCAACGATTATTTCGATGGGATTGTAGTGTCGTATGAGGAGCTGATGTGCAAGCCAAACGTGGCTATATTCGAGACACTTATGCGACGTTATGGACTGAATCCGTCGGAGACACTCATGCTGGATGATTCAGACAAGAACTGCCAGGCAGCCGCTGAGGCAGGGGCTCACGCTTTCAAGATAGGAAAGAGCGAGAATGATGATATGATGGCAATTTGTGGGGCGCTGCTGGAAGCTAAGAGTTAAGAGTTAAGAGTCAAGGCGGCGAAGCCGCAAGAGTTAAGAGTTAAGAGTGAAGAGTCAAGAGTGAAGAGTGAAGGGGCAAGAATTTAACTGATATGAAGAAGGCTGTAACAATAGGGACGTTTGATGGGGTGCATCGGGGACATAAGGTAGTGCTTGATACACTTAAGAAGGAGGCTGAAAAGCGTGGACTGCAACCAGTAGCCATTACTTTCGACAGGCATCCTCTTGATCTCGTGGCACCTGAGCGATCTCCAGGTAGCCTTATGAGCACCGAACGAAAAGCAGAGTGGATTCGCCAGGAGGGCGTAGAACCACTGGTGCTACCCTTTACCGAACAACTTCGCAAAATGCGCGCCTATGAATGGCTCGACCATATCCATAGGAAATATGATGTGGAGCTCCTTGTAGCCGGCTATGACAACACATTTGGAAGCGACGGCATCGATATGAGCATAGCCGATTATAAGGCTATGGGAGACGCGATAGGAATTGAAGTGATTGCAGCTCCGGAAGAGGAGGGAGTCAGCAGCAGTGCAATCAGGAAAGCCGTCAAGGCTGGTGAAATAGAGAAGGCAAAGGCATTATTGGGGCATCTGCCGGAAATTGAAGGGAAGGTGTTGCCTGGATTTCATGTTGGGAGTGAAATAGGATTTCCGACTGCCAATCTTCAGATTAGGGAACGGACAGCCATGCCAGCAAATGGAGTATATGCCGCAATAGCATATGTGGAAGACTCTCCGGAAGGGCGACCAGCCATGGTCAACATCGGGTATCGACCAACATTTAAGGGGACAGATAAGGCTTCCGGGCATCTGACGGTAGAGGCCAATATAATAGGAGCGGAGGAGGATCTATATAATAAGAATCTGCGGCTGGAATTCGTAAGCAGGTTGAGGGATGAGAGGAAGTTTGGATCGGTTGAGGAGCTGAAGGAGCAGCTGGAAAGAGATAGGGAGGATACGTTGGTAAGAGTCAAGAACCAAGAGTCAAGAGTCAAATGATTAATGATTAATGATCAACGATCAATTATGATACCATTAAGCGCCTCTCCGAGGCTACTGAGAGATAAGAGAAGAACCCCAGACTAAAGTCTGGGGTTTCTGCATTATTGTCAGGTCTCCGACCTGATTAGTGTTTTTTTTTTAATTAGTTAGCGGGAGTCTCTGCGGCGGGAGCAGCTGGAGTCTCTGCGGAAGATGGAGCAGCAGCAGGAGCTGGTGCAGTGGTAGGAGCGGGAGCTGGAGCTGTAGTAGCAGCGGGAGCTGGAGCCATACCGGAACGAGTCACAGGAGTCTTGATTGCGAAAGAAGCACAGATGCTGATCACGCAGATGAAGATAGCGAGACTCCAAGTTGCTTTTTCGATAAAGTCAGTAGTCTTGCGATAGCCCATATACTGGTTGCCCTG
>DAAK01000135.1:0-17679 GCA_001701075.1 Bacteroidales bacterium GP3 | reverse complement strand
ACTTTTTTCTGGATTATTCAAACTTATTTGGGTAATAATTTCCAAAGCACGCGAATAATTTCCATTTTTTATCAAAATTTTGGCAAAACTTTCGGTCAGGGATGGTTTTTCAGCCTCTTTTACGTCTTTTTTAGGTTTGATTCTTGGCGACGGCTGCTGATTGAGAAAAGCATCAATTGCACCCAAAGTAGGATCATCGGCAGGAGAGCCATCACCCTCGCCTAACTTAGCAGATTCTCTCTCAAGAATGGACGCATAATCAAAAGAAGGGGGAGCCACAGGCACGACAGGCTCCTCTTCGGCAGCTTGCTCCATCTTACCACCAAATTTTTCAATGAATGAATCAATGGTGTCAGTAGTGGAAAGATTTGGAAGATCTGAATCTCCATAGAAATCCTGAAAATCCTCGGAAGCCACTCCCAAAATAGCCTTAAGAGCATCCGGATCACCTATATTCGCAGCAATGCGTCGACGATGAATCCTGAGCTTCTCCGGATCGCGTTCAGAAGCGAGAGCCTTAATATCAGGAATCACGTAATAGGGGAAACGGCTAATCTCTTCGGACATCGTCGTCAGCACAGTATCGTCAGTCATCATCATATCATTTACCAGTTACCGAGGGTTGCGTTGAAAATAAGCTCCACCAATTCATCACAAATCTCCTCACAAAGTCCGTCCTGAACATCTGTAAGCATAAGGGAGCTGTCAAACTGCCGATAAGCAGAGAAGGTCTGATCTACATCATTGGCTGAATTAATATGGTCGGTATATTTTACTTTGACTGTGATAGTAAGGCGCGTCTCAGTAGCATAAGCATCCGTGCCCACAGCTTGTGGAGAGAGGGAGTATCCAGTGATCTCACCAGTCATCTCAAGGTCGGACGAACCACTCACCTCCTGCAGACGAGTCTGCCGGGTAATAGTATTAAGAAGCTTATTCTCGAAAGTCTGCTGGAGAGGAGCATATACCAAAGCCGCACGAATCGGGAATTCCGATACATGTATAGTCTTGTAGATGTCGTAGTTAAGGGCAGAGCCATTGAACTTATAGCTAATGGTGCATCCTGCCAGCAAAATAAGGGCTGACACTGCAAAAGAGAGATATGAAAGAAAGCGTCTCATGTAGAATTATTGAATCATGAAATACCAAGATCCTGCATTTTCCTGTAGAGGGTACGGAGGGATATCTGAAGTTCCTCAGCAGCCTGCTTCTTATTACCGTCGTGACGAGCGAGAGTGTCCTCTATAACTTTTTTCTCGGATCTATCGAGAGGATTATCCGGGAATTGCTCATCCATATGCTGCGGAGCCATAAGAGCACGCACGTCAGTGAACGACTTGGAAGGTTTTTCGGAATCCTCAGACCTCCCATTGACCATCTTCTTGAGATTCTCTATTTCATCACGCATAGTGAAAAGCATCTGGAATATCATTTTTCTTTCCAGAGCAGCCGAATCATCAGAAGGGGCAATCATGGGTGTAGACTGTGGATCATGATTGAGAGGGAGAGCCTCCAGCAACTGATGACGAGAAATCTCAGAACCAGCCTCAAAGAGAGCGAGTTGGTCGATTACATTTTTAAGTTGGCGCACGTTTCCGGGCCAGTTATAGAGCATCAACGCTCGTTTAGCCTCATCACTGAAAGAAATCGGCTTTGTCATATATTTCTCAGCGAAATCAGCAGCAAATTTGCGAGCAAGGAGAATAATGTCGTCTCCCCTATCATGCAGAGGAGGCACATTGATCACTACAGTGGAGAGACGATAATAAAGGTCTTCGCGAAAACGACCCTCTGCCACAGCCTTAATCAAATCAACATTAGTAGCAGCCACGACGCGAATATCAGTAGTCTGGACAGTACTGCTTCCGACCTTGAGAAATTCACCAGTCTCAAGCACCCTAAGGAGTCTCGCCTGAGTCGTGAGAGGGAGCTCGGCCACTTCATCGAGGAATATAGTGCCTCCGTCAGCCTCCTCAAAATATCCCTTGCGGGCAGAGAGAGCACCAGTAAAGGAACCCTTCTCATGTCCGAAAAGCTCACTATCGATAGTACCTTCAGGAATTGCGCCACAGTTTACGGCAATATATTTCTTATGCTTTCTGGCGCCAAACTGATGAATAATCTTAGGGAAGAATTCCTTACCAGAACCAGAAGGGCCAGTCACGAGTACGGACAAGTCGATAGGAGCGACAGCCACCGCCCTCTTGATAGCTTCAATAAGAGCGGGGGAATCGCCAATAATCGACAAGCGCTGCTTGACACGGATTATATCTTCGGGAATTTCAGATTTAACAGGCATCGCGGAAATCAATGACATTTACAACCGTCGCCGCAACCGCAATCCTCCTTATCGCCATCATGACCGGAACATCCGCAACCGTCTTCGCAATCACCATGGTGGGAGCATCCACAACCGCAAGCGTGCTTAGGATGAAGTTCCTCTTCCGTAGCGTCGCGAACCTCAATGATCTCACCATCGAAATCGACTGTCTTTCCAGCAAATGGATGATTGAAATCCATCTCAACAATTTCGGGAGTAAACTTGACAACGCGGCCACTGACAATATCACCGGTATTGGTCATCATATCGAGAACTGAACCTTCCTTAACTTCGACAGCCATCTTGCCATCGCGCATAAAAGCCTCAATTGGGACTTGCTGTATCCACTCTTCATTACGCGGACCGAAAGCGACCTCCGGAGGGAGAGTTACGGAAAAGCGATCACCTTTACCAAGGCCTTTGATAGTAGCGATAAGACCCGGGATCACTTCCTGGCTAACGCCAAACACCATTACATCTGGAGCAGAAGGTTTGGCTTCAAAAAGAAGTTCGCCAGTATCGGCGTCCTTGACAGTATATGCGAAAGCAACGAATTTGCCATCGTCGATTATTTCTTTATTATTTTCCATGACTTTTAATATTACTTAATTTAAGTTTCGCAAGCCCAACTTAAGGGTTATGGGATTATAGGCATATCTGATACTATAACGCCTTTGGGGGCAAATATGATTAATTGGAAGATCGGAATTATTGGAATTCTCGAGATTACTGAGGGGCTAATCGACTGGAATTTCTCCTGCAGGGAGATCATCGGGATTTTCTCCTGCGGGGAGATCATCGGGGTTTTCCTCAGCCGGGAGGTCATCGGGATTTTCTCCTGCGGGGAGGTCATCGGGATTTTCCTCAGCCGGAAGGTCGTCGGGATCTTCGGCGGAATCATCGTCGTCGGAGTTTTCAGCCAAATCCTCATCGTCGGCATCTTCGGGATGCTTCAGTTCGTATTGCTGGTGAATCTGGCGGACATCAAAGAAAAATCCTTTCTGTACTTTATCGCGCAGACGTCGAGCCGTCTCCTCTTCGGGCTCTACAATCAGATAGTCGAACCCCGGCTCTATGAAATCGGCATCGACAGCATGATATCCCATAAGCTGCACCATATCGTATTCATGGGCGGGATAAATTACAAACCATGCGTTTTCCTCATTTTCGCCGGTGCCAGTGCTTTTTATAGCGCCCAACAGATGCTCCAGACGATATTCCCAAATCTTAGCGCTCATATCCTTGCGGCGCTCCTTAAGTACATGAACGAGAAAAGACATTTGTCTGAGATCGAAAGGATTGTCGAGCAACGTCAGTTCGGCATATTTACGAATAGTATCTATTTCCTCCTTAGAATGTGAAGTCTTGTTTCGGTAAGAGTCTGTGACTGAGGAATAAGGAGATTCGCGATAGGGGTCATAGTCTTCCTGGAACATATACCCGAGATAAAAATGACGAAATTCGTCAGCAGTCATCGTAGTATCGTTGCGGTTGAATTTCTTCATCAGTTTCGGGAAATACATTGGATTTGACGGATCAAGAGTAGCCACCCGGATAGCCTCAAGGTCAGGACGCTCTACAGTCACCTGACGCTTAGACGACTTTTTCGTCTTCACCTCCGGACTTTGGGAATCAGGATTCACATCGGCTGCAGTGAGAGCCCAGTTAGCACCTCTTGAAGAAGATGAGCGGCGTCGGCTTGAAGATCTCTTTTTTCTACTTTTTGATGAGCTCCTCTTAGAAGAAGAGGTCTTTTTCTTTGTAGTTGCAGTAGTCTTAGCCTTTGTAGACCTCTTTTTAGCAGCATCTACCTCAACCGGCATAGCAACAGACATCACGATGACCATAACAATCATCCAAAGGAAAGCGCGGAACCCTCTTCTGCCGGCAGGTCCACGCTGATATCTTGAGAGTGAAAAAGAATTCGAATCCGTCATATTATCAAGCCGAGACGCTACAAATCACGCCCCTATTTTGTTAACGAGAATTTATTGATTTTGTTGTTCATTATCCCTTTTCTGAATTTCGGGATATTCAATACGAGAGTGATAGATAGTGGCGAGACGCTTTTTGAAAGTGTCCTTGATCACGTTGATATCCCTGAAATTGATGGGAGATTCATTATAGAGACCATCAGCCATCTGCGAATCAATTATCTTATCGACGAGAGCATTGATCGATTGAGGGCTATAGTCTTTGAGTGACCGAGAAGCAGCCTCAACAGCATCGGCCATCATAAGGATAGTGGTCTCCTTACTTCTTGGATTGGGGCCGGGGTATTGGAAGGCAGCCTTATCTACCACACCATCGGGGCTTTCGTTGACAGCAGTATTATAGAAATATTTAGCCACTCCCCTGCCATGATGCTCAGTAATGAAGTCAGTTATGACCTTTGGAAGTTTTTGTCGAGAAGCTATAGCAAGGCCTTCGGTGACATGGCTTATAATCTTTCTGGCGCTCGTTTCAGGGTCAAGTCCAGCATGAGGGTTGACACCATGTTGGTTTTCCGTAAAGAATATGGGCGACTCGCTCTTACCAATATCATGATACAACGCACCGGTTCTGACGAGAGTGGTGTTAGCTCCGATGGCTCTTGCAGCCTCAGCGGCGAGAGTGGAGACCTGCATAGAGTGCTGGAAAGTGCCAGGGGCGACTTCAGCCAGATTACGCAGAATAGGGCTATTGATATCGCTAAGCTCAACCAATGTCACGGTAGAAGTGAAACCAAAAAGTTTCTCCACAACCAGAATAAGGAGATAAGCGAAAGAAAGGAGCACACTGTTGATACCAAAAACGCCAACCATTCGCCATGAGAATCCAGCAATTGTACCTTCAGAGAGTGTCAACATCATAGCGTAGCTGACATTGTAGAGAAGGAAAGTGATCAGGGCCGTACGGAGCAGTTGACTTCGACGAGAGAGATGATGAATGCTCAATGTGGCACTAATGCCCACGAGAAGCTGAATGACAACGAACTGAAATTGGAAAGGAGAAGCCAAGGCAATCAAGAGAACGCAAATGATATGCGAAAAGATGGCTGTCCGGGCGTCAGTGAAAACAGTTATCATTATCGGCACACAGGCAAAGGGAATGAGATATAGGCCATTATTGAACACATCAGCAGACTCGATGGCAATCACCACGAAGAAAGTGATCAAAGTCACAATGAAAGTCACAACCTTGAAATCTTCAAAGAGCTCTTTCCTATATACAGCAAGGAAAAGATAAAGCAAAGTGAAGAGGAATACTATATAAACAGCCTGGGCAGTAGTGAAAAATTTCTTCGACATTGTCTTCGACTCTGTCTTATCGAGCATATCAATATAGTTATTGAGGTTTGTGAATATCTGGGCATCAATAATATCACCTCTATCCACAATCCTTTGGCCTTTCTTAATCACACCGAGAGCAGAATTGACATTAAGGTATTCTTGATCGCGGAATCTTGAATCTGAGACCGAATCGATGACAATATTAGGCACGAGACTTGCATTAAGGGCCTTAGCCACATCAGCACCCAACTTTGCCTCATAAGCAGCGGTAGACTTCGCCGCTACATAAGCGGAATCGACAGCCTTGTAGGCCATATTCGGAGACATCATGCCTGAAGCATCAATAACCTTGACAGCATTCATATCTTCAGATTCGTCGCTCATCCTGAGATGGGACTGAGAAAAAGAATGAATACGGTCATAGAGCTCGGCACTTACCACACCCCTACCATAGACTTCCGAAAGCTTTTTGCCAAGAAAAGCAGCATCAGAAGAGGAGACATAATTGCCAATTATCTTAACAAATCTATCTACATTTCTGGCAGCTGACCTATAATCGCGAACGACAAACGGGACAAAATTCTTGTCGATACTGTCGCGCATAAGTTGGGCAGAGACAGAATCTCGCATAATAGGGGTATCGAATTCAGCAGTAAGCAGAGGGTATCGCCAAGGCTGGTTGAGTTCATAGCTGTAATTATGGTGGTCGCTCTTCATCATCAGAAGAAGAATAATCACGGAAGCAGTTATAGCAACAGCGATCTTAAGGATCGTAGCGTTTGAAATCAGGTCGTTTATTTTCATAATCTTGACTTAATGATATTTCGGGCATGTGCTGTCACGCACTGTCCCAGCCATTTTTCATCAGGGGAAACACATTTTACGGTAATAATCTCCACAAGATCCCCACTCTCGAGTGAATAATCTGGATTTACCAGCCGGCGATTGATCTTACCACCGATACAATGGTCGCCAAGAGACTCATCGACGGCATAAGCCATGTCGAGGACTGTAGCTCCAGAGGGTAGCCCGACAAGGTCGCCATCGGGAGTAAACACATAAATCTGCTCGGCAAATATATTGAAGCGCAAGGTATCAAGAAAATCCAAAGCATTTGGTTCGGGATTTGCAAGTATTTCCTTGACAGAATTGACGAGGTTGTCGAGACGCTCCGTATCGGTCTGGACACCATCCTTATATTTCCAATGGGCCGCATACCCAAGTTCGGCAATATCGTCCATCTTGCGGCTACGGATCTGCACCTCAGTCCATCGTCCGGAATTATCACGCAAGGTGAGATGCAAAGCACGATATCCATTATCCTTTGGAGTGCGGAGCCAATCACGAGTACGGTCGGGATGGACGGTATGGTTTTCCTCAAGAATCTCGGCAATACGCCTGGCGATAGGCTCTTCCAAATCGTCATCCTCGTTCTCGTAGATCACCCTCACCGCATATACGTCGAATACTTCCTCAAACGGGATTCCTTTTTTCTGCATCTTGCGGAAAATGGAATTGACACTCTTCACACGAGCCTTGATCTCGCATTTTATGCCCTCATCGTTGAGTCTCTTACGCAATGGCTCTACGAAAGATCCGATTATTTTCTGTCGCTGGTCGTCGGTTTGTTCCAACTTTTTGCAAATCATATCGTAGTTTTGCGGATCCTCGCAACGGAAAGCGAGGTCTTCAAACTCACTTTTCATAGAATAAAGACCGAGTCTCTCTGCAAGCGGAGCGTAAACATATAGAGATTCACGCGCCACCCTGCGCCTCCGTTCAGGACGCTGAGAAGCAATGTTACGAAGATTGTGCATTCTATCGGCCATCTTGACAAGGATAACACGGACATCAGTGCTCATAGACATCATCATATCACGCAATTTGAGAGCCTGAGTCTCAGCGGCGTGATCGAAAATACCGCCTGACAGTTTATTGATACCTGCTACGATAGAAGAAATCTGAGGGCCGAAGTTGGCTTGAATGTCTTCAATGCTACGGTCGGAGTGTTCTACTATGTCATGAAGCAACGCACATACAATAGTAGTGGAACCAAGACCAAGTTCACGGCTGCATATCAAAGCGACTGCCAAAGCATGAAGAATGTATGGGCTACCATCATTACGACGACAACCTTGATGAGCCATACGGGCAAAGCGGAATGCCTTGCCGACACGCTCAACTTTTCTACGATGACGACTTTCGACGTATGAGCGGAGCAATTCATCGTAGGCAAAATCAATTTTTCTTTCTTCCTCAGGGCTGAAAACCCTTGAAGTCGCTTCTTTCATAATCGAACAGAATATATCAACGCTTGATAAACTTTCTGCCAGAGCGGATGTAAATACCAGACTCAAGAGATTTGAGATCAGATATCTTAGCGTTTCTCAAGACGACACGTCCAGTAAGATCGAAGACATCTGCCACAGTAATTTCTTCTGCATTAACACCATTAACTGCAGTAGAAATGTTGTCAGTGACAACGGCATTAATAAATTCACCAGAGTTAGCATCTATCATCATTAGACAAACTTTAGTGTTGTTGACATCAGAAACACTTGATGGGAGAGGGAACTCAAACATGAAGTCAATTGACTCGCCAGCCTTAATCTCAGCAGGGATATATCCGCCCTTACCGTTAAATCCAGAATAGATTCCGGCTGTCTCAATAGCGCTTGTGCCTCTTACCACATCATCATAATACCACATGACAATAGACTTACCATTGGCACCACCCTTACCCCATTCTCCAAGGCCAGGAGCTTCATAGTTGAACAGTCCGTTGGTCTGGAAACCAAGGAGATTGTCTTCCATTAGAACCCCAAATATGTTTATATTTGCATCTGCACGATTTAATGCAGATTTAACAGAAGCATCAACAGAAACAGTCTTAAGATCAGTATCAATTCGAGCTGCATTTACAATAATGTCAGCCTGAGCAAATTCGGAGAGAGCGTCTTCTACTTTCTGCAGCCAAGTGAGACCATCCGGAGAAGTGAATACATAATCTGTCTTATCATAATACATAGGAGAAACGACTTCACCCCTATTTACACTTCCTGAGGGAGCTGCAGTGAAACCGAGGAAAGACGAATACGCATTCAGATCAGCTCCACCGAAAGAGTCTCCAGAAAAGCTATGAATTGCTATAGGTATGAATAAATCCCCGAATAAATCCTGAAGATATTCGATAGCAATGATACCTTGAGGACAGAACTGGCAAGTAGTACCAGTCATTTCCTCGAGCACAACTCTCTTAGTGGTCTCGAAAAGTAGATTATTGATATTATACTTTATATCAATAGATTCAGAACCAGTAGAGAATGATATTAGCAAGGAATTTACTTCACCTTTTTCGAGCGCCACAGGCTTTTCAAATGAAAAAGAACTCATCTCACCTTTCTCAAGAGTTTCATCGGATGAGATAGTCTCGAGAAGATTGCCATCAGCATCAGAAAGATTTATCTCATATCCTTCTATACCATATTCTTTCATGACTACAAATCTCCCTTTAATACGAATGTCATCTTCATCCACAACTGTCTGCGGAGTATCGATGCTCAGTATCGCAGCCATCTCACGACTGACCACCACATCGTCGACGAAAACCATCGACTGATTCTGATTATCGTTGACAAAAGCAATGTAGACATATTTGCCCGCATACTTTGAAAGATTGACAGTATTATGTAGCCAGTCGCCATCAAGTTTTTCCTCAGAATCACCTGGGGTCTGCTTCTGATTATAGACAAGCTCTCCGTTATATCTAATTTTATCGACAACGGTCGGAGTGAGAATAGTCACAATATCCTCACTATCCCACACATAAACCTTAAGCATATCATTTTTCTCTTTTCTATAGCTCTGCGACTTGAAAGAGAGAGTTGCCTTATCGTCGGGAATAAAGAGCTGTGGAATCACCATCCAGTCGTCGGACTTACCAGCCGGATCATAGCTTGAATGGGAAGCAGCCGCGAAGTTACCTTCAGTATCATCGTCGTCTAAAACAGGGATCCAAGGTCGGCTTTCTGCATCGAACCCTAAGGCAACCATCTCATCAGTAGGAGTATTTCCATCACCTTCATAAAGAAGCATATTAGCAACTCCTGTTGAGAAGTCCTCGCGGAAAATGGTGTTAGAAGTCGGATCTAT
Organism: Bacteroidales bacterium GP3; assembly: GCA_001701075.1. Classification (GTDB taxonomy): domain Bacteria; phylum Bacteroidota; class Bacteroidia; order Bacteroidales; family Muribaculaceae; genus Lepagella. The sequence goes on along the minus strand of DAAK01000135.1, from coordinate 7,935 downwards.
CTCAGGGACATAACTACCGTGGTAAATAATCGAGAAAGCTTCATTAGCACCATCCCCGGAAAGGTCGGTGACAGAATTAGCACCGAAATCAATCCGATAGTCGTAGCCTTCGGCAAGACGCTGCTCGCTTACAGGATATATTATAACCTGACGGTCGCTTACAGAAGCACTGAGAGCATAAAGGAATTCTTCAACGTCATCTTTGATCTGAAAGAGACGGATATCAGGATTCTCACCGACACTCAGAGGCGCATTGAAAGTGACAATCACAGGATTAGTGGTGAAATTGATTCGCGCAACGCTTGCACCATTATCGGGAGCACAAGACACGGGTTTTACTGGTCCGGCCTCACGTCCTTTGTAGTTGATGATAATTTCCTTATTGACTCTTTCCGGATCACCCGAAATACACATTGAAGCAGCAGGAATCTTCACTGTGTAGGATTTTTCAGGTTCAAGAGTATAATTGCGGAAAATAACTTCCACTCTCCTATTATTGTCTGGCTGAACAGAAAAATTAATAGAGTTTCGGATTATATTTCCGCCAGCATCAAGAAGCTGCACGCAATTCTTTTCACCAACAATTTCTACCGTTTGACCCATATCAAGGACAATTTTCTGAAGAGTAGATAATTCAGCACCTTCAAATGGGGTCACCATATAATCGGCAAGCAGATCGACATCAGTACATATATCCGACATTGGACGAGGTAGAGAAATGATATAAGCAGAGCCCTGGGCATAGTCGCTAGCCAGAATCTTGAGATTATCAGAAGAAACAGATACCACAGTACCGGAAAGTCCAAGATCATCCTTAGTAATGTCTGCTATCCAATCTATGCCATAGATCTGCTTAAGAACCACCTTCCAATCATACCAGTAGTTGCCAACTTTAGCAGCCCAATTTCTGACAGGAGTGGCTGTCGGAGTGGAACCATAAATGACACCGTCGGAACCTATTGCCCAAACACCATAACCATCGCCATCAGCGTGAAGAGTAAAATTATCAGGATCAGAGACAGCGCACGTAAACGGAACAGAAGCGTCATCAACAGTCATACATAATCCACCAATACGTGAGCCATCGGCAGAAAGCACACAATCGCCAACACCGACAATTTCATCATCAAGAGCAAACAAACGTCCGTCTTCATACTTCAATCCTAGGGGATACCATTTGGCTTCATCCCTACGGTATATGAAATCCCAGGATGCTTCCGGGAAAGCAAAATCAACAGTACCAATGATTATATTAGCATCTGGTGAAATAGCGGTCAGACGCACATTGAGGTCATTGTCGGTCCAATCAGCAGGGTCTCCTCCTTGGGCGATCATATCCTTATATCTTGGATTAGAGTCGATCATTCCGGGAAGTTCCAAAATCTGCATTTTCTCAATATCCCACATACAAGGATATTCATTGAAGAGATCTATACTGACGCGTCCTACGGCATACTTGCCATCGGGAGTAATAGCAGAGACAGTACCACCATTATACTGTCCCTTCGGCATTTGTAATGATTCCCAACCTTTGCCATCCTTCCAGACAGCAGGATAGCCATAATAGCTACCGCCGACAGTCTTTCCGTCATTGCTAACGCAAGTAGCGCCAATAGGAGTCTGTTGGATTCCTTCATTCTCACTAAAAAGCTCAATGGTCTCGCCAGAATCAGTGTCCACAATTCTTGGGAAAGCCATATAAGCACTATTGCCAGGGTTCACTGCATCCCCTACAGCCCATTGTCCATTAGCAGACAAAGCGTTAAGGGAGCCACCATAAAGAGGCTGAACAGTCAAAATATTAGGAGTATCTTCGGCAACCATAGTTAAGGAAAGAGTTGCGAAAATGCCCATAAATATAAACTTTATATCAAAAATCTGTTTCATAATCAGTAAGAGGTCAATTTAAATTATTGGATCCGGAGAGGAGTATCAAGTCCTCTCCGGAATAATAAGGCAATGTGAGTATTATCTAATGACAAATTTCTTGTTACCGACAAGATAAATTCCTTTAGAAAGAGTCTTTATTTCTGCAGCTGAAGCATTTCTGAGCACTAAGTGACCATTGATATCGAATACGTCAGAACCAACAACTGATAGAACGTAATCAACTGCGAAGCTACCTTCAGGATCAACTGTATAAGTGAGACGAATTTCAGGATTGCAGATACCCTCTTTTCCCTGAGACCCAAAGAATGGATTGTCACAAATGATTCGAGCCGGGATAACGACAACATATTCACCAGCCTCTGAAATTGGATTGATAAGATCTATATTGATCAAACATTCGTCTTCAAAGTCCCAGTTAATGGAAGCATTAGTCACTGGCGCATCATCAATTGCATCTACTTTATAGACACACACAGTGTCATCAAGAGTCACAACTACGTCAGGGAACCACAAAGAAATATGATTGAGCTCAACGACAGTTGAACCATCATCCGGGGATACGCGATCGTAGTTGAATGTTTCTTGTTGAGCGGGATCGACTACGGGAGTATCGTCAGCATTACCGGTAATATTGAAAGTGGATTTGAAGCTACGACTATTTTTAGACGAAAATTCTTCGCCAAAAACAAAGCAACCGGTAGAAAAATAAATTTCGTATGCACCTGCGGCCACAATTTCGATAGGTTGTGCTGACGAAGATTCACCTACAATCCATTTTTTAAAGTAAAATTCGGTAGCAGAATCACTGTCAGCTTCTTCAGGTCGCTCGTAAACGAGATAACCAAGGATCTCTCCAAGGCTATTAGTTATGTAAGCCTCACCACTATTATAAGTCATAGCCTCTCCGTCTACAGACTTCACAACGACTTCATTGAGGCAATCGATTGTAGAGTCATTTTCAGGAGACACTACAGCAATAGGCTTCGCACCGAGATCACATAGCCAAGAAGTAGAGAAGCAAGAATCATCCCCCTCTCCGAAATCACCCTGCAGCTGATAACCGTCAATATCGCGAGCATAAATATAGATAACGAGCTCCGCATCTACAGACTTTACATACTCATTATCTGAAAGGTTGAGAGTCCAAACAGTCTTGTCTTCGTTGGAAGAGAGGCAAGAATCCGGGTAAACTGTAGTGCCGAACTGACCCATTGGAGTTTCAGCCTTAAAAACATTTACGGGACCTGAGAATGTATAAGTGAACACAGCCTGTGAAGCTTCCGTGATCGCAGACCCAGGTTCCGGAGTAATGTTCTGGAGGGTTTCGGAAGAATATTTGGAAGCTTCCAGCATGCCCATGAATGAATAAGATGCTTTTGCCACGATCGGCGTAGGGACGCCATTTTGGTCGCAGTCATTTGACCCATTATAGAATACAAACTCAGCAGAATATTCATGATCTTTATAGAACTTGTAGGTATTTGCTACAGTCCAACTGATTTCAGAAGAGTTTCCGAGAGTACGACCAGTAGAGTAATTGTTGGATAAAACTACGCCTTCACCGGTAGCCACCTCAAAAATCTGAAGTTCAGTATATCCTATTGCATCATTGTGGTTGGTATTGATCTTCACCAACTGATCATCCCATAGATTCTGAGGCTGTGAAAAATCAGGATCTACAGAAAGGATCTCAAAGTCTTTAAACATAGGGGCTTCAGGATCCGGCTCATCCGGATTGTCAGGGTCTTCTGGGTCATCCGGATTGTCGGGGTTGTCGGGGTTTTCAGGATTATCCGGATTATCCGGATTGTCGGGGTTTTCTGGATCATCCGGATTATCAGGGGTGTCGGGGTTTTCAGGATTATCCGGATTGTCAGGGTTTTCGGGATTTTCCGGATCTTCACCAGCCTCACTTTTGATATAGAAACTGGATGTCACGCTACTACTGCTTGTTGAGCTATACTGGCTACCAAATACAAAGCAACCAGGACTGAAATAAATAGAGTAAGATCCTTTTGTGTCGAGGTCAATAGAAGCAACATTATTAGAAGCGTCTTTCCATTTTGTAAAGCAAAATTCTGCCAAAGCCGCGTCCTGATTGCCGGCAGGCTCCTCATAGACAAGAGTACCGACAATCTCTCCAAGGTCATTTGACACATATGCATTACCAGTCCACGACCAAGTCATAGTCTGGCCTGATTCAGACTTCACAATTATTTGAGTAAGGCGATCCAAATTCTCACCGGAAGCAGGAGAAGAGATAATTATAGGTTTACCACCGAGATCACATTCCCAATCATATAAGAAACAGGATTCAGACTCTTCACCGAAATTTCCTTGCAACTGATAACCATCCGAATCGCGAACGTATATAGCTATAGTAAGAGAAGCATCAACAGAATTAGCATACGAATCATTTGAAAGATTGAGAGTCCAGATAGTCTTGTCTTCGTTGGAAGAGAGACAAGACTGAGGATAAACATTATTTCCATTCTGACCTAAGGGTGTCAGAGCGCGATAAACATCGACAGGGCCAGAAAAATTATAAGTAAAAATAGCCTGATCACGACTACTTATCGTAGCAACACCTGGAGTAGGGGTTACACTCAAAAGAGTAATATCAGAGTACTTATATGGTTCAATCTTGCCTTCAAATTTATAAGAAATTCTATCCACCACAGGAGTTGCACCATTTTCAGTCCAAGCATCGCGGCCATTATAGAAGATGAAGTCAGCTGAATATTCGTGACCTTCATAAAACTTATATGATCCTTCCACAGTCCAACTGATTTCAGAGGAGGATCCAAGAACACGATTCTTAGTGAAATTCGTAGAGAAAACAATGCTCTCCCCTGTAGTTTTATCGAAGATCTGAAGACTTGTATATCCTATAGCATCGTTGTGATTAGTATTGATCGTCACCACTTGAGAACTCCATAATCCTTGCGGCTCAGAAAAGTCTGGAGAGACAGAAAGTACCTGAAAGTCATCAAACATTGCAGGAGCGAGCTCTGGGATATCAACCGTATAATATGAATCAATCACGGAACTTTTATCACCATCGCCATTCACAAGCATCCCCTCAGGGAAACGGAGAATATACTCTCCATTACTTTTAAAGTCTGATAAATTAAACGAATAATTGAACTCTTGTGGATCCCAGCCCCAAGGATTCTGCACCCCAGAGACAGCCGTGATTTCATTACCATCCTCATCAATCCAATAAGGCATCAGGTCGCCCATGGCAACATCCTTGACACCTTGGCAATTGAAAATGAGAGTTTCAAGTGCGTAACTTTGAGTAACCTCCACACTCAAATTCGGCTGTTGGATAGCCGGAGTCCATTCGAAAGCAGAGGCCTCCGAAACAAAAGCGGCAACAGATGAAACCAGAATTATAGAATTTAATCTCATAAGCGGTTAATAATATTGGAAAATTTCTTTTATTTTACGACTATTTTTTTGCCATTGCGGATGAAGATTCCATTGCAAGGGGCCAGAACACGTCGACCTAATAGGTCGATGTATACATCACCAGTTACGTCTACCCCAATTGCATCGACAGCACTGGCATCAGATTTATACTTTGCAAAGATATCAGAGCTATGGTCAAGGCCATCAGCACATTCAAGGCCACTGAAAGTAACAGTGATTTCTGAGTCAGGATCTGCATCGATGCTGGGAGCCGAAAGGTAGTAAAGCAAAGCATCGGAAGAATCAGTGTCATTTTCCACTTTAATATCAGAATAAGGCACATAAGCTTTAGCCAGAGCCCCATCCTTTACAAATGAGAATTCGACAGAATCAAACTTAATTTTCTGTCCGTTAAGCACCCAAATTTCCATCTCTTCACCGCTTTTAAGACTACTTCCAGCAGCGGGAATCCAGTCAGCCGCAATACTATAGACGACACTCTTAAGATTGTAGCTATACCCAAAAGAATAGGGGCTTGAAGAATATCCTGTCAGCACATATTGACCGTCAGCACTCTTGATACTTGAAATTCTAAGGCTAATGTAAGGTTGTGCCGGAAGACCAGGAACCATTTCATCCGGGAAACGTGTAACACCTTGAAGGTTTACGGATACGGTCTTGTCTTCGACCCTAACGGGAGGATTCTCAATATACATTCCAAGTTCAATATTATCCGGGTCGCCATAAGAAATTTCGGCAACGGGAGTGCAATCAGGATCAAGCATATCGCTAAAAGTAAGAGACACGATACCATCGTCGCTGCCTGGAAGGTAATAAGTCAAGAAATCGGCCACACCGCTATTAGGCGTTCCACTTTCCGATACCAATTCTGCTGGCTTTGCCGCCATTGTAAAATAAAGCACAAGTTTGCCTACACCATCGCCAAAGTCAGGACGATTGCTTGAATCGTTAGCATCGCGAAGCCCAGTAATAGTGAGTTTGATTATGTCGCCATCATTAATTTTACCTTGATTGTACCATTGACGAATAGTATTGAACCAATTAATTGTGATATATGCATCATTTACGACAGGAGTTATCTCGACACTCTCATCTTCGAGAGCAAGAGTACACTTAGTGCATTTTATTGGTATGCTAAAGGCAATAGTAGCATTGTAGTTTGTGCTAAGGGATACCGGAGTTCCGTTAGCCGCTGGAGAAACAGAAGCAATTTCAATAGATTCGTTACCTAATGAAAAACGGAATTTACCTCCATCAAGAGGCAAACTGGAATAAAAATAAACAGTTTCGTCTTTAATCACATTATAAATGCGAACCTTTTCCCCATTAGAGCCATAATAGCTATTTATAGATGTCATGTCGGTTTGATGAGCAGCATCTGAATAAGGAGCTATGACATCCCCAGTAGAATAGCATCGCATGATTCCAGACTCAGTCGGAGTATAATACCCCATTACTGGAACCATCGCCTGATATTCATACTCAGTATCGGGCTGCATTTCACCAAAATCCACTGAAGTGGCAGCGTTTGCAGAAACAGAAGCTAACGCACAAATGAGAAAGTATTTAGAAAGATTCATATTTTCATTTTTATCAAATCGATGATATGTAGGTATAGTATAATATTAAATTTACAAAAATATAAAAATAATTTTGGAATATAGAAAAATGAGTGTTAAAAAATAAAAAAATAAAAAGGGAAGGCCGCAGCAGCGAACTTCCCTTTCATAAAATAAGCAGGTATGTTTTATTATTTTATGGGGTCTTGGTTAATGATCAATGATAAATTATTAATGAGCAATTATTAATAACCAATCAGGATTTTAGAGACGAGCTTTTTCGCGCTCGATGTAAGTATCGATGGAAAGTCCGTTGCCAAGGCTGAATTCAGGATAATCCTTCTTGATGGTCTCATAGCATTTGAGAGCATCGGAGAATTTCTTCTGTTCGTCGTAAACGACAGCCTGCTTGAGGAGTGCGCGAGGCGCGATCTGAGGATTGCCATCGGCTTTCTTGACAGCAGTCTTGAAAGCAGAGATAGCGTCATCGTATTTCTTAAGGTTGACGTAGCAGTCGCCGAGAAGAACCTGAGCGTTAGCGTCGAGCACCTTATCTTTAGAACTGAATTTCTTAAGATATTTAGCAGCCTCTTCGAATTTGCCGGAGTTATAGAGGGACTGTGCAGCGCTGATAGCAGCAAGTTTACCAGCTGGAGTGCTACCATATTCGTCAGCCACTTTCTTATACTGTGCAGAAGAGAGGGAGTCGTTCATAAAAGAAGAGAGCTCCACCTTGTTGTAAGCCTCCATAGCCTTGTTGTTGGTAGGAACCTTATAAAGGTAAAGCCATGCGAAAGTGAGGCAAGCGACAACGAGAATCGCACCCATAGCGATACCCATTGCTTTTTTGTTAGTCTCTATGTTACGGCCGAGGTTTGTAAGCCTGCTGTTGATAGCTTCGAGCTGGTCAGGCTGCTCGGGAGTCTTGTTGCTTGATGCCATTTTATTAATGATATGTTTCTATTTCTACGTAATTAAAGCGAGAGGAAAAACATAATCCTCCCAATCGAAGTGCAAAGTTAGTGATTTTTTTTTTGGTATGCAAATAATA
>DAAK01000008.1 GCA_001701075.1 Bacteroidales bacterium GP3 | reverse complement strand
AAATTCGATTTGTCGAAGAGATCTCTCAGGTGGGTCTTGTCAGTGAGCGAGATTCCGAGGATCTGCAGGATTTCATAGATACTTCGCTCCAGTTTCATATCATGCTGGACTATTGCCACAAGACAATAAGTAATTATGGCACAATATATCTGGATTCGAACAGCATTCTCTGATGTCCCCCAGAACTTCTTGATACGCAGATGCTGCTTGATCCATTTGAAGAACAGTTCAACGCTCCAACGATTACGGTATAATTCCGAAACAGTCTTTGCCGACGCACTCAGATTATTGGTCAGGAATATATACCTTGACCCATCATCGGGATCAATGCAGACTATCTTACGGAGCTTTTCCGGATAATCCTTGGAGCTTTTATAAACCAGGAAGCTGCCGACAGCATCGGAAATCACGTTTTCCGGAAGTCTGCGTTTCCATTTATCGGGCTTAAACTTGACGTTGGTTTTTGCCCTAAGGACGAAGAAGGCCTCTATCCTGTTTATGGTGTAGATATTGCGGAAATCATTGTAGCCACGGTCAAAGATATAGTGTGCGCCTTTCTCATACGGTATATCCGGCATGGCTTTTGAATCATGCACTTTTGCTGGTGTAATATGCACGAAGGCAGGCACTTGGGCTTCTACATCATACAAAGTGTGCATCTTGATTCCTCCTTTATGTTTACGGAATTTCGCCCATTCGAACACGGAAAGACACAGGTCGATGGTGGTTGAATCGAAAGCATAGACATGGCCATCAAGCTCGAAGATTTTCTGGATCCTTCGTTTCCGAGCCTCAGAGATCATATGGAAGGCAAACTCCTCAAAGATCCTGAAGTCGCGTTGCTCATTGGCCTTGCTAAGATTACTGCGGCTTACGGATTTCCCTATTCCGAGATGATAGAGTTTTCCTGCATGGGCTTCCATGGCAACAATAAGATCACGTAGACTCTCACGGTTTGACAATTGTCCGAACATGAGGGTAAGTAATTGATTCCAACACGTATAACTCTTGACATATTTGTCACCGCCATACTTGTCAACCAAATGCCGGAACTTATCATTATCAAGGAACTTGACTAATTGAGCAAAAACGTACTTGTCTTTTAACATAACAGCCTGATTTAGACTGCAAAGTTAATTTCAAATCGTCGCAACTCAAAATCTCTTACAACAAATTGTATTTCAATAATTTCAAAGAACTCTTATGATATGATTTTTTAGTGGACACTAATGAATTATTATCGAACATTATTAATATATATTTTGCAAAATACTGCATGTACCGAAAGAAAATCGCCTTTACGTGGCGTGTTATAAGACACTCCATTTAGATCAGTATATATGGTTGAGGCAACTGTCTCTTAGTTATTGTATGTGCTTCTTACTCCGGAATTCTGATTTAATGGTACGTAACCGCTTTCATTAATAATACTCTGCCCTTCCGGAGTCGTCAGGAACTCAAACAATTCGTAAGCCGGGCTGTTGCGGTCAATGTCCGATTGGACAGCAGCATAGACTTCCGTGCAGTAAGGATAGTTATTGTTCCTGATGTTTTCCTTGGTCATTTTGACGCCATCGATGCTTATAGCCTTTGTGCTTCCATTGTCAACTATCACACTATAATAATAAAAAGGAGAAAAACCTATTCCCTGTTTATCATCTTCAAGTTGGTAGTACGGAGACATCATTGTGAGACCGACTTGAAGCTCAGGAAAGTCTGCAACAGTGAGCCCGGCCATTACTAAAGTCTCAAATTTCTCCTGACTACCGGAATTTCGGTTTCGCACATAAGGTTTGATTTCCTCATCTTTCCCTCCAACTTCTTTCCAATTGGTAATCTCTCCAGTGTATATGCCTTGAAGCTGACTGATTGAAAGATTGTTGACCGGATTTGACGGATTGACCATGAATGTCAGAGCATCTTTAGCAATGGGTTTTTCTATAAGAGTTACATCTTTTTCCTCAGCATACGCTTTCTCGTCTCTTGAAATAGAACGTGCGGCTATGACCAGTTCCACTTGATCATCTATCAGGTTTATATACGACTGATGGGTATTGGAATGTTGCAGACACTGAGTCCTCAAATATTGGATTTCTGCAGGTGAACAAGTGTATCCTGGTATTATCTCTTTAATATCAGCGTCCGGTTCCGGTCTTAATGGTCTACGTTTCCATTTGTAATCAAAACCAAGGATCTTACACATCAGGATACTTCTAAGTGGATCTGTAGAGTCTGAACCGTCAATGACCGGGAAATTATTGATAGTAATGTTGCGGAGTGGAGATATGTCAGGGGTGTCTTCATGTGAACATGAAAAAGCTAATATCAATCCCATCAAGAGGGAAGGAAATAATAATTTCTTCATAATTTTGTCTTTATTGAGTAAAGATTCTTGTTTTGCGTTTTCTCAATTTACGCTTATGTTCTGATTTATTTTTTTGAGTTGGACGATGAATCTATCGCGCTCTTTAGGGGAAATCTCCAGAGGCATGCTACTTTTCATTACCGAACGGTCTGTAAATTTAATAGATACCCTGCGGCAAGACATCCCGGCGGT
>DAAK01000220.1:34016-34167 GCA_001701075.1 Bacteroidales bacterium GP3 | reverse complement strand
GCATTCCTGGTGAAGTAGGAGCCTCGGCTGTGCAGAACGTTGGTGCATACGGCGCAGAAGCCGGCGACTTCATTCATTCTGTAGTATGCTTTGATGTAATCTCACGAAAGAAAGTGATACTAAAGGGTGAAGAATGCCACTTTGCATACCG
>DAAK01000220.1:9295-33991 GCA_001701075.1 Bacteroidales bacterium GP3 | reverse complement strand
AAGCTCATAGTGATGCAAGTGAGCTATAAACTCCGGATTGGTACAGATGCAAGAAATCTTGAATATGCACCACTCAAGAAATTTGCGGAATCATTAGGAAGGACACCATCTACTCGCGAGCTGGCTGATGAAGTGATAAGGCTTCGCGACAGCAAACTTCCTAATCCTGCCCTCATCGGCAGCGCTGGGTCATTTTTCAAAAATCCGGAAATCAACAGCTATTATTTTCAAGAGGAAATAAAGCCACGAGGATTAGAGATACCTACCTATCCATCGAGTGAAGAAGGGAAAGTGAAACTTTCTGCCGCATGGCTCATAGACCATTCTGGCCTTAAAGGCTACAAAATTGGAGGTGCAGAAGTCTGGCCAAACCAACCTCTTGTAATTGCCAACACAGGAGCTGCGACAGGAAAGGACGTGGCAGATCTTGCTTCACATATTGTCAAAACAGTAAAACTGAAATTTGGCATAGAACTTCAGCCAGAGGTCAACTACATAGATTCTGACATAAAAGTCACAATTCTTGGTAGCGGCACATCCAAAGGTGTGCCGGAAATAGGATGCACATGCCGCACATGCATGTCGACTGATCCAAAGGACAAACGACTAAGGGCATCAGTATTGGTAGAGACCCATGGAATGAGGATACTAATCGACGCTTCTCCCGACCTGCGCCAGCAGGCTCTCAGACTTGGACTCAGCAGACTTGATGCAGTGTTGCTGACACATCAGCACTATGACCATGTTGGAGGCATCGACGACGTGCGTCCATTCTGTTTTGACAGAGATCTTCCTATTTTTACTAATCATAAGACTGCAAAAGACCTGCGTACTCGCGTGGACTACTGCTTCAGGCCACATCCATATCCAGGGGTCCCGAAGTTGGATCTTCACGAAGTAGATTGTCGTCCGTTTATAATAAACGGATTAGAAATCATCCCTATAGAAGTGATGCATGGTCAACTCCCAATATATGGCTACCGGATAGGAGATTTTGCATATGTCACCGATGCTAAGACAATTCCAGACAGCGAAAAGGATAAGCTGAAGAATCTTGAAGTCCTCATCCTCAACTGTCTGAGAGTGCATCAACCGCATTTTGCTCATCTGATACTTCCAGAAGCGCTCGAGCTTATCGAAGAACTGAAGCCAAAGCGCTGCTATCTGACACACGCGTGCCATAACCTCGGAACACATCAAGAGATTTCAGCAATTCTTCCTCCCGGAGTAGAATATGCATATGACGGAGAGGTCATCACAATCAAATAAAAATCATAATTTCCAAATACATCATGAAGAAGGGTAACTTTACACTCAAGGCAAGACTCGCCGTAATGAGTTTTCTGGAATTTGCCGTATGGGGTGCATATCTCACGTCGCTCGGCAACTACTTAGGACGAATGGGCCTGGCGAACGACATCAAATGGTTTTATGCTGTGCAGGGTATCGTTTCGATTTTTATGCCTGCCATAATCGGCATTATAGCCGACCGCTGGATCCATGCTCAGAAAATGCTTAGCTTGTGTCATCTTATCGCAGGAATTTTCATGGGAGCAGCCGGTGTCTATGGCATGATAGCGGGCGACGCCGTTCAATTTCATACGCTGTTCTGGTTTTATACCGTATCAATAGCCTTCTTTATGCCTACAATCGGACTGAGCAACTCCGTCGCCTACTCGGCATTGACGCAAGCAGGGCTCGACACAGTAAAAGAGTTCCCTCCGATAAGAGTATTCGGAACAGTCGGCTTTATTTGTGCGATGTTGTTTGTCAACTTCACACAATACCAGACCAATCACTGCCAGCTTATCACCTCTGCAATCTTAAGCGGAGTGCTATGTATCTATGCCGTTACACTTCCTGATTGCCCCACCAACAAAGCTTCATCAAACTCTCTTTCCGATGTGCTTGGACTAAAGGCCTTCTCTCTTTTCAAGCAAAAAAAGATGGCTGTCTTCTTCATCTTCTCCATGCTGCTTGGAGTCAGTCTGCAAATCACCAACGGCTACGGCAATATTTTCATAACATCTTTTAAGGATGTCACGGAGTTTGCTTATACATGGGGAGCGCAAAACGCCAATGCCCTTATCTCGCTCTCCCAAATGTCTGAGACCTTATGCATTCTTTTGATTCCATTCTTCCTTAAAAGAATCGGAATAAAAGGCATGATGCTTATGTCAATGTTTGCATGGGTTGGACGATTTGGATTCTTCGGAATAGGCAATCCGGGTGAGCTTGTATGGCTGTTCATTCTTTCTATGATTGTATACGGAATTGCATTCGATTTCTTCAACGTTTCCGGTTCTCTTTATGTAGATCAGGAGACTGACCCTTCAATGAGAAGTTCTGCACAAGGACTGTTCATGATAATGACCAATGGCTTGGGAGCCACAATTGGCACCCTTAGCGCAGGAGCGGTACTCGAAAAAATAGTATTCTCGCAGCCTGCAGGTATGCGTCAGATAGATGGTTGGCACACGAGCTGGCTTATCTTTGCAGCCTATGCCTTAGTGGTCGGTATACTCTTTGCAATCATTTTCAAGGAAAACAAGAAGGAACAAATCACAAAAAGCGAAGCTGCCGACAAGACCGGGCTGGCAGTTGGCGGAGTGATTGACGACATAGACAAAATCTAAGACTCCATCTAAAAATGATTCAGTTTTATTCTCCAGATATAGAATCGACTGGAGTATTGCCGGAAACGGAATCCGGCCATTGCTGCCGGGTGCTCCGGATGAAAGAAGGCGACAAAGTGTTTGTCACAGATGGCAAGGGGCACAGATTTGAATGTCTGATACTCGATGCTCATCCCAAACACACAGCATTAGAAATTCTCACCATGGAAGAAATCAATCCATGGTGGGGATTTCAATTGGAACTATGCGTAGCCCCATCCAAAAATGCCGACAGAATGGAATGGCTTGTGGAAAAAGCCGTGGAAATAGGGGTTGACCGCATCATACTGATGAAATGCAGGAGAAGTGAACGGAAAACCCTCCGCACAGACCGTCTTGAGAAAATATCGATATCTGCAATGAATCAGTCGCTGAAAACCAACAAGACAGAGATACTGGGTCCAATAGATTTTACAGAGATTGTAGAAGATGGATTTGTCGGCTTCAAATGTCTTGGCTATTGCGACGATTCCTTCCCTCTCCGCAGTTTTGCGAATGAATATAAAGGGGGCAATGTCAGAATATTAATCGGACCTGAAGGGGATTTCACCCCTGAAGAAGTCAGGCAGGCAGTAGAAAACGGCTATATCCCGGTTACATTTGGGGGCAGCCGCCTCCGACTGGAAACAGCTGCCCTCTACGCGGCAGTAGCCGCCCATGTAAAAGGAGATCCTAAGACTTAAGACTGAGCCTTAGGCTGTGCCTGCGAATCCTTGACTATCATAGGGGTCGGAAGTCCAAATACGCTTTCCCCTGCCGGGAGCTGACGGCTCATGACGCCCTCGAGAATTGTAGCTCGGGTTGACTCGTTCTCATATACGAACAGATCAAACTTCGTAAGCATGACAGCCACATGCTCAAAGACTGCTGACTGTATACCCTCATACGGAATCCAGCTCGAAGTGCTTGTGAAGCAATAAATCTGTAATGGAATACCATTGGCAGTCTGCTCAAGCGTATTGATAAAGAGCACATCTTCTGAGGATATGTCTGGATTCCCCTGTAGCCACATCTTTAGATATGCACGGAACATACCAAGATTCGTATCAATAGTGCCATCTGCAAGACCGTCGGGATTATTTACGCAATACTCCTTGCCGGCAGCCTTTTGGGCCTGCTTCTTTGCAATCCAATCTTTCATAAGAGGAATCTCGGAAATTTTAGCAAGCATTTCAGGAGTAGTCTCCACAACACTTTCACTATCGATAAGATAGGTCCTTGCTATTCTACGGGTATTACTTTCCTGCATAGGCCTATAGGTTGTGAACGTACCACTGATAAGACTATAGGGAGGCACTGAAGAGACCGTCTTATCCCAGTTTTGGATTTTCACCTCGGTCAATGATACTTCAATTACCGTGCCGTTGGCATTCGTTCCGTTTACTGCAATCCAGTCTCCGACATGCACAGAATCATTTTCTGACAGCTGCACTCCTGCCACCACACCGAGTATAGAATCTTTAAACACCAACATAAGGACAGAAGCGAATACCCCTATGCCTGCGAGAAGAGTACCTGGTGATTTATCAAGAATAATGGATACTGCAACGATAGCAAATAGGATCCATATGATGCCACAGATCAACTGCACAAGACCCTTCAGAGGCAGATGTTTCTTATTCTCTCTTTGATCCACATGATTCCAGATAATATATGCAAGAATCGTGAGGCAGCTGGCTATAATAAAAGATAGATATATCCAGGTGATTCTTGACAGCCAACTGCTCAGGCTTGAATGTTGCTGCATCGTAAACTGGATGAAAACAAGGAAGAACAAAGCCGGGATAATTCTTGACACCTTATGGAAGAAATGTGCCTTCCTTAGCTCAGTATAAATAGGATTGTTCCAACGCTTGCCAACCTGATTCACCACAAAGAGAATCACCAGCTGGGTAATATAGCCGATTCCCCAAGAAATTGCAAATACCAATATTGAGTATATCCATAATTCAAGGGTCGGATGATGAGTCATGCCAAAGAATTTGAATATCCAGTCTACTATATTCATTATCAATTTGGCTACCTCGTAGGTGCCCTCATCAGTTCCGAGCATGCTGACTGTCGGGAGCTTATCCGCAACCTCGGATGGAATCAAACAAAGTATGGGGTGTGCATTCATAATGGAAACGTTATATGTTATATTATATTAGTTATATGTTATATTATATTATATGTTATATTATATTATATGTTATATTATATGAGTGAAACAACTGATGTTTCAAACGGTTCAAAACCTATTTAACATATCAAAAGAAATTTTTAAGAGAATATTTGCACATTGCCTCTTTGAGCGTGCAATTGTCAAACTAAGTGCATTAAAAATGCCAACTTAATCTACCCATTGATTACTAATATATTATAATAATGTTAATTTTTTTTAACACAAATTTAATGTATTTTTTATTGCATAATTAGGTTCGCGTGAAATATTTTTGTAACTTTGAAAATCGAAAAACTCAATAGAATATAAATTTTAACAATGTATATGGAACAAACCCTTGTCATACTTAAACCATCAGCGATAGAACGAGGACTCATAGGAGAAATCATCACGCGCATACAGAATAAAGGCCTCATCATCACAGGAATGAAGATGATGCAGCTTGACGAAAAGATACTTCGCGAGCATTATGCGCACCTTGTTGATAGACCTTTCTTCCCCTCTATCGTAGAATCTATGACAGCATCCCCAGTCATCTGCATGGTGCTGAAGGGTGTTAATGTCGTAGAGGTTTTCCGCAAGATGACAGGAGTCACAAATGGAAGAAAAGCTGAACCGGGCACACTCCGCGGAGATTTCTGCATGAGTGGTCAAGCCAACATTGTTCATGCTTCCGACAGTGTAGAGAATGCAAAGATTGAGATCAATCGTTTCTTCAAGCCCGAAGAAGTCCTTGACTACACTCCTTCCAATGTTAAGTTCCTTTACGCTGACGATGAAATAAAATAGGAAAGATGATGAGAAAAATCAATACAATCCTTTGCTGTGCATTTCTTGCGGTAGTACCGTTCGCATCGACAGCACAGAAAAAAGGAGCATCACATGCGGCAGCTCACAAGCAGCTTCTTGCGAATGCAGCCTCTTCAAAGGATAAGATCAAACTTATTGAGCAAAATACATTTATCGATCTTCTCGAAAACGATCTTGAGCCTGAGCTCGATATCTATACTGAAGGATGGAACTCAAAGAGCGTAAATCCCTTCAACGAAAAGGATGTCCCCGACACTCAAGTTATCGATGTGACTGGCTATCGTATGCCTCACAATGGTCAACTTACCTCCAATTATGGCTATCGTCAGCGTTTCCGTCGTATGCACAAGGGTGTAGACATCGGCATCAAGAGCAATGACACAATTTATGCTGCTTTTGATGGCAAAGTACGCCTTACCGCTTATGAAGGAAGAGGCTACGGTAACTATATCATCCTTCGCCACCCCAACGGACTTGAGACTGTCTACGGACACCTTAATAAACATCTCGTAAAACCAGATGATGTAGTCCGCGCAGGCGATCCTATCGGACTTGGTGGCAGCACTGGCAGAAGTACCGGTCCTCACCTTCACTTCGAGACCCGCTTCATGGGCTATGCAATCAATCCATGTGCAATCTTTGACTTTGCAAACCATACCACTCACACCGACGAGTATACATTCTCCAAGACCACTTATACCAAAGCTCGCAACTATGCGCCCAACAAAAACAAGCGGGAACTGGCTGCAGAAGATGCTAATACCTATAAATCAGGCAATACTGAAATAGCGGCTTATACCGTAAAGAAGGGCGATACAATCAATAAGATTGCAAGAGCTCACGGCATGTCGGCAACATCTCTTCGGAAATTAAATGGTCTTGAAGCTACCGATGCCATTAAAATCGGCCAAGAACTAAAACTAAAGTAATTTGCTTTTGATAGCAATATCATTATGATAAACATGGAGCCGATGCGACAATATCGCATCGGCTCCATAATTTTGTTATATTTTTATTAAATAATTTTTACAAGCAAACCAACTGTAAGCCATACACGTTTTATGTACAAAGACTGAAACCTTAACTAAAAATATAAGACTATGAAAACTTTATCTATCATTAGCTACGCTATAGGATGTATCCTTCTTATGATTTCATGCTTCACCTCAAGCATAACACTTACTTGGTGGCTTGGAGGAATTGCAGTTGCCTTCCTTATCGGAGGGTGCGTCTTCCAATTCAATGTCATAAAGGATTCGCAACACCACAACCACTCCTATTGACAATCAAAACTGTTGAATCGTCAAATTAGCCCGATGCAAAGTATCGGGCTTTCCTATATCTATAATGTCCAGCCCGTTTTGAACGACTTCACTAATTTTCAACTCAGGTATTCCAGCAAGAAAAACATCCATTATGGGAAACACATCCTTGAAACCATGACTCTTCATAATTGGGAAAACCTCTGGCGACATTATATAGATGCCACTGAACGCAAACACTTTGTCATCAGAAGATATTTGAAGATTTTCGGGACGAGTTTGACCAGTTTTGACGTTAGTCCAACCCTTCAGCCTATCTTGAGCATCAAACACAAGCTTTCTGTCAGAATTTCGGTCTGATACAAGAAGCGTTATGAGATTTCCCGATGCCACATGAATATCATAAATATCCTTTAGATTAGCATTCGAGATAATATCCACATTATGCACGAGGAATGGACGCGTGTCTTTTGAAAGGAATTTTTCTGCGTGAAGAAGACCACCACCCGTCTCCAGCAAACATTCTGTCTCATCAGAAATGTTGATATCTCGCACAGGAAGATTTTCTTCCTTAATATATTGAATTATCTGATCAGCAAAATGATGCACATTCAGTGTCACTTCATCGAAACCCTGCTCTGAAAGCCTTACGACAACTCGTTTTAGCATAGGGATTCCACCAACCGGCACAAGAGCCTTCGGGTGCTCAAGTGTCCATGGCTTAAGTCTTGTGCCGAGTCCGGCACATAATATCATTGTCTTCATACTTATTCAACTTCGAAAGAGAATGTTGAGATTACTGGTCTTTAATACAAAGCTCACGGTGAATGAGTCTGACCTTGGCTTCAGGAAAAATCTCCCTTATATGAGCCGCTGTATGCTCTGCACTGTAGACAGATCTGTGCTGTCCCCCCGTGCATCCGAAACCTATCTGTAAATGTGAGAATCCACGCGACAAATATCTCTCAATGGCCGGATCTGTCAAATTCCAGGCGCTTCGCAGGAATGGTTGCACCTCTCCCCTCTTCTCCAGAAAATCTATCACAGCCTTATCCTTACCGGTAAGTTGCTTATACTCCTTATATCTTCCCGGATTGTGAAGAGCTCTGCAATCAAACATGAAGCCCCCTCCGTTGCCACTTAAATCCTCAGGATATCCTTTCTTATAGGAAAATGAAAAGATCTCTACTATCAGCTTTCCTTCATCTTCTGAAGGAATGAAGGTCGGATCATCCACTAACACTTCTGAAATCCTCTTTAGTTCAGAATAATTATCAAGAACTCCTTTGACCAGTAAAGTATTAAGATTGGAAAGTGCACCCGGGATGGAGAGCAAGAAATGTGACTTATGTTGCACAAGACCTCGAAAACCATATGCTCCTAACACCTGAAGAGTCCTGAACAACACCATATCATCAAGGATTGCCAACATCTCATCTTTTTTACCATAGTCTCCATCACAATATTGCAAACTATAGAATTCAAGAATAGATTTTCTAAAGTCATCGCTGAATCCGGCTCTGGCTTGCCAAAGAAATGAAACAGCATCATAAATGGCAGGTCCACGTCTACCTCCTTGAAAATCTATAAATACGGGGCCTGACGAAGTGAGCATCACATTTCTGCTTTGGCAGTCGCGCATCATAAAACCGCAGAATTCTTCAGGAACAGAGACCAACTTTCCGGCCAATCTTTCGAAATCATCTTCCAACATATCTTCATCGAAGAGGATGTTTCGGGGTTTCAGATACTCATATTTAAAATAGTTGAGATCCCACATGGCTTGGCGCCGACTGAAATCTTTATTGATGCAATCTGATTTCCAGACGCTCTCCGGAGTTTTCTGAAGTGAAGCAAGCCGCGACATGGTTTCTTTGACCAAATCGACTATATTAGGATCTTTCAGAGCCGAAAATAGAGATTTATCCCCTAAATCCTCCTGCAGGTAACAGTGGAAATCAGAAGATACTGCATAAATTTTCGGCACCGGGTGCCCACATTTAAGAAAATCCCGGGCAAGAGCGACAAAGCATCTCCCTTCTTCAGCATCCGGCACGAAAGTGCCGATGCATGCCACATCCTGTCCTTCCATACGGAAGTAAAGCCTGTCCGACCCGCTTCCAGATATGGGAGACATTGAATATAATTTAACATTGTAGAACTCCTCAAAGAGATTTTTTAGAGAGCTCTCAACTGTCGTTTTTTCTGACTCATTCATCACAAGAATCTGTAAAAAAAATAAAATAAACTGACATCTGCGATATATCAAACGCAAAATTAATCAAAAATAGATGATTTTTCGCAAAAAGATTTGGAATAGTTGATAGAATTTCTTAATTTTGTGTGATAATCCGCTTGAAGCGATATTTTATAGCCAAAAGTATTGCCGAGAACAGATGTTAAAATAAAGATAGTAAAATAAAAGAAAGTATAAATTAACTCATAGTTTAGACATGGCAACAATCGACAATTACAATTTCGCCGGAAAAAAGGCAATTGTACGAGTAGACTTCAATGTGCCCCTTAACGAAGATGGCACAATCGCCGATGATACCCGTATACGTGGAGCACTCCCCACTCTCAAGAAGATTCTTGCAGACGGAGGAGCTCTGATTCTTATGAGCCACATGGGCAAACCCAAAGGCAAGGTGAATGAGAAGCTCAGTCTTTCTCAGATCAAGGATGCAGTGGCAAAAGCTCTTGGCACTGACGTGAAATTTGCTCCTGACTGCGCAAAGGCACAAGAGGCTGCAAAGGAACTCAAGCCAGGCGAAGTGCTCCTTCTTGAGAATCTCCGATTCTATCCTGAAGAAGAAGGTAAGCCTGTAGGCATTGACAAGAATGACCCGGCTTATGAAGACGCTAAGAAGGCTATGAAGAAGAGCCAGAAGGAATTTGCAAAGACTCTTGCAAGCTACGCTGACGTATACGTCAACGATGCATTCGGCACTGCTCACCGCAAGCATGCATCCACTGCCGTCATCGCCGACTACTTCGATGCTAACGACAAGATGCTTGGCTACCTCATGGAGAAAGAGGTGAAGGCTGTCGACAATATCCTTAAGGATATCAAGCGTCCGTTCACTGCTATCATGGGTGGCTCTAAGGTTTCTACCAAGATCGGCATCATCGAAAACCTCATGGACAAGGTTGACAACCTTATTCTTTGTGGTGGCATGACTTATACTTTTGCTAAAGCACAAGGTGGCAACGTTGGCAATTCTATCTGTGAGAACGACAAGCTCGACCTTGCTCTCGACATCATGAAGAAGGCAAAGGAAAAGGGCGTAAATCTCGTGCTTGGCTCCGACTGTGTTGCAGCTGATGCTTTCAGCAACGACGCCAATACCCAGATTTGCTCAGTAATGAATGTTCCCGAGGGATGGGAAGGCCTTGATGCCGGTCCTGACAGCATTGCAGCTTTCCGCGCAGCTATCCTCCCCGCTAAGACTATCCTTTGGAATGGTCCTGCTGGAGTATTCGAGATGGAGAAATTCACTACAGGCAGCCGTGCTATTGCTGAAGCAATCGTAGAAGCTACCGACAACGGTGCTTTCTCTCTCGTAGGTGGCGGTGATTCTGTAGCTTGTGTCAACAAGTTCGGTCTTGCTGACTCTGTAAGCTATGTTTCCACTGGCGGTGGCGCTCTTCTCGAGGCTATCGAAGGCAAGGTGCTCCCAGGCATCGCAGCCATCAAAGGCGAATGACAATATTTTCCGGAGTGGCTCGGCCACTCCGGAATCAAATATACAAAATCAACCTTAAAATCAAAAAAACATAAAAAACTTTAAGAAAAAATTGAAATTTTGCAATTGATATAAAATTTCGATTTATAATCAATTAGCTTGGGGAAGACATAAAATTTACAACATTTCCGACAAGTACGCAATAATTTTTTTTCGATTTAGATTTGTTTTTTTTGATATTTTTGGTAATTTTGCATTGTTAAGTCGTCGTGACACAAAAACCATAAAGAGATAATTTACTAACATCTTTAATTAATAACAACCCAAACTAATTACATCTATGGCATCTAACGATCCCAAGACTCAGTCAGCAGCAACAACAGCTGCGGCTAAGATCAAGAAAGAAGAGAAAATCTCTCAGATCCGCGGCATCAAGAACGCGTTCTTCGTAATCCTCGCCTGCGCCGTTTGCGGCGTCTGCATCTTCTTGTTCCTCATGGGTAACCCCTCGAACTTCGAAGGTGGCGATCCAGCTAACGGACATCCCCTCAACCTCGCAGGTACAGTCTACAAGGGCGGTTTCATCGTGCCTATCCTTATGACTCTTCTTCTCACTGTAATCACACTTTCTATCGAACGCTGGATCGCTCTTTCTTCAGCAAGCGGCAAAGGCAACACTGCTAAGTTCGTCGCTGCTATCAAGGCTGACCTCGCAGCTAACAATATCGATGCTGCTATGAAGCGTTGCAAAGATCAGAAAGGTTCTGTTGCATCTGTAGTTTACAACACTCTCGTGAAGTACAAAGAGATGGATGCCAACACAGTTCTTAGCAAAGAGCAGAAGCTTACTACTCTCCGCAACGAGGTAGAAGAGGCTACAGCACTCGAAATGCCTTCTCTCAGCCAGAACCTCCCAATCCTCGCTACTCTTACTACTCTCGGTACTCTCGTCGGTCTTCTCGGTACTGTAATGGGTATGATCAAGTCATTCCAGGCTCTTGCAAATTCTGGTTCTCCTGACTCTACTGAGCTGTCTACCGGTATTTCTGAGGCACTTGTGAACACCGCTTTCGGTATCGCAACCGGTGCTTTCGCCGTTATCTCTTACAACTTCTTCACCAACAAGATCGACAACCTTTCCTACGCTATTGACGAAATCGGTTTCTCTATCGTAGCAACATTTGCCGCTACCCACTAATCCTCTGGATTAAAAGCGAGAAGAAACATTAACAACGAATTAAGTTAATAGCTAATATGGGAAGAGTAAAAATAGCAAAGAAAAGTACATTCATCGACATGACCGCGATGAGTGACGTGACGGTGCTTCTGCTTACCTTCTTCATGTTGACTTCAACCTTCCTTGCAAAGGAACCGACTCAGGTGATCACTCCTGCTTCCGTATCGGAAGAAAAAGTGCAGGAGACCAACTTCGTGCAGGTTCTCGTCAGCCCGGATGCTAAAAGAGATGCTCAGGGCCGTGTGACGGAAGGTAAAGTATGGCTCACAATGCACAACGACACATCTAATAAATGGTCGAATGAAAAGATGAAAATGGCGTTGCTCGACAAAGTGGCCGAAATCTACAATGAGTCGCATAAGAATAAACTGAGCTTCACTCCCCAGCAGAAGCTGGCGTTCAGCAAGCTCGGCTCGTTCGGAGTTCCTCTTTCTCAAATGAGCGAATTCCTGGACTTGGCAGTGCAGCCTGAAGGCACCACTAAAATGGACAAATGGCTTCAAGGTCAGGATGACGATCCGAAACACATCACTGGTATTCCTGTGGAATGGAATCAGGATGATTCACGTCCCGATGAATTCCAGATGTGGATGAAGGCTATGCGTCAGACTGAAAATGAAAACCTGTCTGGAGCTATCAAGGATGGTTCTGGCGTCGCTCTCAAAGCTGACCAGAACACCGCGTTCGACATAGTACACATGGTGATGGATAATCTCCAGACCATTAAGATGAATAAATTCACTCTACTTACATCACTTAAAGCAGGAGGCGAGTAAAATGGCAGAAGTTCAACAAAAAGAAGCTGGGGGCAAGAAGAAAGGCGCCCAGA
This sequence comes from Bacteroidales bacterium GP3, assembly GCA_001701075.1. Classification (GTDB taxonomy): domain Bacteria; phylum Bacteroidota; class Bacteroidia; order Bacteroidales; family Muribaculaceae; genus Lepagella. The sequence continues at coordinate 21,328 of DAAK01000220.1, read as the reverse complement.
AAAAAATGACGATTAGGGTAGACTTTACCCCGATGGTCGACATGAACATGTTGCTCATTACGTTCTTCATGCTGTGTACGACCATGATCAAGTCGCAGACCCTCAACATCGCGCTCCCTTCTAATGAAAAAGTTCAGAACGAAGAGAACATGAGCCAGGCGTCTGCTGAGGATGCAATCACAATCATCATCGACGCTAAGCGCAAACCCGGTAGCTTTATCCCTGATACAGTTAACGGCCGCGTAGTCAATGAGATCTACTATTACGACGGCAAGCCTTGTAATGGCGAAGCTATTCCAAGTGCGGAAAACAACAACCTCAAGAAAGCTGACTTCGTTGGCTCTAAAGATGAGGCTAAGGATATCCGCAAGATCATTCAAGACCGCAACAAAGACGTCTGGAAAAAGATTGAACTTCTTAAGAAAGACTTCCGCGACGGAAAGATCACTCAGGAACAGTTTGACGAGAAAGCCAAAGAGGTGCGCAAAGACGAGACTCTGAAGAAACCGGTGATTATCATCAAGTCAACTCCTGAAGCTTCTTATGGAGCTCTCGTGGAGATGCTCGACGAGATGCAGATCAACTCAGTATCTAAGTATCAGATCGACAACATGAGCCGCATGGACTCGACGATGCTTATTGAGTTCCAAAACCGTAATCGCTGATGTATGATTTATTAACCTTTAAGACAAAGAAAAAATGGCTAAAAGTAGTGTAGATCTTACATCGAAAGAATGGCGCGACATAGTATTTGCCGATAAGAATCAAGATTTCGGCGCATACGTAATGCGTCAAGAGAGCGACAGACGTCACAACCGTGCATTCTTTTACCTCCTCATAAGCCTTATCGCACTCATCGGTATCATCTTCGTTTGGGGTATCTACAGCGATAAGATGGCCGAAAAGGCTGCTATAGAAGCCAAGTTGCAGGCTGAAAAGATGCTTGCTGCACAGCTAGAGCAGATGGAGCAGCAGGAGGAAGAAGAAGCTGAACCGGAAGAACAGAAAGTTGAGATTGAAATTCCAGAAGTTCCTCAGGAAGTGCTTGCTACGGTACAGGTAACTCAGATTGCCATCGTAGACGACGTGAAGAATGAGGTGATGGATATGGAAGATCAGAAAGAAGACAATACCGCTCGTGGTGTCGTAAACCAGGAAGGATCTGATGATGCCGACAAGTTTAAGGCAGTTCAGGAAGCAGTTATTGTTAAGGAACCGGAACCTGAGAAGCCGAAAGAAGAGGAAATCTTCGTTGCCGTTGAGCAGCAGGCTGAATTCCCCGGCGGTATGCCAGCCCTTATGAAGTGGCTCAGCAACAATATCCGCTATCCTGAAGCAGCTCAGCAGAACGACGTTCAGGGACGTGTTATCGTCAAGTTCGTCGTAGAAAAGGACGGTTCTGTTTCACAGGCTCAGATTGTTAAGGGCGTTGACAAGGACCTCGACAAAGAGGCTCTCCGCGTCGTTAATAAGATGCCGAAGTGGCAGGCTGGTAAGAACAATGGTGTTGCCGTTCGTTCATACTTTACCCTCCCTGTTAACTTCCGTCTGCAGCAGCAATAATCCCCCTACCCTATCAATATCAAATCCCGTGTCGAAAGACATGGGATTTTTTTTTGAATTTACTAAACCAACTGCCCGTACAAATGTTAAATAAATAGAAACCCTAAAAAATACTAAAAGACATGAAAAATTTAGATGATCCCCAGACAGGCCAACCGAAGGGATTTCGCATTGGCTTCAATATCTTCATGATGATAGTCTATATAGCCGTTGGTATATTATTCTTCACTGGCTTCTTCAACATAGACAATAAGGTGATTAGCTACTGTGTAGGCGGCTTGCTGATAGCTTATGGCATCTGGAGAGGTGTAAGAATGTATATCGTGAATAAAGACGAGTAGATCCTCTTTCTTAAAGATATGGCATAGCCATTACTGAAAAAGACCATGAAGAAACTTATTCAACCTCATAAATCAATTACGGCATTGTCGCTTGGAGTAATCCTTGCGGCATTTGCCATTTCGTGCACCCCCATTAAAAGAGGGGAATATGCCGAAGGAAGCGCTACAATGTATTGCGACGACGGTTTCCGCAACATTCTGCAAGAGGAAATTGAAGTCTTTGAATATCAGTATCCCAACAGCGCCATAATCCCATTCTATGTGGATGAGCAGACTGCTATGGACTCCCTGCTTGAAGACAAGACACAACTTGTAGTGACCACTCATGAGTTGACTCAAGACCAGATTAAGTACCTGAAAGACAAATATCGCAGGATTGTCAGGCAACGTTGCATCGCTGTCGATGCAGTGGCACTTATTGTAAATAAGGATAATCCTGTGTCTTCTTTGACACTTGATGATATAAAGGCAATAATCGAAGGCAAGATATCCAAATGGAATCAGCTTGCAGTGCCCGACGACGCTACAATACGCCTTGTCTTTGACAATCAAGGAAGCTCTACTGTAAGCTATATGCGCGAAAAGATTCTTGACGGCAAAGGGAAAGTCTCCGACAATCCAAATGCTTTCGCTCAGAAAGACAATGCAGAAGTATTTGATATAGTCAAGAAAGACAAGAATGCCATCGGCATCATAAGCGTAAGCTGGCTCGGCTCCGACCTTCAGGAAGCCAAGAATGTCCCTGTAGATAAAAGGATGGAAGACTACGCTGTAGAAAACGATACAATCGCCACCAATCTCACCACAGAAGTAAAGATCCTCAAGGTTTCAAATCCTGTGGAAGAAAACGACTATTCAACAGTCGGATATATGCCATATCAGGCTTATATCAATAGCGGCGAATATCCTTTGTTCAGGAAAGTTTATATGATAAGCACTGCGACAAAGAGCAGTGTACTTAACAGTTTCTATGAATTTACAAGCGGATTTATCGGCCAGAAGATCATCTCAAAGACCGGTATCCTTCCTTATCATATGAGTGCACGAGTGGTGAATTTGAAATGACAAGACAACATCAACGACTACTGAGCCTCGACGTGATGCGAGGCATGACTATAGCCCTTATGATCGTGGTAAACAACCAGGTCGGAAGCGGCAGAATGTTTCCATTCCTCAACCATGTGTTGTGGGATGGACTTTCTTTTGCCGATCTTGTATTCCCATCCTTTATGTTTATTATGGGAGTATCTGCGGCGTTTTCACTCAACAAGCTTTCTAAACGCGACGCAATTCACAAATCAATCATAAGAGGATTTAAGATAATTATTGTCGGCATCCTTCTGACTTGGATAGCGCGAGGCATTTCTGGAGTAGAGAAACTCCTTGAGTTCGAGACCCTTCGTCTGACAGGCGTGCTTGTCCGGCTTGGTGTCTGCTATATGTTTGCCTCTCTGATTTACATAGCATTAGGCCCTGGCAAGAAAATCATATGGACCATCACAGGCATACTTATCATCTACACACTTATCTTGATAATCTTCAATGGCTTCGAGCTTTCTGAAGACAACATCATTGCGAGAATCGACCGGTCGATCATCGGATGCGAGCATATGTATCATAAGCGTGTGGGCACCACTCGTATATGTTTTGATCCTGAAGGTCTTCTTTCTAATTTGCCTGGCATTGCCCATGTTCTAATTGGCATTCTTTGTGGCAATTTAATCATGAAGGGGAAAGCCGACCTCTGGAAAGTAGTGGCCAAACTTTCACTTGTCGGAGGAGCATTAATCATACTTGGATTCTTCTTCAATCCAATGATTCCTATCAACAAGAATTTATGGACACCAAGTTTCGTTTTCGCTACATGTGGAGGAGCAGCTGTCACCCTGGCAATTCTCCTTTGGATGCTCGACATACGGAAGATGAAGGCTGATTGGATGGTAAAGCCAATGTGTGTGTTCGGTCTTAATCCTCTCGTTCTTTACTGCTTCAGCTATCTCCTTGAGGAGTTTGTCTGGAAAATTAATATAGGAGACATGTGTTTTCCCGACTGGTTCTCTATGCTCTTCGGCGGCAACGAGTTCGGCTCTTTGGCCTATTCACTCTTCCTCGTACTCATTTGCTTCCTCGCAGGCTTGCCATTATATTTGAAAAAAATCGTTATCAAATTGTAAATCTTTCTTAAAAATTAGTTTTTTTGAGAAAGATAGCTAAACTTGCCTTAAAAATATTTGTCAACGTCATAGAAAATCGTTAAATTTGCATTTGATATTGCAAAGGGAAAATGCTCTTCCTGATGTTTTCATCAACTAAAGAAAAGCCGAAATAACAAACATTAAACTGTATATCAATGAAATTAAGAACATTATTCGCTGCTTCACTTGCCGCAATCGCAATGAGTGCATCGGCACAGACTCACGTAGAGGGTGCCGAATACTACAAGGCTGACCAGCTTGACAATGCCAAGGAACTTCTTCTCCGCAATCTCAACAATTCTGGTACAGACAAGGCTATTGCCAACTATTATCTTGGTCTCATCTCAATCGACGAAAACAATCTTGACGAGGCTCAGAAATATTTTGAAGCTGGCGTTCAGGCTAATCCCGATTATGGCTACAACTATATCGGTCTTGGCGGACTTGCTCTGAAAAAAGGTGACAAAAAAGCTGCAGATGAGCAATTCAAGAAAGGTGAAAGCCTCATAAAGAAAGACGCTGCTGCTGAAATCGCCATTGCACGTGCATATTATAATGCCGATCCGGTGGCTTATGCTAAAGAAATAGAGAAGAAGGTGACAAAAGCTCGTAAGATCAACCTTCAGGCTCCAGCCATCTATATCTTCGAAGGCGACCAGGAAAAGGACAAAAAGAACTGGGGTGGCGCTGCTGGCAAATATGAAATGGCTAAGAGCTATGATGCCAACGCTACTGAAGCATACGTGAAATATGCCAACCTTTACACAATGGTTAATCCTCAGTATGCAATCACCATGCTTAAGGAACTTCTCTCTGTCAATCCTACTTCTGCACTCGGACAGCGCGAACTTGCAAATGCATACTACAACAAGAAAGACTATGCTGACGCAGCTCGTGAATATGGTGCATACGTAAAGAATCCTAACCACTTCAAGCAGGACGAAGACCGCTATGCATTCCTTCTTTTCTATAGCCAGGACTATAAGAAAGGTTATGACTATGCAACTCAGCTTCTTACTTCCAACCCAGGAAACTTTACAGCACGTCGCTATCAGTTCATGAATGCTGCCAACCTTCCTGAAATGTCAGATAAGCTCGTTCCTATGGCTGAGGAGCTTCTTGCAGCCCACAACGCAAATCCAGCTGCCAACAAGTTTGCAGCTATCGACTATATACTTATTTCAGAGGAGTTCACTAAGGCTAAACGTGCTGATGAAGCTATCGCAGTGCTTCAGGAAGCTATCAAGGAAATGCCTGAAAACGCAAGCTTCAACAAGCAGCTTGCCATGACTTATCTTGAAGCTAACAGCTTCGCAGGTGCTTCCGACGCATTTGAAACCTATTTGGCAAAAGTGGAACCTGACTTTAACGACTATAGCCAGCAGGCTACATTCAGCTTCTATGCAGGAGTCGAAAATAAGCAAAATAATCCTAACAAAGCAGAGGATTACTTCAAGAAGACTGTAGATTACGCTACAAAGGCTGAAGCCGCTCTTCCCGGCAACTACAAGCCTTACAAGATCTATGGTGATGTAGCTATGCAGCGTGCTGCCACTGAAGAAGAGGCTAAGTCTGCTGCTTTCCCGATGTATAGCGAAGCTGCTACTCTCTTGGAGAAGAGCGACGACCCATCCCGCTACGCAAGAGACGCGAAGACCATCTACAACTACCTTGGCAACTACTATCTCGACCACAAGGATGTAGCTAAGGCTAAGGAGAACTTCAATAAGTATCTCCAGTATGATCCGGACAATGACGGATACCGCAAGTTTGTAGAAGGACTTAAGGAATAATACTGGATTTAGGCTTTTTTAAGCCTACATTGACAATACAATTTATCAAGCATTCGCCCCATAATTGCGGGGCGAATGTTTTTTTTGTCATATTTTTCTTTTATTTTTGCTTATTTTGCAAAAAATAGTTAATTTTGTATTTTTATGAGGGGAAAGGATGCAACGAGTAAAGATATTTTAGTTCATTTAATCTACCCAAAAAGGTATGGCAAGAGAAATTAACATAAAGAAGGGACTTGACATTCCCCTGGAAGGTAAAGCCGAAGGAAAGCCTGAGCCAATCAAGGCTGCCCTTGTCGGCATATGCCCCGATGATTATCCAGGCTACACATGGAAATGTGATGTAAAGCCGGGTGACATTGTGGCTAAGGGTTCACCCCTCTTTCATGCAAAGGAAGCAGAGACTATCAAACTCGTATCGCCAGCGGCCGGCATCGTAGAAGAGATTCGCCGCGGTGAACGACGTAAGATTCTCGCTGTCACTGTGAAAGTGGGAGGAGAAGATGCCAAATGCCAGATAGAGGCAGGCGATCTTATCGAGAAGCTCAAACTGAGTGGCCTCTGGGCTATGATGCGCCAGCGCCCATATGATGTGGTGCCCGACGACAAGGCAGTTCCAAGAGACATTTTTGTGACAGCGTTTGACTCATCTCCTCTCGCAGGAAATGTCATTCCCACTCACATCGCAGAATATCTTGAACCCGGACTTGAGGCTCTCAAGACCCTTACAAAAGGGACATTATATCTTGCAGTTCGCCCGGGCCAAGGCTTGCGCACTAAAGCAGCCTCTGTTCTTGATATGATAGGCCCGCATCCTGCCGGAAATGCAAGTGTGCAGATTGCAGCAGTGGCTCCCGTCAATAAAGGAGAGACTGTCTGGACTGTTGATGCCGGCACTGTAGCACGTATCGGAATGCTCGTAAAGAAAGGTTACTGCGACTACAAGGCTGAAGTGGCTATCACTGGTCCGGCCGCAGTAAAGCCTAAAAAGGTAGTGACTGAAATTGGAGCTTCTCTCAATGAAATCCTGAAAGGAGAACTTAAGGAAGACCTCAGCATTCGCGTGATTTCCGGAAATGTTCTTACAGGCACCAAGGTGAATCCCGCATCTGATTTCCTGAGATTCCCATATCGTCAGATCACGATTATAGAGGAAGGCGACCATGCCGACGAATTTATGGGATGGGCTTCGATGAACCCCAAGAAATTCAGCATCAAGCGCACTTTCCCGGCATTCCTTAGAGGACTTGAGAAACCGTTTAACTTCGATGCCAGAATCAAGGGTGGTCATCGGGCAATGATACTTAGTGGTGAACTTGACAAGGTTTTCCCATTTGACATCTATCCCGAATATCTCATCAAGGCGATGATAGCCGGCGACTTCGACCGTATGGAGAAACTTGGAATCTATGAAGTGGCACCCGAAGACTTTGCTCTTCCGGAATTCGTGGACACTTCAAAACAAGAACTCCAAAAGCTGACACGCGAGAGTCTTGAGCGTCTGAGAAAAGACAGTTGAATATTCCTGTTTTCGCAAGAGAAAGTTAATGTTTAAACGATTAAACGATTAAACAATTAAACGATTAAACAACACCATTCCGCCTGCGAAACTTAAAATATAGAACTATATCTATGAGCAAACTAAAGGAAAAAATAGACAGCATGAAGCCGCTGTTTGAGAAGGGTGGGAAATACCATTCCTTACACTCAGTGTTTGACGGTTTCTACACATTTCTATACACGCCCAACGAAACGTCGCAGTCGGGTGTGCATATCCATGACTCCAACGACTCTAAGCGCACGATGATCACTGTGGTGATAGCTCTTCTCCCATGTTGCCTCTTCGGAATGTGGAATGTCGGCTATCAGCATCATCTTGCTACGGGTGAATGCATCGGTTGGATTTCTCAGTTCTTTTATGGCCTTTGGGCTGTGCTTCCACAGATTCTGACCGCCTACATTGTGGGCCTCGGCATTGAATTTATCGTGGCGCAGCTAAGAGGACATGAGATTCAAGAAGGATTTCTTGTTTCGGGTATCCTTATCCCGATGATATGTCCGGTGAGCACTCCATGCTGGATGCTTGCTGTAGCTGTGGCATTTGCCGTTATTTTCGCCAAAGAGGTTTTCGGAGGCACAGGCTACAATTTCTTGAACGTGGCACTCGTCACCCGCGCATTCCTCTTCTTCGCATATCCTTCGAAGATGAGCGGCGACGGTGTGTTTGTTAGCTTGGGTGGTGCTACACCGGTAGATGGCTATTCAGGTGCAACTCCTCTTGGACAACTTGCGACTTCCACTGGAGAAAACGTCCATATTTATGGCGTCGACGGCCAGATGTTAGATTTCGCCAATCTGTTTTGGGGTACGATTCCCGGAAGCTGGGGTGAGACTTCCACTTTCTGCATCCTTATAGGTGCCGTGATTCTTCTTGCTACCGGCATGGCAAGCTGGAAAATCATGCTTTCAGCCCTTGTCGGAGGCCTCGGGATGTCATGTCTCGGCTACGCTGTAGGAAATGCCGCTTATCCTGTAAGCATGGTCTATCCTCTTGATCAGCTTTGCCTCGGTGGTTTCCTGTTCGCAATTGTATTTATGGCTACCGACCCTGTGACAAGCTGCCGCACGGAGACCGGCAAATGGATCTACGGATTCCTTATTGGTGTTCTTGCGATGACTATCCGTTTCTACAATACCGGTTATCCGGAAGGCGCTATGCTTGCAGTTCTCTTGATGAACTGTTTTGCTCCGCTTATCGACTGGTGTGTGGTCAACGCAAATATCCGTCGCCGCATGAAGCGACTGGCTGTATGAGGGATATATTAACGCTTAATCAATCAGACTACGATGAAAATCAATAAAGAAAACAACGTATATACCGTGATATATGCGGCTGTGCTCGTGATAGTGGTGGGATTTGCGCTTGCCCTCGTATATCAGGCGCTCCGTCCTGCTCAGCTTGAGAACATTGCCAACGACACAAAGAAGCAAATTCTTGCTGCTGCGTTGATATATCCGACATCCGACGAAAGTATAGGTGATCTTTACAATTCCCATATTAAGGAAAGCTTTTGTGTTGATAGCAAAGGCTCTGTTGTCAAAGATGCCGTTGCACTTGATGTCGATATGGCAACTGAGGTAAAGAAACCGGCAGACGAACGTGTGCTCCCGGTATTTGTATGCAACACCGACAAAGGAACCAAATATATTGTTCCTGTGGCTGGAGCCGGACTTTGGGGTCCTATTTGGGGCTACATTGCCATGAATGCCGATGGAAAGACTATTTATGGTGCCTATTTCGGACATCAGGGTGAGACTCCCGGATTGGGTGCTGAAATCGAACGCCCTGCTTTCAGCAGCCAGTTTGAAGGAAAATCAATCTTCGGCAACAACGGCGAGTTCGAATCAGTGCTCGTGGTGAAAAAAGGTCAGGAACCGGCTGGAAGAGCTTATGTGAATGCAGTCAGCGGCGGCACTATCACAAGCCAAGGCGTTCAGAAGATGCTTTACTCTTCGCTCGAACCATACACCGCTTTCTTCAAAAATCTTGAAAAGGAATCTAATAAGGAATAATTATGGGAAATATCAGAAAAAGACTCGAACCCCTCATCAATCCTCTGAGCAATGACAATCCCGTGATTGTCCAGATTCTCGGTATTTGCTCAGCACTGGCGGTGACTGCTAAGCTGCAGCCGGCTGTGGTGATGACAATTTCTGTGCTTGCCGTGCTTGCACTTTCCAATGTGATCATTTCAATTATGAGAAATACTATCCCGACTTCTATTCGCATCATCGTGCAACTCGTTGTGGTAGCCGCTCTCGTAGTTGTAGTCGACCAAGTGCTCAAGGCTTGGAATTATGAGGTCAGCAAGCAGCTTTCAGTCTTCATCGGACTCATCATCACAAACTGTATCATAATGGGTCGTCTTGAGGCTTTTGCCCTCAACAACACCCCCTTCAATGCATTTCTTGATGGTGTAGGCAATGCTCTCGGTTATGGCATCATCCTCGTGATAGTGGCATTCTTCCGCGAACTCTTGGGAAGCGGCACTCTCTGGGGATTCCAAGTGATACCGCAGGCTCTTTATGACCTTGGTTATCAAAACAATGGTATGATGATTCTTCCTCCGATGGCCCTTATCACTGTGGCTTGTATCATCTGGGTTCACAACAGAAAGGCTAAATGATGAAAATTCGATAACCTGAAAACGTAAAGCAACTGAAGTTATGGAAAATCTAAATTTGTTTATACGGTCGATTTTCATCGACAATATGATATTCGCCTACTTCCTGGGAATGTGTAGTTTCCTGGCAGTGTCGAAAAATGTTAAGACTGCTTTCGGACTTGGAGTGGCAGTGACTTTCGTCCTGACTATTGCACTCCCCGTCTGCTGGTGTATCAATGAATTCATCCTGAAGCCAGGGTCACTCTCTTGGCTCGGACAAGAATATGCCGATACCGACCTGAGTTTCTTGGGTCTCATCATGTTTATCGCGGTCATTGCTGCTTTGGTGCAGATTCTTGAGATGGTGATAGAGAAATATTCTCCGTCGCTATATGCAAGTCTTGGCATCTTCCTTCCATTGATTGCCGTAAACTGTGCCATTCTTGGCGGCGTGCTCTTTATGCAGCAGCGCGAGTTCTCCAACGCTTGGACAGCTACCGTATATGGTGTAGGTTCAGGTATTGGCTGGCTTCTCGCTATCACAGCTCTTGCTGCTATCAGAGAGAGACTCAACGATAAGGTGATTCCCGCTCCATTGCGTGGCACCGGCATAACATTCATCATTACCGGACTCATGGGCATTGCATTCATGAGCTTCCTTGGCATTAAACTCTAAAACGAAAAGATTATGATAGTATGGCATAGTGTAATAGCGGCTGCACTTATATTCTTAGTGATGGTTTTGGTGCTTGTTGCCGTTTTGCTTCTCGCCAAGAGTCGTCTTGTGAGTAGCGGTGATGTTACCATCAGCATCAACAACGGCCAGAAAGCACTTGTGACAAAAAGTGGCAAATCGCTGCTTATGACCCTCAACGATGCTGGTGTGCATCTTTCTTCCGCTTGTGGCGGCAAAGGTAGTTGCGGGCAGTGCAAATGTCAAGTGGAGTCTGGTGGCGGCGAGATGCTTCCCACTGAGGCTGTCCATTTCACACGCAAGGAGATTAAGGATCACTGGCGTCTCGGTTGCCAGGTGAAGGTGAAGAGCGACATGGAAATCCGTGTCAGCGAGGCTGCCCTCGACGTTAAGGAATGGGAATGCACCGTCATCAGCAACAAGAATGTGGCTACATTCATCAAGGAATTCATCGTGGCTCTCCCACCGGGTGAACATATGAAGTTCATTCCAGGTAGCTACGCTCAAATCCGCATACCGAAATATTCAATGACCTACGATAAGGATATCGATAAGAGCCTTATCGGCGACGAATACCTTCCATCGTGGGAGAAATTCGGTCTTTTCACTCTTAAATGCACCAACGACGAGGAGACAGTCAGAGCTTACTCAATGGCGAACTATCCGGAAGAAGGCGACCGTATCATGCTTACAGTCCGTATCGCCACTCCCCCATTCAAGCCGAAACCTCAGGTCGGATTTATGGATGTTCCGCCGGGAATAGCTTCAAGCTATATCTTTACCCTCAAGCCGGGCGATAAGGTGATGATGTCAGGTCCTTACGGCGACTTCCACCCGATTGTAGATTCCGACAAGGAAATGATATGGGTAGGCGGTGGCGCCGGTATGGCTCCTCTACGCGCTCAGATCATGTGGCTCACCAAGACTTTGCATACCACCAACCGTCGTATGGACTATTTCTATGGTGCCCGTGCTCTTAACGAGGTGTTCTATCTCAACGATTTCCTCGAGCTTGAAAAGGAATTCCCCAATTTCCATTTCCATCTTGCTCTCGACCGTCCTGATCCTGCAGCTGATGCAGCTGGAGTTAAGTACACCCCGGGATTTGTACATCAAGTGATGTATGACACTTACCTGAAAGATCATGATGCTCCGGAGGAAATTGAATACTACATGTGCGGTCCTGGCCCGATGAGCAACTCTGTCAACAAGATGCTCTACGACCTTGGAGTAGAACCGGAGTCTATACATTATGACAACTTCGGCGGTTGATCCCTCTCC
>DAAK01000220.1:0-9247 GCA_001701075.1 Bacteroidales bacterium GP3 | reverse complement strand
AACTGAAATCTGAAATCTGACAACTGAAATCTGACAACTATAACATGAAAAGAGATAACGAAATATTTGACATCATCGACCGTGAGCACCTTCGTCAGCGTCGCGGTATCGAACTGATTGCAAGCGAAAACTTCGTCAGCGATGAAGTGATGCGTGCTATGGGCAGCTGCCTTACCAACAAATATGCCGAGGGCTATCCCGGCAAACGCTACTATGGCGGTTGCCAAGTGGTGGATGAGGCTGAGAATATAGCTATCGAACGTGCTAAGAAGCTTTTCGATGCTGAATGGGTGAATGTACAACCCCATTCCGGAGCTCAGGCTAATATGGCTGTATTCATGGCTTGCCTTCAGCCTGGCGACAAGTTCATGGGTATGGATCTTAGCCATGGTGGCCACCTCAGCCATGGTAGCCCTGTCAACTTCTCCGGACTCGTTTTCCAGCCTATAAGCTACACCGTAAAGGAAGAGGATGGCCGCGTGAACTATGAGGAGATGGAAGAAAAGGCCCGCGCAGAGCGTCCTAAGCTGATCATTGCCGGCGCAAGTGCCTACAGCCGCGAATGGGATTATGCCCGTATCCGCAAACTTGCTGATGAAATCGGTGCTATCTTTATGGTCGACATGGCTCACCCTGCTGGTCTTATTGCCGCTGGATTGCTCGAAAACCCAGTGAAACATGCACACATCGTCACCACGACAACCCACAAGACTCTCCGTGGCCCACGTGGCGGCATGATTCTTATGGGCAAGGATTTCGATAATCCTTGGGGCAAAAAGACTCCTAAGGGCGAAATCAAGAAGATGTCGGCACTTCTCGACAGCGCAGTGTTCCCTGGAGTACAGGGTGGTCCGCTTGAGCACGTGATAGCCGCTAAGGCAGTGGCTTTTGGTGAGGCTCTTCAGCCGGAATGGAAAGAATACGCTCTTCAGGTGCAGAAGAATGCCAAGGTGCTTGCCGAGGAACTTTCAAAACGTGGATATAAGATTATATCTGATGGTACTGACAACCACTGCATGCTTGTCGACCTTCGCACTAAATTCCCCGATATGAGCGGAAAGAAGGCTGAGCGTGTGCTTGTTGAGGCTGACATCACTGCCAACAAGAATATGGTGCCATATGATAGCCGCAGTCCATTCCTTACCTCAGGTCTCCGTTTTGGTACGGCTGCCATCACTACTCGTGGCGCAAAAGAAGAACTGATGGTGAAGATAGCTGAGCTTATCGACCGCGTTCTGACCAATGCAGACAATGAAGAGGAAATCGCCAACGTTCGTCGCGAGGTCAACGAACTGATGAACGATTATCCAATGTTCGCTTACTAACAAGACTGTTCAGTTCTTTATTCCATTTTTAAGAATAGAATTCAGGTCGGAGACCTGATTATTATACATAAACCCCAGACTTCAGTCTGGGGTATATATATGCAATGAATTAAGCATTCATCATAAAGTTATGAAATATTTTGTGACGGGGATTGGAACGGATGTTGGCAAAAGTTGGGCTACAGGATGGCTTGCCACCCGCTATATGCAAGAAGGCAAGAGCGTCATTACCCAGAAATTCATTCAGACAGGCAACGAAGGGAGAAGTGAAGACATCGAAGTGCATCGTCAGATTATGGGGATTCCTATGACTGTTGAAGACAAGGAAATGATCACAGCTCCTGAGATATTCAGCTATCCATGCTCTCCTGATCTTGCCTCAAAGATAGATAAAAGAGCTATTGATTTTGGCAAGATTGAGAAGGCCACTGAGACTCTCGAATCGCGCTATGATGTAGTCTTGATAGAAGGAGCAGGTGGCATAATGGTTCCGCTCGTAGGAGAGTATTTGACAATTGACTATATCCGCGACCATCATTTGCCCACAATAGTTGTGACAAATGGTCAACTTGGCTCTATAAACCACACATTGCTTACCCTGTATGCCATAGAGCAATATGGCATTGAATTAGCAGAAGTAGTCTACAACCATCACTTCGACAAAGACCCTATCATCTGCGCCGACACAATCGAATATCTCAAGCGCTACATCCAGCAGCATTTCCCCTCAGCCCATTTCACCGATTTTTAACTATTATGGAATGGAGGCTTCCCAGCCTCCCCGCCGAGTCCTATTTCTTGTCTATAACAAGTATCAGCGGCCGATAAGTCAACTCCTTCGGCAAACATGTAAGTGGCACCGATGATGCTTTCCGGCGCGGAGATACCCCCGTTAGCCGTAGATGCATCATCATGGCCCTTGCTGAGGGAAATCTAAGAGTACTCTCCCATTCCTCAGTCTCTACATCTGGAATCGCCTTATAATCATCTGCTGCCTTATAAATAATAGGACATGGCCTTATGGCATCGAGTTCAAAAAGATTACCTTTTACGAATGTCGAGACTACAGCAAATCCACCTGGATTCAGATGTTCCTTCACTGTCTGTATAAACCCGACTGGATCAGCAAACCATTGAATAGCAGATGCACTGAGAATCAAGTCATATTTTTCATTTGATTTTTTTAGCCATTCCTCAGCATCTCCCACTACATAATTCTCATCTTCCGCGATTCCAAATTTTGGCATCGCCAATAAATCCACATAAGTCGCATGGGCAGGAGCTACAAGATTTTGCCAAACTGCAGTAAGCAAACCTCTTCCCACCCCAATTTCAAGCAAAGATCTGACTTCCAAGTTTCTTTCAGACAACTTCCGGCTTACGATTTCCCCAATTCTTTTGCAAATTTCATATTGAACTATGGCGTTTTCTTTGTATGTATCAGTAGCCAAAGAGAAACCTTCCCCTATTGATGCTGGATTGGGAAGCACATCCTTAATGATTTGGCAGATGTCAATGGCATGCGAAGAGTCTACCTTGATTTTCTCAACTCCTGGATAATCATTCCAATATCGGTCAAGATTATCCTCGGGAAATATCCTGTCTTGCTTGGCTATGTATACCTTATCCCATTTGAGCTCGGGCGCAGACGTCGCTTTTTGTTGATAGTCGGCTATTGCATAGAGTTCCTCTTTAAGGGTTTCAATATCAGGAGACTCAGGTAGAATAGACTCTATGCGTTTCAAAGTTGCCCTGTCGCCGGCCATACGGCGATGAAATTTTTTCAGTGATTCTGCTGTTAGACCATCGGCCGTTGCGTTATATACCGACACTGGGATACCATATTCATCTGAAACCGGAAGTCCTGAACCACAGACAGCAATTCTTGCTGCCGCTTTTAGATTGCATTGCGAGGCAGCCCATACGCCGAGAGAGTATGCGAAGATATACACAGTGTCGTATTGCGGGGGCAACACGAGCATGGACATATCGCGATAATCACTTACCACTGCTATGTCCCATCCGTCGACATCACAACCGCTATAATACCGCGTGTCTGTCGACCATCCGGCAAATAAAAGTATGAGGCGCGTTGCCGCGCCTCTCTTAATGAATTCTATCTTCACTGCAATTTAACTTAGAAGAAGTATGCTAAATTTACGCGAAAACCATCGGCACGCGCTGAAAGGTTTTCAAGCTTTATGGTTCTTGTGGAGTAGCTTAGTCCCCAGAGATATCCTACAGAAACTTGGAATTTCTGAAAGAGCTCGCAACCAAGACCAAAATCAAGAGAAACAGTTCCGATCGGTTGCTCCAAGGCCTTACAGTTACCGGCTACATTAAACCCGAAAACCGGACCTGCGAAAACAAGAGGAGCTATCGTCTCTTCTACACCTTCGAGGCGCGTATATTTAAATCTCAAGTGAAGAGGGATATTGACAGTGTGAAGCACTACATTATCGTTGCCAAAACCATCGCAATTCCAAATCTTCCATTCGCCGAAGTTCACTTTTGCGCTTCGCATGCCATACGTAAGGCCAGCGTCTACACCGAATCCGATACCCGGAATCATGATCTCAGCCATTATGCCGGCATCAAAGCCGGTGCGCATATGGGTCTCAAGCAGGGGCTCCTTCCAGTGAAATGTATTGAAATTTACGCTTGCAGTAGGGCCCCAACGGAATTCTGCATTTGCTCCCAAGCCAATTATCATGGCAATCAGGGCCAAAACAAGTTTCTTCATCAATCAAAAGTTTGTTTAAAAAAGATATGCGGCTGTGAGCGACCAGTAATTTTTCTTAAGTTTATAATCTGCTGTATTGATTCCAGTACCGACAAATTTATCAGAGAAATCAACTACACTGTTAAGACCGATGCAATATCCTGCTTCTACCTGAAGATGCTTAAGAAGCTCTACACCAATACCAATGTTCCAGCCCACTTCACAAGTCTTGCTCTTGATATCATTGATTGTATTCTTATTAAGGGCAAAAAGGAAATCCGGACCTGTATAGATGATAGGAGAAATGATGTTGCCTACTACTGGCAAACCTATTTTCCACTTAAGATTTACTGGAATATCAAGGAAGTTCTCATTTTCGTAGACACTATTTGCATCGACATTCTGACGGGCATAGAGCAGAGATGCATCAGCACCGATGTTTACAATAGGAATTGTAAACTCTGCCATTACGCCAGCCATCCAACCAGTACGGTTGCCTTCATCTTTGAGGAAGTCCTCAACTCCTTGTTTATCCTTTATCTTGAGATCGAGTTTGCTGAAATTAAGTCCGGCTTTTACACCGAAACGGAAATCTGCAGAGGCATATCCGAATGAGAAGATGGCTACAAGTGCCACCAGAAGCGCTTTGTGGAATGTCTTCATAATTGCTTTGTTTGAGTTAATATTCGGTTATATTATTAGTATCCAATTAGACACCGTTGAAATCACGTGCAAATACACGACAATTCAGATGCAAAGTTAATAAAATTCTTGAACAAGTCAAAAAAAAATTATATCTTTGCATTGTTTTTCAACTTTTGAATCAGCTTCTTGAAGAGAAGCACCTATCAACGAATGAATATTTCTATATCAAAACAGCAACTCGCTGCCCTCCCTCCTGCTCATTTCTCAGGTTCTATAGTTGTGGTTGACACTCCTATAGCCGTTGACAGCGCCGTGGAGCAACTGCGCAAGGCTAATTTGATTGGATTCGACACTGAGACTCGTCCATCCTTTAAGAAAGGACAATGCTATAATGTATCCCTGCTACAACTTTCCGGCCCCGATGCCTGCTATCTTTTCCGACTCAATAAAATTGGCATGCCGGAAGCCCTAAAGAATCTTCTTGAAGACAATAATAAGATCAAGGTCGGACTTTCGCTCCACGATGATTTCCGTAATCTCCGAAAGACTTATGACTTTGAACCCGGAGGGTTTATTGAGCTTCAGACTTTTGTGACAAAATGGAACATCATCGACAAAAGTCTCACTAAACTTTATGGTATTCTTTTTGGAAAGCGTCTGTCGAAGGCACAAAGACTCTCTAATTGGGAAGCTGATCAGCTTGCCGAGTCACAACAGCATTATGCCGCTCTTGATGCTTTTGCTTGCACTCAGATATATTCGCATCTGAATGAAGGGAAGTTTGACCCTCAGACTTCTCCTTACCAAACGGAGAATGAACCACAATCTGTCAACGATACTAATGATGAGAAAATATAAATACATTTGGCTTCCGGCCCTCTTGGCTATTTATTTCCTTTTCATGACGTTTTATTTCGGCATGGATTTGCTTCGGGCAGGAGAAACGGCAAGATTCTGGGGCACTGTGGCTGCTGAGGCAGTTGTGCTCGCAGCCCTCGTGTTCTTCCTTAAAAAGAGAGAGCGTCTCCGCAACGAAAGAGAAAAGGACATTGCCGATAATCAAAAGAAACTCAACTGACGGCAATTATGCTTTACGAAGATATTCTCTCGTCGCTTGATGCGGAAAACCGCCTGAGGCATATTCCTGACGGCCTTGGAGGGCTTGATCTCATCAGCAACGATTATATGTCGCTCGGGGCAAGACACTCCGAGTTTATAGATGAATTTCACGAGCGTTTTGCCAATTCTCCGATGTCGGCTTCTGCTTCCAGGCTTCTTCAAAGACATCAAGACGAACACAAATCGCTTGAGGACATGCTTGACAAGCTTTACGGCAAAAGAACACTTCTTGTCAATTCTGGATATCATGCCAACACCGGAGCCCTGTCTGCACTCTCAGTTCCTGAGACTCTAATCATAAGCGACAAACTCATACATGCTTCGATGATCGACGGTATACGTCTCGGACATGGCGACACAGCCCGATTCGTACACAACGATATGAAGATGCTACGAAGAATACTCGACAAGAAAGCATCATCTTATCGTCAGATTATTATAGCCACAGAATCTGTTTTCAGTATGGATGGTGATCTCGCGCCGCTCCAGGAACTCGTAGAAATCAAGAAGGAATATCCAAATCTGCTTCTATATGTCGATGAAGCCCACGCTTTCGGTGTGTTTGGTCAAAAGGGACTTGGCTTGGCAGAGGAACTTGGTCTGCTACCCGAAATTGATATTCTGATAGTGACTCTTGGAAAGGCTGCTGCCGGATTTGGTGCGTTTATTGCCACATCAGAAGCATTGCACTCCTATTTTATCAACTGCGCAAGGAGCTTTATATTCTCAACGGCCCTTCCTCCATCGTTAGTGGCATGGGATCGGCTGATGATCGAACACCTTATCGGAATGACCGAAGAGCGTAGGCAACTCAGGGAATTATCCGAATGGTTCAGGCATCAACTGGAGGCCATCACCGGAACTGAATGCCAAAGTCGAAGCCAGATTATTCCAGTTCATGCAGGAAGCGCCTCAAAAGCTATTGAAATGGCAGCAAAGTTGCGTGAAGCCGGCATAGATGCTCTGCCGATCCGCCGCCCTACTGTAGCCGCCGGCACGGAACGGCTCCGCCTTTCACTCTCTGCCGCCTTGACAAAAGAAAATCTCTCAAATCTCCTTGAAGCAATCAAGAGTCAGCTTTCCACTCTTATCGAGCACAGCATATGAGCAAGTCTTAATCCACTCTCCGAGCACCGTCAGATCGCACGTCTCGCTCAACTGCAGTTGCTTCAATATATGCAGATGTCCATAAATGAAATGGCTGATGTCAGGATGTTCCTTTAGATATTCTCGGGAGAAAGACTCAAGCTGGTCAAGCAGCGGATGCCAATCCTGTCCCGCTTCCCTACCTGTCTCGCGGCTATGATGACTCCAGCTGTACGCAAAAGGCACCGTCCACCTTGGATGAATTGCTGAATAAAAAAACTGACATACCTTTGAGCGGAACATTGAGCGGATGAATCGGAAACTCCATGGATGCTCTCCTACCCCATCTCCATGAGCCATGAAAATTTTCTTACCATAGATTTCCTCCTCAATGCTTCCATCTATTACGCGAATCCCCAATTCATTCGGAATATAATCAAAAATCCAAATGTCGTGGTTGCCGATAAGCCATGTTATCTTTATGCCTGAGTCAGACAATTCCGCAAGTTTCCCGAAAAATCGCACAAATCCGCGGGGCACGACATAGCGGTATTCATACCAGTAGTCTAATATATCACCAAGAAGATAGATGGCTTCTGCATCATTCTTTATGGAGTCAAGAAAGGCCACGACACGTCGCTCCGACTCCCGGGAGTCAGGGAAATATGGGGCACCGAGGTGCAAGTCGCTCAGGAAATAGGTTCTCACAGGAAACCGAGTTCAAGTTTAGCTTCTTCCGACATCATAGACTGATCCCATACCGGATCAAATACAAGACGTAGGTCTACTTTTTCCGGACCCTTGATGCTGACGAGTTTCTGGCGAACATCTTCCAAGATGAAGTCGGCTGCCGGGCAACTCGGGGCAGTCAAGGTCATATCTACATGAAGTGTCTTCGTGTCAACTTCATAATCTATCTTATATATCAAGCCTAAGTCGTAGACATTAACCGGTATTTCCGGATCAAACACTGTGCGGAGCACCTCTATGGCCTGCTCGGTGATACGGAGTTCTTCGGCTGTCTTTTCTTCTATATTGTTTTTTTCTTCTGTATTTTCCATCGTCATAAAGTCTTTAATAAGAAAACAAGCCCCAGCTCTTAATAGTTGTGAATCTGTTTTAAGATTTTGATGAGTTTGCGTGCAAGAATGCGTACTTGCTCATCTGAGACGGCAAGATATGGAGGCATCAGATAGGCATTGTGAGCAAAAGGACGTATCCAAACTCCCTCGTCCACACACATCTTCTGAAACTCGCCAAGCCATGAGATATATTCGTGAAGCTCCACTACCCCAATTCCACCAAGCACCCTGACTTCTTTCACAAACGGAAGTTCAGCGGCAGGGGCAAGTTCTTCCCTTAAAATAGATTCTATCTTCTCAATACGTTTCTTCCAGGGACTTGACAGGAGAAGACGTGTGCTGGCAAGTGCCACGGCACACGCCAAAGGATTTCCCATGAATGTGGGTCCGTGCATGATGCATCCAGCCTCGCTTGATGATATCATCTCAGCCACTTTCTCTGATGTGGCTACGGCTGAAAAAGTCATATATCCTCCGGTAAGTGCCTTTCCTATGAGCATTATGTCAGGTTCTACTTCTGCATGTTCCCATGCGAAGAGTTTTCCCGTACGCCCAAAACCTGTGGCAATCTCATCGAATATCAATAATATTCCTCTTTCATCACACTCTTTCCGAAGCTCTCGAAGATACTGTGGATGATAGAAACGCATTCCACCTGCGCCTTGCACTATCGGTTCGAGAATTACTGCAGCAATCGACTCTCCATGTTCATCAAGTATTCTGCGCATCGATTCGAAGTCCTTCGGATCCCATTCGTCATGAAATCCGCATTGGGGCGCTTCTGCAAAGAAGCGGACTGGAAGGGCCGGCCCAAAAGCACCGTGCATACCCGTGACAGGATCACATACCGACATGGCATTCCAGGTATCGCCATGATAACCGCTTTTTATTGTTGCAAAATTAGTGCGCTTTGGGTCATTCTGGGCCTGCACTGCCATCTTCATTGCCACCTCGGTTGCAACTGAACCGGAATCTGCATAGAAAATGCGATTCATTGAAGGTGGAAGGATATCAAGGAGAAGTTTGCCAAGATCTATGGCCGGTTGATGAGTAAGACCCCCAAACATCACATGGCTCATCTTCTTTGTCTGGTCAGCTATCGCTTTATTTAGCACCGGATGATTATAGCCATGGATGACGCACCACCATGACGACATACCGTCGATCAGTTCTCGCCCATCCTCAAGAGTGATGATTGCTCCTTCAGCATGATCAACTTTGTAGGTCGGCAGTGGATCATGTGTCGAAGTATAAGGATGCCAGAGATG
>DAAK01000163.1 GCA_001701075.1 Bacteroidales bacterium GP3 | reverse complement strand
CGAGGAGAAGCACCGTATGCGATGATACCATCGAGATCCTTCAAGCCGGCAGCCTCCGGGTTACGGGTTGCGAAAACGATATCCACGATATAATTCTCAATCTTTTCGTCAAGATATATCTCGCGGACGAGTTGCTGAATCTCAAGCACATCCTGAGTGGAAACCACAGCCCTTACAGCGTCGAGAGCACCACGGATATTCTGACGAATGATAAGCTTTTCCTCCTGCTTTGTAGGATAACCGATTATGACCTTGAGAAGGAAACGGTCGGTCTGAGCCTCAGGAAGCGGATAAGTGCCTTCCTGCTCAATCGGGTTCTGGGTCGCCATAACGAGGAACGGACGATCGAGAGGGAAAGTCTGCTCGCCGATAGTCACCTGACGCTCCTGCATAGCCTCGAGAAGAGCACTCTGCACCTTAGCCGGAGCACGGTTGATCTCATCAGCAAGGACGAAATTAGCGAAGATAGGACCTTTCTTCACTTCAAATTGCTCTTTCTTCACGCTATAGATGAGAGTACCGATAACGTCGGCAGGAAGAAGGTCGGGAGTAAACTGGATACGTGAGTATTTAGCATCCACTATGTTAGCGAGCGTCTTAATTGCAAGAGTCTTAGCAAGACCGGGGACACCTTCGAGAAGGACGTGGCCGTTGCTGAGGAGAGCGATTAGAAGAGAATCCACCAAATGCTTCTGACCAACAATACGCTGATCCATACCGTTGCGGATCATGCTAAGGAAATTGCTTTTGGCAGCAATGCGATCATTAAGCTCGCGAATATTAACTGTCTGTTCCATAAGGGCTTCAGTTGTTTTCTAAATAATATTAATATTTTAAGCATGACTTCCTTGAAGATATCGGGAAGCCATCAGGAATAAATCATATGCAAAATTAACACTTTAGTTTCGGAATAGGCACAAAATTACTGTTAAATAAATTAAATTCAAGTTGCAATGCGTTAATGCCTGCCGACATGGAGTTGGATTTCCATGGGGCAGGCATCAATAAGTCGGGAATCAATCTGAAATTCAAGGATTGACGGGAGATGAGGGGAAGGCATTCCAGCCTTGGGCCTTAAGGGGAAACTCTTGACCGTCGCGCGAAATCATGGCGCAACCGAGTTCTGGAGCCGTGATGTAGCCGATCATCTTAACGCCCTTTATATTCTCAATTCGGTCATGGTCAGTGAGAGGAACTGTAAAGAGGAGTTCATAATCTTCGCCACCGTTCATCGCAGCCGTAATGAGGTTCATATTTAGTTCCTCGGCCATTATTGCAGTCTGATAATCAATAGGAATCTTATCCTCATAGACACGGCACCCTGTATGAGAGTTCTTGCAAATATGAAGGAGTTCAGAAGATAGCCCATCGCTGACATCCATCATAGAAGTGGGGTGAATATCCTCCTTGCGGAGAGCTTCGATTATATCACGTCGAGCCTCCGGCTTCAGCTGACGCTCGAGAATGTATTCCTTACCTGAGAAATCGGGTTGGAAGCCTAATCCAGCATTAGCACTCACACGATTCTCACGCTCAAGAAGCTGAAGTCCCATATAAGCAGCGCCTAAATCGCCTGAGACACAAATCAGATCGGTAGGTTTGGCACCATCGCGACGTATTTCCTTACCTTTCTCGCAATCACCTATGCAAGTTATACTGATGACAAGGCCAGTCACTGAAGCTGAAGTATCACCACCGACGAGGTCGACGCCATACATATCGCAAGCAGTGCGGATACCTTCATAAAGAGTATCGATATGATCTACAGAAAAGCGACTTGAGACCCCGAGAGAGACAGTTATCTGCCGCGGAGTGCCGCCCATAGCGTAAATGTCACTGAAATTTACAATAGCAGACTTATAGCCGAGATGCTTCAGAGGGACATATCTCAAGTCGAAATGTATACCCTCGAGAAGGAGGTCGGTAGTCACAAGCACATCCTTATCAGCAAAATTCATAATAGCGGCATCGTCGCCGACACCAAGGACGGAAGACTCGTTGCGTAATGGAAAACCGGCCGTGAGACGGTCGATGAGTCCGAACTCACCGAGTTCTGAGATTTCTGCCATGTAGATATAAATATTTAATATAATAGACTATAGATAAAATCACTGAAGTTTGGCAAGCATCTTGGTTATTAGCTTCACCATAACAGGAGAAGCTGTCTCGGCAGCTTGCTGCACTTCCTCATGAGTAGGCACATAATCTACATCCTTTCCTCCAAGGTCAGTGATGACAGAAAGGCCAAAGACATCCATACCGGCATGATTTGCCACGATCACCTCTGGCACAGTAGACATACCTACTGCATCGCCACCGATGACACGGAAATATTCATATTCTGCAGGGGTCTCGAATGTAGGACCAGGAGTACCTACATATACTCCATGCATAAGGCGGAGGCCCTCAGCATCAGCAATCTCATCGGCATACTTAACGAGATACTTCTTATAGGCTTCAGTCATAGCCGGGAAACGGGTGCCGAGTTCCTCATAATTCTTACCCCTCAAAGGATTCTCTGGGAAAAGATTAATATGGTCGGTGATCACCATCACATCGCCTACGCGGAATTCCTTATTCATTCCGCCCGCTGCATTGCTGACGAATAGAGTCTTGACGCCAAGATCCTTCATCACGCGTACAGGGAATGTGACTTGCTTCATATCATAGCCTTCGTAGTAATGGAAACGTCCTTTCATAGCCATGATGTATTTGCCTCCCAAAGTGCCGAAAATAAGTTTTCCAGCATGGCCAGCAACAGTAGATACGGGGAAATTAGGAATGTCGTGATAGTCAATTTCTGCTGTCACATCCATATTATCAGCAAGGTTTCCAAGTCCGGAACCAAGAATTACAGCCACTTCAGGCAATTTAGAGACCTTGGTGCGAATAAAATCAGAAGTCTCTTTGATTTTGTCTAACATAGCGTTGAAGGTTTTATGGTTTATAGGTTAAAGGTTAACGGTTAGCTTCTAAGTGTCATATATAATTAAACGCGAAGCATAAGGTTATTGTTTATTTTTCGATTGCATGGAGGAGATCCGGAACAAAATCATAGCCGAAATTAGTCTCAAGCATGCGCACTCCAATAGGGATATAAAAAATAAATGGTCGGAGTTCGACAGGGAAATAAGGATTATGGCTAATACGCATTGCATCCTTTTCCGTAGTGATTATAAACTTTCGGATTCCTGAAGCAACATTGAATTTAGTGAGAATCTTATGCAAATCTGCTTTCTTGAAATCATGATGATCCGGGAAATGAAGAATTTTCTTTTTAAACGGGTACTCCCTGAAATGATTGACAAAGGGACGAGGATTAGCCACTCCAGTGAGAAGGATAACCGAGTCATCCGCAGTGATTTCATCTATACGGACACGCTCAGTGCAATCATCGGGAAATACAGGAATCAGGCCGCCATAATCGAATGTGGAGAAATAAAGCTTCTGATAAGGGAGGAGCTCCAAGTGCTTATAGACCATCCGCATATCAAGAGCAGAGATATCTGAAGGACATTTCGTAGTGATCACCATGTCGGCCCTATATATAGCGTCCTTGCTCTCGCGCATGCGGCCCAATGGAAGGATATCGTCGGAATATACCGGACGGGTATAATCCATAAGCATGATATTCACCTTTGGCTTGATATAACGATGCTGGAAAGAATCATCAAGCACGATCAGATCAAGTTTGGGAAACTGCTTGATCAATTCCCTTACACCAGTGACCCTGCTTTCGCAAACTGCCACCTTCACAGTGCCACCGAATTTCTCATAAATCTGAAGCGGTTCGTCGCCAATGCTGTCGGGAGTGCTCTTGGCTGAAGCCACAATGAAGCCGCGGGTCTTGCGTTTATAGCCTCTACTGAGCACAGCTATCTTACGCTTATATCTCAAGCACTCAAGTATATATTCTACATGAGGAGTCTTACCGGTGCCCCCTACTGTGATATTACCTACGCCGACAACGGGAATACCGAAAGAAACCTCTTTCAGTATACCCCAATCAAAAAACTTATTTCGCATATAGACACCAAATCCATAAAGCCAAGAAAGTGGAGTCAATGCATATTTAAGATATGTGTCGAGCGTAGCCATCTTATACTAATTAAATCGAACTGAGAGTGGAGTCATTCTTGCTTGCCAAGGAGAACGGCGCAAAAGCTTGGAAGTCTCATTAATGATCACAGATTCCGGATTGTTACCTGAAATCTTGGCAATTTCCATATTCAACTGATCCAATCCCTGAGCTTTCAAAATATCGAGGAAATCAGGTTTATACTTAGGATAAACTGCCACTCCATATTTGTCATCCTTGAGTCCAGCCTTAGAAGCAGCAAATGCAATAGCATCGTCGAGAGAACCAAGTTGATCGATGAGTTTCAGCGTCAAAGCCTGAGATGCATCATAGACACGACCTTCGGCAATCTGGCGCACCCTCTCTTCTTTCATATTTCTACCCTTGGCTACCCTCTTCACGAAGCGAGAATATCCGTCGTTGATGTAAGTCTGAAGCACATCGAGTTGTTCGGAAGTCGGGTCATAGAAAATGGAAATACTCTTGCCTGGATTAGTGCTGACAGTTTGTGGAGTAACACCAAGTTTCTTGGCAAGACCTTCAGCAGAGGGGAACAGACCGAAAATACCAATAGAACCAGTTATCGTAAGAGGATCGGCATAAATCTTATCAGCGGTGCAGGATATCCAATATCCTCCGGAAGCAGCATAGTCGCCCATTGAAACGATAAAGGGTTTTCCTTTCGACTTGAAATAGTCGAGAGCCTCACCAATCTGTTCGCTTCCGAATACAGAACCACCGGGAGAATTCACACGGAGCACAAGAGCCTTCACATTATCATCGTCGGCCAATTCAGTAATCTGAGGCACAAGTTTATAGCAGTCGATACCACTTTTAGCATGCTCCTGAATTTCACCAGTAGCATAGAGGACCGCTACCCTGTTTTTATTATTATATTCCTTTCCCCATTTTGAATTCTCAGAAAGAGTCTCAGGAGTATAATATTTTACGTCTTTTCCTTCCTTGCCAACAAGGCGACCAACGATATCATCGATCTGACGTTCGTAGACCAAACGGTCTACATATCCTTGTTTCAGTACTTCGGAAGATGGCTTGAAAGCAATAAACTCATTGGCTGCCTTATTCATGGATTCTGCATTGAGTGTCTTACGGCCATCAGCTACAGACTTACCGATATAGCTCCACATGCTGCCATAAAGGGTATCAAGCTGAGCGCGGGCTGGAGCACTCATCTGATTTGAGATATATGGTTCGGCTGCTGACTTGAAAGTACCCACCTTAACAAGAGTCATCTTAACGCCAATCTTATCAAGAAGATCCTTATAGAACAGCGAAGTGCCGCCAAGACCAGAAATCTCAATCATACCACCGGGATTCAGGAAAAGGCTATCGGCCTGGGAAGCAACAAAATAATCGCCCATGGTCATTTCGTCTGCATAAGCATAGACTTTTTTTCCGCTCTTCTTAAAATCAGCCACAGCCATACGGATAGCATTGAGAGTGGCGGGAGAAGCGGAAGGATGGCCACATTTGATATACATAGCCTTGATATCCTTAGAATCCTTACCCTCGCGGATGCCGTCGACGAGTATATTAAGAGCGGTAGGAGACTCCACTCCTTCCCCACTTGCAAGAGAGAGGAAGTCGATTTGACCGGATTCCGGAGTTTCTATAATGGTGCCTGATAGATCAAGGACCATAACAGAATCGGAACTCACCTTAGAAGTCTTTGACTCATCATCACCACCGAGCCGGGCCACGACGCCAATTACTACAACAAAGGCAACGACACAGAAAAGCACCATTGCTATCCATGCTCCGACAAATGAAGAGAGGAGATTTAGGAAGAATTTCTTTAACATTATTCTAATTTAGAATTTTGAATTTAGAATTTAGAATTCGTTAGAGGGAGGCGATAACTGCCTTGATTTCATCTGCGAGAGCCTGTGCCTTCTCCATAGTCTCGGCCTCACTATAGATGCGGATTATGGGTTCGGTATTCGACTTTCGCAAATGTACCCAAGATTCGGGGAAATCAATCTTCACTCCATCGATATCAGTGATTTCGCAACCGGCAAACTTGTCTTTGACAGCGAGAAGAATAGCATCAACATCAATGTCGGGGGTAAGCTGGATCTTATTCTTTGCAATCTGATAAGGAGGATATGTCTTCTTCAGCTCGCTGACTTTCTTTCCAGACTTTGCAAGCAGAGTAAGGAATAAGGCGACGCCTACAAGAGCATCGCGTCCGTAGTGAAGTTCGGGATATATGACACCGCCATTTCCTTCTCCACCAATGACTGCTCCGGTCTCCTTCATCTTTGCGACCACATTAACCTCGCCAACCGCAGCTGCATTATACTCGCATCCATGGCGACGGGTCACATCGCGGAGAGCGCGGGAGCTGCTGAGGTTAGAAACAGTGGAACCGGGAGTCTTGGAAAGGATGTAATCAGCAACGGCCACAAGAGTATATTCCTCGACAAACATCTCGCCATTTTCCATCACAATAGCAAGACGGTCGACATCAGGATCCACAACAAACCCTACGTCGGCCTTACCAGACTTCATGAGATCGGCTATCTGAGTAAGATTCTCGGGAATGGGCTCCGGAGTATGAGCAAAATGCCCGTTAGCTTCACAATTAAGTTCGATGACATTCTTAACTCCGAGCACTCTAAGCAGACGGGGAATGACAATACCACCGACAGAGTTTACGGCATCGACAGCTACAGTGAAATTTGCTTCTGCAATAGCCTTGACATCGACGAGCTTCAAAGCCTTAACCATATCTATATGACGTTGGCCCCATGTATTATTGACATATTCAGAGCCAAGTTCCATAACATCTGCAAATACAAAAGCCTCTTCTTCGGCAATTTTTATCACCTCCTTGCCGGCAGCATCAGTAAGAAATTCACCATTACGATCAAGAAGCTTAAGAGCATTCCATTGAATGGGATTATGACTGGCTGTCAAGATGATACCGCCAACAGCACCTTCTCCAACCACAGCAAGCTCTGTAGTAGGAGTTGTTGCAAGGCCAATATTGACAACATCAAAACCCATTGCCATCAAGGTGCCTACCACAAGATTTGACACCATTTGGCCGGAAATCCTGGCATCACGACCCACTACTATCTTACCGGTCTTTCCACCGTTGACATTCTTAATATGCTGTGCATAAGCGGCCGTAAACTTGACGATATCCACTCCGCCGAGTCCATCGCCATTGTGTCCACCGATAGTGCCGCGGATACCGGAAATTGATTTTATGAGACTCATTATTATAATGATAAATGATTAATGATAAATGATCAATTATTTGAGACAACTTAATATTCGGCTTTAAAGTAACGAACATTTACGAGATAGGGCGTACAGGTGGTGTTGTCGGAAGCAAATCCATAATAAGATTTAAGCAGGATATTAACTTCTGAATTATAGCCGAGATAGCTGAGAGGAAGCTGCATGCCCGATCCAAATGTAGACGAGGAGGCTACACTATAGTTATTGAAAATGAAATAAGTGTCGCCGATGGAAGAAATAAAATTGTCTTGATTGCCATCTGTAGGAGCAATATCAAGAGTATTGTTGGAATACATCGTCTCTATGTTATAACGGGTATAAGTGAAATAGACAGTCGCGCCCGACTTGGGAAGTTCACGGTCGCCTGTCTTGATCACTTGCATATAGACATATCCGTCATCATCCATACGATAAAAAGGAGCATCGGAACCTTCAAGGAAGACGCTGTCGGCAGGAATCTCGTTGCAGACTTTTTGTTGAGCTAAAAACCAGTTGCTCGCCTTCTGTTCTTTCTTAAGAAGATCGGAATAACTTTCAGTCTTACTGCATGATGCAAACACAAGCATCATTAAAATTAGAGAGAACGAATATTTAATTAATATTTTCATTGCTATATTTATGTATGGGTGGAGGTTTTATTTGTTTAATTGTTTAATCGTTTAGAAGTTTAAGGGTGATTAGATCTCAAAATAATCGAGTTTCTCGGTTCGACCCTTGAGATAATGAGAATATTTTGGGAAAGACTCAAGGAGCAACCTCCTGCATTCCTGAAGTGAGCCATAGAACTCAGCGCCGGCAGCCATCACATGGCCTCCACCTCCAAAAACATCCTTACAAATTTCATTTACCGGGAAATCCATAACGCTTCTTGCGGATACCTTAACACAGTCGGCATCTTCGCGAAGGAAAAAGCTAAACGTAATGCCACGAATTTCAGTTGGACGGTTCACAATGCCTTCCGTATCACCTTTTTCGTAGTGGAATCTTTCACATTCTTCTTTATCAAGGCAAATTATGGAGCCATGGAATTCAGGGAAAATCTCTAGCTTTGAAGAGAGAGCATATGCCTCAAGCATCATCGCACCGAAACTCTTTTCCATAAGTGCGAGGCGGACAATACGGTTTTTATCACATCCTTTTTCAAGCAGGCGCTGCAATATCTCATAAATATCGGGACTCTTGCAATTGACCGTAAAATTCTTTGTATCAGTGATCATACCGGCAAGTAAACACGTGGCCGCCTCGAGATTAATCTCAGAATAAAGACCAAGTTCAGCCATAATCCTGAAAGAAAGCTCACATGTGCTCGACATATCCGGGAATGAAAATATGATATCGGCAAAGGGCGTTGGCTCCACATGATGGTCGATGAGCACCTTGGGACACATGCAATCTTCAAGCAGCTTCTGCATGCGATCAAGACGTGAAGGCTGATTAAAATCACAACAAATCACGAGGTCAGCCTCCTTGAAAAGCTTATCACAATACTCTTCATGGCGAGTATAGATAGCCATACGGTCAAAACCTGGCAGGAAAGAGAGAGATCTGGGTGCGTTGTCAGGAATAACAACTGCCACAGATTTGCCCAAGGACTCAAGGAGGTGCATCCAGCCGAGAGTGCTGCCAATCGCATCCCCATCAGGACGGACATGGCATGTCAATACAATCGACGTCACCCCTTCCAGAAGCTTGTCAAATTTATCAACCTTTCTCGTATCTAATATCTTATCCATTAAATATCATTAATTTACTATCATCTAAATACTCTTATGAGCATAAGATATGGTAAGCAATTTATCAAAAATTGCAAGCCCTGATAGATTTCAAAAGGCAAAGATAGCAATTTTTGCCGAATTTTTAGTAATTTTGCAGTATAAATCTTATCTCTGACAAGGATTTTTATTATCAAAGGAAATACGACATGCATTCAAGACAAGAAAAAATAGAGGCTTTTGGCAGGCTTCTCGATGTGCTTGACACACTTCGGGAAAAGTGTCCTTGGGATAGAAAACAGACCAATGAATCACTTCGTCCCAACACAATAGAGGAGGTGTATGAATTGTGTGATGCCCTTATGGGAGAAGATGTG
The DNA here is from genome assembly GCA_001701075.1 of Bacteroidales bacterium GP3. Taxonomy (GTDB): domain Bacteria; phylum Bacteroidota; class Bacteroidia; order Bacteroidales; family Muribaculaceae; genus Lepagella. The sequence goes on along the minus strand of DAAK01000163.1, from coordinate 6,369 downwards.
CCAAACATTAAGAAAGAGCTCGGCGATGTGCTGCTTCATGTGGCATTCTATAGTAAAATAGCAGATGAAAAAGGGGAGTTTGACATTGCTGACGTTTGCAATGCACTCGCTGACAAGCTCATATTCAGGCATCCTCATATATATGGAAATGTCAAGGCAGAAACGGCCGATGCCGTAGCCGACAACTGGGAGCAGATAAAAATGAAAGAGAAAGATGGCAACAAGACAGTGTTGTCTGGAGTACCATCCGCTCTACCGGCTCTTGTAAAGGCATACCGTATCCAAGAAAAGGCTGCTCATGTAGGTTTTGACTGGGACGAACCTTCACAGGTTTGGGACAAAGTCAAGGAAGAGACTGCCGAAGTAGAAACCGAAATCAATGCGAATAACAAAGCAGGCATAGAAAAAGAATTCGGAGACCTGTTTTTCTCAGTCGTAAATGCTGCAAGACTTTATGGTGTCGTTCCTGAAAATGCACTTGAACTTACCAACAGAAAATTCATAAGAAGATTCAATTATCTGGAAGCCAAGGCAAAGGAAATGGGTAAAAATCTTAAGGATATGTCTCTTGCAGAGATGGATGAAATCTGGAACGAGGCAAAGGGGTTAGAGTAGCGCGTTTTGCATGGTGGGTTTTGAGTATTGCTTTTTGCGTATTGCGAAATTTTAATTGATAAAAGACTATATAGAGAGAATATGATTCTTTGTATCACAGAGAAACCGAGTGTAGGAGCGGATATTGCCAAGATACTTGGTGCTGACGTAAGGAGAGACGGGTATTTTGAAGGTGGCGAATATTGCGTCACCTGGACTTTTGGTCATCTCTGCGAGCTGAAAGATCCGGCAGATTATACTCCTGACTGGAAAAGATGGTCACTATCTGCCCTGCCTATGATTCCGGAAAGGTTTGGCATCAAGCTGAAAGATGACAAGGGGATACAGCATCAGTTTGAAGTGATAGAGCGATTGATCAAGAGATGTGATAAGGTGATCAACTGCGGTGATGCCGGCCAAGAGGGTGAGCTGATACAAAGATGGGTGATGCAGAAAGCCGGTTGCGACAAACCTGTGGAACGGCTATGGATATCATCGCTTACCGATGAATCTATCAGAGAGGGTTTTGAGCATCTTCGACCAGAGAAAGAACTTGAGAGCCTCTATATTGCAGGGCTTTGTAGAGCTATCGGCGACTGGATATTGGGAATCAATGCGACAAGACTATATACACTTAAATATGCTGAGAGAAACGACAGCAGAAATAATGTGCTCTCTGTTGGTAGGGTGCAGACCCCAACCCTTGCGCTTGTTGTCAACAGGCAAAGGGAGATAGAAAACTTTGTGCCTACCACTACATATGAACTGCGTACCCTATACCGTGATGTGACATTTACTTCCAATGTCAAGGCCTTCAAGACGGAAGAAGATGGACAAGGGAAACTGAAAGAGGCAACCGAAAGTGAGTTTGAAGTGACGGAAGTTACTAAAAAGAAGGTTAAGGAAGCTCCTCCAAGGCTTTTCGATCTTACCAGCCTTCAGGTGGAAGCGAATAAAAAATATGGGTTGAGCGCTGATGAAACGCTCAAGACCATCCAGGCTCTTTATGAAAAGAAACTTACCACCTATCCTCGTGTTGACACCATATATCTGACCGACGACGTTTACCCGAAATGCGGTCCTATACTCAATGGTCTTGGATATTATCAGGAGATACTGCAACCTATTCGTGGAAAAAAACTGAAAAAGAGCAACAAGGTTTTCGATAATTCAAAGGTCACCGACCATCATGCCATCATACCGACCGGAATGCCTCCCCAGATGCTTTCAAAGCCGGAATGGGAGGTATTCGACCTTGTGGCGCGCCGCTTCATATCCGTATTCTTCCCAGATTGCGTTTTTGATCAGACCCAAGTGAAAGGGAAGGCCGGAAAAATTGAGTTCAAGGCATCCGGAAAAAGAATTGCTGAGCCAGGATGGAAGAGCGTGTATGACTGGAACAATGGTAATGACAGACAAGCCAAGGATGATACTTCAGAAGAGGCCAAGGACCAGGAAAAAACTTTGCCTGAGTTTATCAAAGGTGAAAAAGGTCCACACAAGCCGTTTCTTGGAAAGAAGACCACTACCCCACCGAGCTATTATACTGAAGGAACTCTTCTTAAAGCTATGGAAACGGCTGGAGCATCAGTAGACGATGAAGAACTGCGGGAGGCTCTGAAAGCCAATGGAATAGGTCGTCCTTCCACACGAGCGGCAATCATTGAGATACTTTATAAAAGAGCATATATCAGGAAGCAAGGTAAATCTTTGAGGGCTACAGATGCCGGGATTGAGTTGATCGGACTCATTAAGGAGGAACTTCTGAAGAGTGCCAAGTTGACCGGCATATGGGAGGGAAGGCTCCGGGCTATCGAGCGGGGCGACTACAGTGCTTCCGAGTTCATAGCCCAACAGAAAGGTATGATCAATGAGATAACACTGTCTGTGCTCCGCGATCCAAGCAACCGGCGTATTACGCAAGTAGTTGAGGCAGAAAAACCAAAAAAGAAAGCCTCTTCCAAGTCCGGCTCGACAAAATCATCTTCATCAAAATCTGATAAGCAATGAGCGTGACGTTGCAATATATAATAGTTGGAGTCATTTTATTTGTCTCTGCCATTTGGATTGTTGTCAAGATTCGAAAGAAAAAGCAAGGCAAAGATTCGGCGTGTTGCGGCTGCAGCCTGCAGGATGCCTGCTCACTGAAAAAGAAAAAGTCGCCTTGTTGTGACAAGACAACTTCACACTGAGAGTCAACATATTACTTTATTTATTAGTATTAGTTCACCATTTCCTTGTGGGAAGGAAATTCAAAACGCCAAAAACTCCGGCTGACCACCTAATTCAACAACAAGCCATAATAACGATTGTGACGTATGAGGGTCATATTTTTGCTGTCAATAAATAAAATTTGACATTTTTATTTACTGGCGTTAAATAAAAATTGCCATTTTTGTTTGCCATCAATAAATAATTTTGTATCTTTGCATCCAAATACTTTGAATATGGATCTGAATACTCTAAAATCAATAATAATAGAAGGACAGGAACTCTTGTCTGAAATTAATCCAGTTCCAAGAGCATATACTCTGGAACCCAATGCAAGATATGTTTTTGTCGGAATAAGACAAGCTGGCAAATCATATATGCTTTATCTCAGGGCATTGCAACTGATTAATGATGGTCATGATTTGAAAGAGATGCTTTTCATCAATTTTGACGACGAACGTTTGATTGATATGAAGGCATCAGATCTCGATTCCATCTTGCAGGCTTATGCCTCGCTATTTGATAGGAAACCTATATTGTTTTTAGATGAAATTCAGAATATAGAGGGTTGGGAACATTTTGGCCGTCGGCTTGCAAATCAAAAATATATGGTCTATATCACCGGTAGCAATGCAAAGATGCTGAGCAAGGATATAGCCACCCGCTTAGGAGCTCGATATATCGACAAGCACGTCTTTCCATATTCTTTCGATGAGTATCTCACAGCAAATGGATGTGAAATAGACGGCAATTGGTCTTACGGAAGAAAACGGGCAGATGTGGAACGTCTGTTAGCACAATATTTTCAATGGGGTGGGTTTCCGGAATCTCTATTGTATGTAAATAAACGCCATTGGCTTAATGAACTTTATGAGAAAATCATATTGGGCGATATAATACAGCGCAACCGTATCAAGAATGAGCAGTCTCTACGTCTGGCGATTATGAGATTGGCTGACAACATAAAGAATCCCACTTCTTTCAATCGTCTTGCGTCAATGGTGAAAGCCACAGGTCAGTCCACTAACGTTGCATCCATCACCGACTATATAAGATTTTGCGAGGAAGCATGCCTTCTCTTTTCTTTGGAGAACTATGCTTCAAAATTTGTAGAACGCAACACTGTCAAGAAACATTATTTTGTAGACAATGGTTTGCTAAACATATTTCTTACCGACAGCGAAACAGCGCTTATGGAAAACTTATGTGCCCTCACGCTCTACCGCAAGAGCGTTGAGGACGAAAATCACCGAGTTTATTTTTATAATAAGGAAGTAGAGTTAGATTTTTACATACCTTTCATTGGCAAGGGAATACAGGCTTGCTATAGTATAAGGAATACAGCTACCCTTGAAAGAGAGGTGAAGGCACTGACAACTTTCCATCGCCTCTATGGCCTTAAAGAAGCAGAGATAGTTACATATTCGGAAGAACAGACGATCGAGACTCCTGATTTATCCATAAAGGTTACTCCTCTCTCTAAATGGCTTCTATCGGAAGCTTACACTTCATAAGATTGCGGAAGGCATTGATTGCTATGGTCGATACCCCTACAAGCGGAAGGAGAGTATTTGAAGCCTCCAGAAACAATCCATCCGACAGATTCCATGACATCACCTGGTTCATCATATATTTTACAAATAATTCCCATAAATGAAAAATCAATACCATAATTTATTTTCTTCTTGAAAGAGTTTGAAAGAACTACTGTCTTCATTGAAGAAGGTTTTCTTTAATGATTCCAATAGCCATCGAAGATAATCATTCTTATGGATTTTGGCGTCATACAGAAAAGGACGGTATTCATGGATATTGATTAAGAATCCCAGCCGTTTAAGTTCTCTCACTACTGTTGAGACAGTATTGAAGTGCAGATTTTCTCCAATTTTAAGCCTGATCTGATTAACCGTCATTGGTCCATTTTCCCATATGATTGCCATTATCTGCTCTTGCCTGTATGAAAGACGTTTCATATCATTCTTTTTTGAGTCGTGAACCATCATTATTCTTTTCAATTCGCGGGGTACGAAAACCTTTACCATAGTTGAAATTATAAGTAACTCCCAATTTAACTGCCATATATTGTTTCGTGAAAGAAAGACGGTCAAAACCGGAGGATACTGCACGAATCTTACCTTTTCTCTGCAAAAGATTTTCCATCCCAAGAGATAACGACCAGTGCTTCTCAAAGCGTTTCTGAATTGTGGGATTGATGTTCAAAATAGGGTAAACGGTAATGTTGCCTATTTTCATTTTAGTCTGATAAAATCCATTAAGTGTGATGTTGAAAGAATAGGGAAGAATGAAAGTTGTGCTTCCCACTGCCTGAAGGTATCCGAATGTCTCAAAGCCGGAATTGATATCTATCTTTTGCGAAGTGACGACATATGTGAGGCTTGCATAAAGGTTCCACCATTTGGTGACATTGATGAATCCGTCCCCATGAATGAAACCACTTCTGTCCTTGCCTATGTTATCCCATGTAAGATACATCCGCTCTGGATGCTTCGGATTAGAGATGAACATCTGACGTATGGGATTAGAGGTTTCAGAATATCCAGTGGCGATGGTGAATTTACCGGCCAATACAAAATCAAGACTTATGTCGTCAACATGGCTTGGGCATAGATCGGGATTTCCAACACTATAAGAATAGTCTGAAACCTGCCTCACAGTGGGATTCAGAGACCAAAAAGAAGGTCTTCTTATGTTTCGGTAATAACCGAGTGCAACGGTGTAATCACCCCGTTCGGTAAGACTGAAAGCAACATTGGCATTAGGGAACAGGTCAAATTCTGATTGCCCCAATTCAACGCCAGATGTATGATAATATTCACCACGCACACCTGCCTTGAAACGCCAACGGCCAGCCTGAGCATTAAAAGTGGCATAAGCTGCAGCTATGTCCTCACGGTATTTGCTTTCATAATCAAATGTTTGATTTCCTATCCATTCATTGTTGAGGAAATTGAAGTGTCTCGAATCATACCCTACATCGTTGTGAGTATACTTGAGACCGACATTCAATCTCCATCCCGGCTTGAAATTCTTCTGCACTGATACCTCTGTATCAATGATATTGTATCTGTTGGTATTGTCAGTCGTATAAATGGAATCAGTTCCAAGAGGGAGCCATTGCATACCGTTGTTCTCATCGGTTGATGAATACTGGTAGTTATAATTGGAATTCCATTTCAATACTGACCCCTTATTGTCAAGCTTGTGAGAGTAGTTCAATGCGGCATTCAGATTATGGAACTTGTAATCCGACCGATATGTTCCCAAAGTTGTCTCATCACTCAACTCTGACAATATCTGAGTGTGGGAGGACACGGTAGATTTGTTCCTGTCTGGATTATAGTCAATCTGAAGGCCAATTTTATCCTTATCCGTAGGTTCATAGAAAATGCCGAGCGACACATTCCCTTGCAATGTTTTAGTCTTATGTCGTGATATACCTGCAAGTGAGAGCCCGGAATTGACATTTTCCGAATCCTCATGTGAAGTATGCCGGTCAAATGGTGAACCATTGAGGTTCCCCGTTAGATTAACAGTCCATTTACC
>DAAK01000177.1:2496-6955 GCA_001701075.1 Bacteroidales bacterium GP3 | reverse complement strand
AACATGGCTATCTGAGCATGGAATGAATCAAGAAAAGCAGTTGCAAAGGCTTCCAAGTCCTTATCCATTATGGCACCCCAGCATCTATCGGCAGCTTCGGTCAGTGCTTTCACTTTCTTTGGAGTTATGTCCTTTCCCTCTACTACAGAGCATCCTTTCCGACGGGGAAACATGGGTACTACGCAGAGATGATTCTCAAGCCAAGTGAGTGTTTCCTCATCGTGTATAGATTCGATTTTATTGGGCCAGTAATGTCCGTCGTAGAAATGGCGTGAGAGTCCGGATACACAGATTCCTATAGCATCTTGCGCTCCTGATATGTGTCCCTCGTTTTCGGGGTCATTTTCGAAGCAGAAGAGAAGGCGTGCAAGCATCTCTTCATTATACGCCGGGAGTTCGTAGGGCCATATCTTTTTTGCGGCATTGCGTGTAGAGGTCGACATGCCGCCACGTTCCATAAAGTCGTAGGTGGGTTCGATGGAGGCTGTTATTGCCCAACCAGCCCCATGCTCTGAAACGTATGGCTGGTCGATCCATGTCCCAGCAATGTCGACTCGATAGGGAAGACTGCTTTTTACCTCCTTTCGGAGTGCAGTCGTAGAGCGAGCCTGAAGTCCATCTTCCGGCTCTCGCTCAAGCACTACATATTCAATGCCCCGCTCTTCGCAAAACCTCCGTTTGGTATCGCTTCCACCATCGGAATTGACCACGAAGACGTCGGGCTTGAACCGGTCGACAGATTCTATAAAGTCCATCATGCCGCTCCCAGAGTTGATGCAAGCATCCGTCACATAGCGGATGGCTTTCACCATATAAAGACGTTCCTTTTCTGAGCAAACCGTCTTGCGGTTTTTCAGTTCTTCTATAGTCTTGTCGGAACCGATGCCCACATATAGGTCGCCATACTTTGACGCCTCCTTAAAGAATGCGACGTGTCCGGAATGAAGCATATCGTAACATCCCGATACGAACACCCTCTTATTTTTCTTTTGCAAATCATTCATAGCGCAAAATTAGCAAAAAAATCCCGATTCCCAAAACCAAGAACCTTTAGATTGATCCAGCTACTCCAGTCAATTTTTATCGCCTGCATATAGCTCTTTCGGGAAGCTTATCAGTCGCACGTCAAGGTCGCGAACGCGAACATCAAGGGCATTCTCATTGAGAAGACCGTAGGTCTTACCGCGAAGCCATCCTTCGCCGTCGCAAGGACGCCTGTCATAAACTCCTTTTTGATAAGGGGTGGTGTCTACAAGATCAATCTTTATGTTGTCAAGAAGAATGTCGTATATTTTCCCTGGGGTATCGCATCCAATGAAAATGCCATTTTCAGAGGTCGCGAAAATATTTATGAAACGTATATCGTGGACAGGGCCGCAAGCTCCTTTGGTAGCGCCTTTCGGAAAACGCCAGCCTGCATCCTTGTGATTGCCTACGGCTCGCGGATAAGACGTAATGTAGATTGGTTCAGACTGTCCCCACCATACTTCCGAGAAGAGATGGCAGTCGAGGATAATGTTGGAGAATGTCACATTTTCCACGCTCCCTTCGTCGCGGTTCTGTATGCCGATGCCACGGTTGGAATCGCGGATGATACAGTTGTCGAAAGTGACGTGTGAAATACGGTCCATATTCTCAGAACCGATCTTGACGGCACAGCTGCGCGATGTCATGATGCAGTTGCTTACAGCTATATCATAGCAAGGGCCATATTCCTCAAACTCCCTGCGGTTTTTGAGACAGATGCAGTCGTCGCCGCTTTCGATATAGCAGTTTGAGATGCGTACCTTGTGCGAATGGTCAATGTCGATGCCATCTCCATTGCGCACCTTGAGATTATTGAGCAGGGATATGTCGGAAATCGCTACATCATGGCATCCCACAAGATGCACGGTCCAGTAGGCAGAATTGGCTATCGTCACATCATAAATCCTGACATTCTCACATCCAAAGAGGGTGAGGACATGAGGACGGGGATCGAATGTTGTGACTGGTTTCAGTTCGTAGGAATCGTCGAGTTCGGCTCCCATGAAAGCGACGGCATTACCGTCGATACGGCCAGTGCCGGAGATGCTCACGTTCTTTAGGTCAGTTCCTGATAGCCACATCATTCCTTCACCCTCATTCGCACGGAATGCCGACTCCTTATATATTGATTCGTCGGGATTGGCGAGAAGGATTGCATTTGGCTGCAAATGTAGGTCGATATCCGACTTGAGATGAAGCGGACCTGAGAGATAGGTGTGTCCTGCAGGAAAGAGCACTTGTCCCCCTCCGGATGCAGAACAAGCATCGATAGCCTTCTGGATTGCCACTGCATCATCTGCAACTCCATCTCCCTTGGCTCCAAAATCCATCACATTGACATCTGCGGCTATGGCAACAGCTAATGCGCAATTCATAATGCATAATGCATAATATCTCAAATGTTTAATACACATTTTTTTATCAATCTTATAATACTTGACTCTTGACTCTTGACCCTTCGGCTCTGCCGCCTTGGTCCTTTCATTTCATTATTGAGTAAGCTCAATAATGAAATGAGGATCCTCCAAGGAATTCGCGTAGCAGCGAAGTGGGTGGTATTTGGTCGACTGGAATAGGATCGAAATATTCCAAGAATTTCAGAAGCCGATAGGCATTCGCATACTGCTCCACATTGTGAGGCACCTGACGCAAGATCGGCTCTGCATATTCCTTCATCACCCCGAGCTCAAAGATGAGCGATGAGTTGAATGTGGCGTCCGCATTCTCCTGGAATGGGAAAATCCATTTCTCTTCTCCGCGTCGCACTGAAGGCCAACGGCGTATGGTGTCGAGGGCTGATGTATGGCGATAGCGGTAGTCGCGCACTATTCGGCGAAGCAGACGATTGTCGGTAGTTGATATCCAATTGTGGTCGTCGATAGCCAAAGTGGTGAGAGCTGACACATACACCTTATATATAGAAGAAGCACCGACAGATGATATGAGCTCTGGATTCAGACCATGAATTCCTTCCATGATGAGCACATCGGTAGGTTCCATTTTTAGAGGCCGTTCTTTTTCTATTCGTTTTCCGAATTCAAAACTATAGGTTGGCAGATTGACAGTCTCTCCTGCCAACAGACGGGAAAGATCGGAATTGAGCCGCTCAAGATCCAGGGCATAGAGGCTTTCATAGTCGTATTCGCCGGTCTCATCAAGAGGCGTCTTATCGCGGTCTACAAAATAATCATCGAGCGAGATCATCTTTGGTGTGACAAGCGATGTCATCAGTTGCACGGCAAGTCGCTTGCAGGTTGTGGTCTTGCCCGAAGACGAAGGGCCTGCGAGAAGGACAATCTTTGCGCCCCGGGCCACTATCTCATCGGCAATGTGACCGATCTGGCGCTCATGCATGGCCTCGGCCACATTGATGAGATCACGCACTTCCCTTTCGCGAACCGACATGTTGAGCTCCCCGACATTCCTCACTTTGATCACTTCATTAAAGTGGGTATAGTCAGTGAAAGCCTTAAACATCTTAGGTTGTAGCTCCGGCTCGAGTGCCTGCTCAGGTTTCTGAGGATCATTACCCATGAGGATAAACCCATCGGCATAGGAATGAAGGGCGAAGACAGGGGCATATCCTGTCGAGGGTGGAAGAGCACCATAATAGCTATCAGCAAGACCATCAAGTGTGTAATATGTAGTGTAAAGTTGTCCCGTAGTTTCGAAAAGAAGCACTTTGCTGAAAAGATTCTGCTCCTTAAATAGGGGGATGACGTCGGAGGTGAGACGTTCGTGACGCTCGAAGGGGAGGTTTGCATCGACAAGTTCCTTCATGCGAATGCTGAGAGCTTGGATTTGTTGGGGAGTCACGACGCATGGTTCGCTTGATCCGATGGCGAAAATGCGGCAGAAATAACCTTTGAAAATGCTATGTTCTATTCGGAGTTGGCTCCCTGGAAACATCTCGCTCACTGCCTTATAGAGCATGAAGCAGAGTGCGCGGACATATACCCGGCGTCCAGACTCAGAAAGGTCGCTCAGATATTCCACCTGCTTCGGGGCATAAATCGGGAAGCGTAGATCCTCGGTCTTGTTGTTGACGCGGCAGCATATGGGGCGGAATGGTAGGGATACTGTCCCTTCATTAAGCAGCGAGAGGGGAGACGTGCCTCCTTCTGTCGACAAATATCTGTCTTGGTTCTTGATATAGATTTCCATGATAGTAAGGTTTTCATTAGTGTTTTAGGTTCAGATTATCCTGAGTTCTCTTCTTGACAACCGGAAAACTCGACAACCTGAAGAGTTAAAATACCCTTTTTCAATTGCAAAGATAAGAAAATTAATCGGAAAATAGCAAAAAATTGCGGAAAAATTTGGTGGAATCAAAAAAGAGCATTAACTTTGCACTCGCAAAATAGCCAAAACCCTCTTTGGGTATTAAGACTGTTGCAAAAGGAGGCCCATTCGTCTATCGGTTAGGACGAGA
>DAAK01000177.1:0-2486 GCA_001701075.1 Bacteroidales bacterium GP3 | reverse complement strand
AAGAGCAGTTCGACTCTGCTATGGGCTACAAATAACAAATATAAGCATAGATAATAGAAATGGCAAATCATAAGTCATCACTTAAAAGAATCCGTCAGGCTGAGAAGCGTAGACTCGAGAATCGTTATTGGGCAAAGACCGCACGTAACGCTGTGCGCAAAGTCCGCAAAATGGAAGATGCAGCAGAAGCTGAGGCTGCCTACAACAAGGTTAGCGCGCTGCTCCAGCGTCTTGGCCGTAAGAACGTGATTTCGAAGAACAAGGCTGCAAATCTTTGCAGTGGCCTTCAGATTCACATCAACAAGCTTACAGCAGCCGCAAAGTAAAATTTCGGCTCGCTGAATGATGGCCCATTCGTCTATCGGTTAGGACGAGAGATTTTCATTCTCTAAAGAGCAGTTCGACTCTGCTATGGGCTACTCCCCAAATCCATCCTATCCCCCGAGACCCGTTGCCTCCCCCGAGGCGCGGGTCTCACTTTTTTCTACTCAATGATAATGCATAAATGAAAGATAATGCATAAATGAAATAAGCCTTATAAGACCCATTGGGTCTATAAGGCTTATAATATTCTATGTGAAGAGGATTTCAATCAGCTACAATGACGAAGCCATTGGCTTTTGTAAGTGTCATTGGCACTTTCTCAGGATTCTTTACCTTAAGGTTTTTTGCTGAAAGCGGAGTTTTTCCATCCTCTGAATAGAGTGTCACTTCCTGTCCTTTAGTCAACATCGGAAGATCAAGGGTGAGCTTCAATGGCTCTTCCTGTGCGGAAACGCCGGCTATATACCATTTGCCTTCAGTGCTCTTGCGTGCAATCACTACGTATTTGCCTGGATAGCCGTCGATGAAGACAGTATCATCCCATGTCGTAGGCACTTTTTTCATAAAATCGATCGCGTCAGCGGGAGCATCCGACAGATTGTTGGGGGCAAGTGCAAAATTCTGTACTGGATTTTGGAAAAGTATGGAGGTTGCAAGCTGGAAGACATCGGTGGTGCGACGTGTATTGCCACCGTCATTCCCGCGGTTCATGCGCTTATTAAGCACTGTGCCACCATATTCCATAATACCTGCTGCGTTGCGGATGAAGGGATGGAGCGTAGCATTGAAATCTTCCATATCGCAGAAATCCTGACTGAAAATGAGGTTTTCAGATGCAAGAACGGCTTCACTTCCTACGTAGTTGGGATACATTCTTTCCCATCCGCGAGGTATAGTGCATCCGTGGAAGATCACACTTATGCCATGATCGTTGGCATCACTGAGGATATCCTCATAGAGGCGCATTGTTTCCTGTTTGTCACCTCCGAAGAAGTCTACCTTTATGCCCTTTATGCCGAGACTCTCAAGCCATTTCATCTCCTCCTTGCGTGGTATGGGGCGCGACATCTTGTTGATTGGGCCCTGCTCAATGTCGTTCCACCAGCCTGACGATGAATACCATATAAGGAGATTGACTCCTTTTGACTGTGCATACTTGGCAAGTTTTTCTATTCCTTCCTTTCCTATATTTGTGTCCCACCAATTGTCGACAAGCACATTCTGATAACCCATCTCTGCTGCGAAGTCGATATATTTTATCTGATCCTCATAGTTGATGGAATTATCTTGCCAGAGTATCCAGCTCCATGTTCCCTTGCCTGGTTTTACCTCAAAATCAGAAGTGTAGAGTGGCTCAACAAGATTCCAAGGAATAGATGTCTCTACAATTGGCTTGAGAGTCTTTCCAATGGTTATGGTGCGCCATGGAGTCTTGCCTGGAAGGCTGATGGCGGGAGCCGAGTTTCCGTTGCCGTTGTTTTCCTCTGGCATCGGGTATTCAATTGCAAAGACACCATCCTTATAGTCTCCCAACCGACTGCCACAGAAGTAACCGTCAACTCCCGTTTCTGTTAAGAGTGCCCAACCATTGTCGCCTACATGAAACAAGGCTGGGAATGTGAACCCATGGCCGAATTCAGATGGCTCCGAAAGTGGGGCATCTGCTTTATAATTCTCCTCATATGATGGCTTTGTGCGTTTCCAACCTATCATTGCTTCACTCTGCGGAGTCAGGAATGTCGTGGTGAAATCTGGGAACCGGAAGCCGGAAACTTCCTTTTCGATTATCATGCTGCGTGTTTCTCCTTCCACTGGTATGATGTAGCGGAATGCAAGGTCATTGTTGCCTACTTGCCACTCAATCGACATTTTCAGTTTCTTGCCGGCAGAATATTCTTCCGTCAGTGTGTTGGCTGTCCAATCGATATGGCTTTTCTTGATCTTGGCCTGATCAAATGATTTTTCTACTTTTCCGGTCTTCTCTCCAATGAGAGTCAGGCCCTTGGAAAAGTCTCCGATATTGGATACGAATCCGAGTGGGGAATCAAGAAGGATAGACTGCCCGTCATATGTGACGGAATATTGTGGCTGTCCATCAGTCGAAAGCGATGTGGTCAGCACAAGCCTCCCATCGGGACTGCTCACCGTAGCCGCCGAAGCTG
>DAAK01000213.1 GCA_001701075.1 Bacteroidales bacterium GP3 | reverse complement strand
GGATTTCTTGCCGGAGCGGATAATATAAACTCCTGCGGGTAGATCTGATAGCTCCGCACTCTTGGCATTGATTGAGGCAACCTTGCTTCCGTATACCGTAAACACATCAATGCCAGTATTATCAGAATAAACCTTGCGACCTTCAATTCTCATCTTTGATGATTCTTCTCTAAGTTGATGAACATCGGCCAACTCGGATATTTTGAATGCCGGAGAAGACATTTGAGACATTGTGTTGCCTTCAGCGTCTGCCATTTCTATCTTAAGGTCAAACCAACCATCAAGTGCTTCCTTATCAACTTGAAGCAAAGATATCTTATAAATAGGAGCGAAACAATCAGATGATTTAGCCACCTCTTCAAGTTCTAAAACAGTCCAATCATCAGTTCCGAAAGGAGCATAAGACACAGTGGGGACAGAAACCTCTTTACCACTCTCCAATATACCTTCAGAATCGGCAGCGAAATCGCCTGCACCAATGAAGACATCACCTTCAAGTCCTTCCTCAAACACACATGTGACATTATCATCCTTATCTCTGAACTGCAGATACTGCACTACAGGAGGTACACAATCTTTCTTTGTCTGATCAAAAGACACGCTGTATTCCACTTTGCCATATATATCATCAATCATCTGAGGGCATTCGAAACTCATGGTATATGCTCCGGCAGGATGATTTTCGTAATTCCAGTCAGAACACCAGCCTAAAAATCCTCCAGACCAAAAATCGCTGTAATACTCTGAATCATATTCTACTGCCTTGCCATTGTAAGTGATCACTGGAGCAGCATCGATAGTCGCATTCACGCTTGCCACATAGTCTCCTGCATAGCCGCAATAGCTTGGAGAGAATGGCACAATTTCAGCCCTTTTTCCGCTAACGGCAGACGCCACGGGCACATTAACAAATCCCGGAGTCCTTCCATATGGTTGCATATGCTGTGAACTCGTATACATAAAGATCGAAGGCACTGTTGCCAAAGGATCCTTAGGAGCAGATTTCATCTCATAGAATGCGTCTGATGCTTTGTTGAGAATAGTTTTTTCTCCGTCCTTAATATAGACTTCCGGACATATTGAATTGTTTGAAATCCTCGTTTCGGTAACATACATGAAATCTTCTTCATATATCGTATCGCAACCGAAATATGAAGTATAGTCGTCATACCAGACTTGAGTGGAGCTTGCATAGTCGATTGCATCTATTGCAGAAGCACAATAATTGAAAAGTGACAGATCGACACTTTCGCTTAGCGACATACCTTCAGCAACCTTTCCATCGAAATAATTGTTAGATTGCACCGCCCAAGGAGTCTCCACCGGTGGGAAGGGTTGCAGCTTACCCAGTTCACTCTGTTCATATTTTGTCTCTACATAAGTATAATCTGAAGAAGACGATTTCAAGACGCCTGGCTCACACCCTTCTTTCATTGCTACTGTAAGAGCAGGGACACCATCAGCAGGGTGAATCTCAAATGATCCCAGTACTATGATATCATCACTGAAATCATTGACGTATATTCCTCCAGCATCAAACAAAGACTGCTCACTATAATCCGGGAAATCTTCAGACACCCAGTGCTCTGACATTCCAATCTGGCTCCAGAAGAGCTCACCCTTTGTCTTGCTGTAAATGCCCATTCTCTGCGATATGAACTCTGCGCTACCCGGAATTTCCTCACCGATTTCCGGATCTCCATTTTCATCAGCTTCTATCTTGACAACGGTCAGAGTGTATTCTTCCCCTTCGGGACCGACAGGGATTGCCGAAATGAAATTTTTAGCTTCTTCTCCATCCAAAGTGAACTCCGTATCTGTAGAGAATTCAACATTTTCCTTTACAACCAAAGCAGAGCCTTTCTCCTTATACTGACCCCATTCGTCGGGTTCAGGGTCGCAGACGGCAAAATATCCGACGACAACATATTTACCTGCAGGGATTTCGGCAAAAATCGGACCGAATTCCTCTTCCTGCATTGCCCAATACTGCTCTCCGTCTTCAGCAGTGAAACCGACAGCCTGAACGAAGTATCCTTTCTCTTCCCCAGGGAATGAAAAAGTTACTGTCAGATTCTTACGTGGGGCTTTCCATCCAGTATGGAAACTGATGTTGGAAGTTCGTCCAAAACTGTGGATTGCACCCTGATGTGGTTGATTCCCGAGCATCGGGCGCAACTCAATCTTCTTGTTTGATTCTGTGTGGACTGATTGTCCTGACCGGACAGACACCGTCGGTTTGAAAACACTTAACGGCGAGCGAGTGTAGGCTACACTTATCTGCGGAATGCTCATGCATACGCCTACTACGCCTGAAAGACACAATTTGTAGATTTGTCTCATAGTATTTATAATTTGAAGTTGAAACATTATACCTTAAATTCGATGGCAAAATTAATGAAAAATACAATTCCGACCAACAATTTTCCGCATTATTTTCGAAATTTTCAACTTTGTCTTTAAATCAATTCGTTTTTAGAACTTTTAATAAACACATACTCCTCTACATTTCATCCACAATATCTTCAATTTAGTCTATATAAGGAAGAAGCCGGCTCCACGTGGGAGTCGGCTTCTTACAATTTATCATTTTATCATTCAAAGTCAGTCGAGTTGCCATTCGAAGATGCCGGCGGAGTTATCGTCGGGGAGAACGACTTCAAGCTTGAGGGCTTTTGTAGTCACAGGATCGAAGTTGACAGTGTTTGCTCCACCCTTCTGAGTGCCGAAATTGTCGGCTCCGGTGACAGGCTGCCAATTGCCTGATGCGTCCTGATAATAGATGTTCCATGACTTCGGGACACGACATCCGCCCCATGGGCCATCGTCATACCAATAAATAGTTGCGCTCTGCACTTTCTGCGCTTGCGGGAGCTCATATGCAATCCACTCAGTTGTACCCTGTTTTGGCCACCAATGAGTGTAAGGCACCGAACGGTCATTCTCATCCTTAGGTATCAGACGGTCGTTGAGTGAAGAGAGTGATCCCATTGGTGAAGAAGTCGTAATCTTGCTTTCTGAAGCAAGTGTAGGAGGCATAATAGGACGCGAAGCGCTCAAATCCTGTGGCAACCATACAGCCATATTTCCGCTACCTCTATGGCACCAAGAGTAATAAGGAATAAGATTGAGCTTTACATCCTTCACTGTCAGGCGACCATTATCGTCATAAGCCAAAGTCTGGCCATCGGTAGTGAGTTCTACGATTCCTTCGAGCAATTCAGGCTTCTCGGTAAGTGTAAACTGTGGTTTCTGGTTAACAAAGATGCTAAGCACGTCAAAGTCATTATCAGGCCATTCTGCACAATAGACAATCGGTCCGCGTTCTACAGCGATGCGACCCTTGTCGGCAGCGACCTTAGCGTGAGCCTTCACAGTCCGTGGCTCCATATCAAGATGCAGCTCAACCTTATCACCCTTCTTCCATTTGCGGGAAATTGTATAGTAGCCATCAGCAGTCAAAGTGCCGTCAGCCGGTTTTCCATTTACCATGACAGTATATCCGAGACGCTTGCCGTCTGTATATGTATAAAGGTCGCTTGGGACAGGCTTGTTCTTAACCCAACCCGGAATACGGAGCTTCATGTCGAAAAGACCAGCCTTATTCTGGTCGACCGACACTGTCACGTTTCCATTCCAAGGATAATTGGTCTGCTGGCTCAGCACTACCTTCTTGCCATTCACATCAAGATCAGCAGTGTTCGACATAAAGAGGTTGACATAAACGTCGTCGCCCTTCACTGCATACACATATCCGGGAAGAGATGGAATGAAACGTGCGATGTTTGACGGACAGCAAGCACATCCAAACCAAGGCTGACGCTGGTGCTGACCCATAGATTCAAGAGGATTCGGATAGAAGAAAGCACCTCCATCAAGAGCCACACCTGAAATCAGGCCATTGTAGAGTGTACGCTCGAGCACATCATAGTATTTTGAATCGCCATGCAAGAGGAACAGACGATGATTGACATATACATTGCCAATTGCAGCGCAAGTCTCGCAATAAGCCGACATATTCGGCAACTCATAGTTGTCGCCGAATGCCTCGCCATTATTTGTGGCGCCAATACCACCGGTGATGTAGTATTTCTTGCCTACGATATTGTCCCAGATGCGGTCGATAGCGTTGATATAAGCTGAGTCGCCTGTAAGGGCTGCCACGTCGGCCATACCGGCATACATATAAGCTGCACGCACTGCATGTCCTACTGCCTCATCCTGCTCTACGACGGGTTTATGAGCCTGTGAATACTCATCTGTGCGGGAAGTGTATCCACGCTTATCAAGGAAGTATTTAGCCTGGTCAAGATATTTCTGGTCGCCAGTCACGAGATAAAGCTTTGCAAGCGCCATCTCTGCAATCTGATGACCCGGGACACGTGCCACCTGACCGGGATTGTCACCGATCTCACGGCATACGCAATCAGCATATTTCTTGGCTATATCAAGGAAATTGGTCTTACCGGTTGCCTGATAGTGGGCAATAGCACCTTCCACCATATGTCCGAGATTGTAGAACTCGTGTGAAAGGTCTTCCACAAGCTCCCATCTTTGTGAACCTGCCCATTCGTGTGGATGCTTCGGGTTCATTGTGCGAGAAGTGTAAAGATATCCATCGGGTTCCTGCGCAGCAGCCATGATCACGACGATGCTGTCGATGTAGTTCTCAAGGTTTTTGTCAGGATAGGTTTGCAGAAGATAGCTTGCACCCTCGATGGTCTTATAGACATCGGTATCGTCAAACGAATAACCTGTTACAGTTATAGTGTCAGAAGGATGGGCTGCCTTCACAAAATTTTCATAACGTCCCGTTTCCTCACATTTGCTGAAAGCGAGAGGGATAGTAACTTCACGGCTTGCTTTGAGTCTTTGTCCCCAGAAATCATCGTTGACCTTCACCGAAGTGAAAGGCACAGGATTGATCGGGTAACCGTGGTGCGATTTCGGGGCTTTCGCCATTGAGGTGAGAGCCAAGGAAGTAAGCACTGTGGCTGCAATAAGTCTTTTCATGTGTTATTGTGTTGTTAAAGTTGTTTTCAGAAAGGGGATTTAAAGTCCTTAAGGTCTTTAAAGTCATTAAGGACATTGACTTTATTCTAAATTCTAAATTCAAAATTCTCAATTATTTGAGTGGGATGCACTCGTCTGAGAGACGCAGTGAGTGGATATAGCCGGTAAATGGCCATTCATTCTCCGCATTCCGGCCAAGAGTAACGTATTGCACAGGCTTGACAAGAAGCTGGATATCTTTTTCGCTGATTAACTGGCCATTGATATATACCTTCTCGATGCGTCCGTCGAAGCATACATATATATGCTGCCATTCGCCTTCATGCCTGCGGGCTTCCGCCTCAATCAGTTTCGGGTCGGGACGGTCGCGGTTAGTGCCGCTGACGAAATCCTGAGTTACATTAAAGAGATCCTGCCAACCAGCATCCTCATACCATCCGTAATGGTTCATCACTCCGCAGCGTGGCTCCGTGCCGTTTACTCCCATGATTTTCTCCATTTCATCGTGAGAAGAAGTGAAGTCGGCGTAACATTCGTTGAGATCCATCTGAGGGTTCAGAATTACAGCTTCGAGAGTATATGGGGTATTGTCACGGAGAGTAGCAGGAAGTGGGAAGGAAGAGCGGAAGAAGGTCTCTCCATCAAATTTAAAACCTTTCTTACCCTTAATTTCTTCGATTAATGCGGGTTTTTCAATAGCTTCGAAGTATCCCCCTATACCTTTGTTAGGAATATAACCGATAGTATCTCCAACATTGAAAGCCGATGCATCAATATCTATGAGTACACCCTTGCTTTCGCGGTCGGCCACGGCATTGCGACGAATCGGATTAACTGCATCAAACTTCTTCTCAGCATCGGTCAGCTCCCAATTGTAGAGTCTGACGTCGGCCAAGACAAGCGATTCGCCAGCGGGAGCAGCAATCTTCATAGCTCCGTCAGAAAGCGCTGCATCAAGATCTATCGGCTGCCATTTCCCGTCAGAGTGCTTCAGCGCTGATGCCGTATGAGCCATTTTCTCTGATAAAACCGGAGATTTTAATACAAGTTCCGTGCCTGGAGCCAGCACGAGTGCTTCGCGTCCGTCAATTCGTTTTGAAGAAGCAAATCCTTTGGTCAGAATGAAATCTCCTCCTAATTGACCCTGATTGTTGACCCATTCACGTCCATTCCAATCAGCGCCAGTCAGTCCTACCCACTGCTGAGGTAAAGCTGTCTCAAAAGTATCAAATACCTTCACGTTAAAGAGAGCACCGTTGAATCCGACTTTCTCACCTCCGGTATTTGTAATCCTGACAAACCGTGCTTTCTTATCGCCGAAATCCACCATCGGGGATCCAGCGAGCCTGTTAGAGCGTTTGTCGGCAAAGATATCCCAAGTCTGGCCATCAAGCGAGGTCTCGATAAGGTACTGATAGAACTGTGTGCCATATTCCCATTGTGTCATGATGGTCTTTATATTTTCTGGCTTGCCGAGGTCGATCTCAATCCATTCCTGTCCCATTCCAGCCGGACGCCATAGGGTGCCGTTGTTGTCGTCGACAGCATATTCAGGTTTGAAATTATCATCGTAGCTTGAAGAAGCCTTCACCTTCTTTCCAAAGGCAAGATTCTTCTTTGAGACTGTCGGCGCCGCGAGATATCCGATACCGGAATGTGTCGGTTTAATCGGAAGAATTTTACCATTCTTGTCAAATTCCATCTTGTCAATGCAGACCTGACGATGGAATCCTCGATTAGAATGAGGATTGTCATGGCGGTGATAAACTATATAATAGTCTTTACCATCCTGAAGTATACTATGATGACCGGGACCATGCACCGTACCATCCTCATTTGTCTCAAGAATACATCCTTCATATTTGTATGGACCGAGAGGACTGTCAGCTGTAGCATATTGCACCCGATAGGTGTGATCATGACAAGATCCGGAGGAATACATGAAGTAATATTTCCCGTCTTTCTTCATCACAAAAGGAGCCTCGAAGAAGTCGGTCACTTCTGTATTTGGTATAAGCCGGGTTTCAGTAAATCCCTTCATGTCAGGAGTCAGTTTTCCTGCTCCACATCCGAATCCATCGTAGATTCCCCAGGTGCCCCAATACATATATATGGAGTCATCGTCATCCACGAAAGTCTGTCCGTCGAGGGTAATGGCATTTGTCACAAAACGGTCAGGGACAAGCACGGCCTCGCTTTCTCCAAGAATATTTTGCCAAGGTCCGCGTGGGGTCTCTCCCACTCCGACATGTATCTGGCAAGGCTGGCAATAAACATAGTAATATTTGCCGTCGTTGGCATTGTGCATCACGTCTGGCGCCCAAATCCAATGCGAATCGGGCCAATTCATCGGCATGAGAGTCCAGTTCACGAGATCCTTGCTTTGCCATAGCTGTGCCGGGCCGAAACCGGCGCCGCTGCCGTCGGTAGTGGCATACACATAGTAAGTGTCGCCGAATTTCTTTATTGTCGGATCGGCAAAGTAGCCTGGTATCATCGGGTTGAAGATTCCGGGAGAATCATATGTCGCCTCCTTAGGAGCTGACGATGCAGGTATAGCAGTGCCTGCAATTAGCAGCGAAAGCAATAATTTGTTAAGTTTCATTATAGGATATGGTTTTATTTTGAAATGCGGAGAGCAAAACCGCCGCCCGGAGCAAGATGGATTTGCTTTTTGGTCTCCGGATATGCAGCAAAATTCTCAACTGAATAGTCGCGTCCTTGCTTAGCAGCATTCTTTCCATCGCGGAAGAGAGTGACATCATATCCCTTGCCTGCAGGAAGGAAGCTGAAGTCGAGAGTATAGTCACGTGGATTCCAATCTGTCTGTCCGGCTATATACCAAGCATCGGGAGCCTCACGCAAAGTCACTATATACTCACCCATCTTTCCATCAAGGATGCGCGTAGACTCGAAAACAGTAGGAATTTTTACGATGAAATCGGTAGTTTCCTGATTTTCGATATAATTAGTCGGAGCATCTGCAAGCATCGTGAAAGGAGAGTCCTGCACAATGTAATTGGCTATTTGGTGGCAGCGTGTGCCCTGGCTCATCGGAGAGGAATAGAGAGCTTTCCAATCACTCCTCTGCGCGTTCATCATGGCGCCCGGAGTGAAATCAACCGGACCGGCCATCATGCGGATAAAGGGGAAAGTCACATCATACTTTGGCATATCCACCGAAGGATCGCTCCATTTCATTTCCTCCATACCGAATACACTTTCATAATTCACAATGTTCGGATAAGTCCTGTTAAAGCCAGTCGGAGTATAGAATCCATGGAGGTCGAGCATAAGCCCATGTTTTGCCGTCGCATCGGCAATACGGTAGGTCATTTCAGCAGCGGTCTGGTCGTTGCGGTCAAGGAAATCCACCTTGAAACCCTTTATACCCATATCTGCATACTTCTTGCAAGCCTCCTCAAGCTGATCGTCAAGCACATTGAAGACAGTCCAAAGCCATAGTCCAACACCTTTCTTATTTGCATAGTCTATAAGCATCGGAAGGTCGATTTCTGGTATTGTTGTCAGCATATCGCCACTCTTAGGCTCATACCATCCTTCGTCGAGAATCACATATTCAATTCCGTTCTGGGAAGCGAAATCAATGAAATACTTATATGTATCATTGTTAATGCCGGCCTCGAAGTCCACCCCACGCAGGCCCCAGTCGTTCCACCATTCCCAAGCGGATTTTCCAGGTTTTACCCAAGATATGTCACTCACACGCGAAGGAGAAGCAAGTGCATATACCAAGTTATTGACCGGCATCTGACGGTCGTCGGTAGTGATAGCCAATATTCTCCAGGGGAACGACTTCTGACCAGGAGTCTTGGCAATAAAAGATTCCTTTTCAGTGACATATTCTTGCTTACGCCATGGATAATAATCAGTCTTTGCCGGATAAGCGGCAAAATGTGCGGAGATTGTGTTAGAAACAGAGTCAGCCGATACAAACATACCGGGATATCCTTCGACATCACTCTCCATCAACGACATCTTGAGTCCATCGCCATAATCGGCCACAATAGGGAGGAAAGCGAGCAGAGGAGAAGCTGATGAAGCAGGAGTCACAGAATAGAAATTCTGAAATGCCATGGCTTCCGGGTTCTTCTCATTGGTGGAATGTGCCAAATACAGTATGGGGTCGCCAGCAAGACGATAATCAGCTGTTTCAGACACGATCACTTGGTCGGCCTTGCCATTTGTGGCGAACCTGTAGGCGATTCCGTCATCATAGAGTCTGAAAGTAAGGTCTTTCCCATCTGAGAGCTTCAACTGCATCTCGTTCCATTCCGTATCAAACGATGGAGTGTGCTGGAAGGGAGCTTCGACATGCTCTTTCCTGCCTTTTTTGTAAGAGGCCTTCTTAATCTTGATTTTTGAATTAGCGCCTTCGGCTGCGAGCGCAATGTCTGAAGGCAACAACAGCTGCTTCCCCTCATGATTAAGGGACATCTGGAGCCCATTTGTGTCTTCAATTTTGAGATTGATTTTCCCTGAGGGAGATGTGCCTTCAACAATTTTGGCAAAGGCACCGAATGTCCCCGCGGAGATGAAAACGGAAAGAACTGTGATGACAGGTACGAAAGTTTTCATGGTGGTTATTTCACTTCTGGGTTAGTTAAAAAGTCTATATTTAGGTGTAAATTTTGTTTACAATGCAAAGATATAACAAAGTGCTTATACGGCAATGTAAAAATCGTACAAACTTGTGTAAATTACGTCTAATCTGTATTATTTTATGTCCGTTTGGACGATTTTAAGCCATAATTGGACGTTTGTGCTATTGCAATATCATTAAGGTTTGTTAACTTTGCGCCATAGTAATCAAAAAAAATACAAATTTTAATAAATAGCCCTAACAACATGAGACTCAACTTCCCGATTTTTATGATTCCCTGCTTCGGAATCTTGGGTATGCTCGCAGCATGTTCCGGTTCCGAAACCTACGAGGCTCCGGATGCCCCAGTAAAGGAGGTAGCATTTACACAAGTGCATATTTCCGACAACTTCTGGGCCCCTCGTATCGAGACCAATCGAAAAGTTTCCATCCCATCAGCATTCAAGGAATGTGAGAAAAACGGACGTTTCGACAATTTTGCCATTGCCGGCGGACTCAAGAAGGGCGAGCACCGTGGAGATTTCTCTTTCGACGACACTGACCCCTACAAGATTATCGAAGGTGCATCCTATTCCCTCGCTGTGGAATACGATCCAAAACTCGACGCATATCTCGACAGCGTGATCAATCTTATTGCTGCAGCTCAGGAACCAGATGGCTACCTGACCACTTGCGTCACTAATAAATGTACTCGCCTTTCAGGCTGGTGGGGAACTCACCGCTGGGAAAAGATCAACAGCCACGAACTTTACAA
>DAAK01000036.1:9909-26167 GCA_001701075.1 Bacteroidales bacterium GP3 | reverse complement strand
TTGCGGAAAGAGAGGGATTCGAACCCTCGGTACCCGTAAGAGTACAACGGTTTTCGAGACCGTCCCGATCGGCCACTCCGGCATCTTTCCAGAAAGCGGATGCAAATTTAGGGATTTTTTTTGAGATGGCAAAATTTTATCAATGATAATTGATGAATAAATACCCATATGATCAATCAATCAAATCAATCAAAGACTCTTACTTGGATGATCACCATAAAGCGCCTCTCCGAGGCTGCTGTATTATTGCATGAGAAACCCCAGGCTGAAGCCCGGGGTTTTAGCATTAGTCAGGTCTCCGACCTGATTTTAAGACAATCCAAAGGATTTACTTGTCGGAGCGGGAGGTAGTGAAGGTGAGGGATGCTTCGCCGAGAGCAGAGCCTTCTGGAAGGTCTTCTTCACTTTCAACAGCCTTGATAGGTATCCTCATCGAACAGTATGATATCGACTTATCGGTTTCAAGCAGTGTAGCATCAAGACCGAGGAAGTTATTTCCAGATTCAGGTTGAGGCATATTGGTCATGTTGATTTCCATAGGGAAGTTGCTCCAAGTAAGGCCCGGGGCAGGGATTCCATTCCAGAAATACTTAACATTGACGATAGCAGACTGCTGATTGCTGTCTACAGCCTTAGTAGTGAGTCCTGTGATAGAGAATACTGAGTCTTGAATTACGTATACAGTACCGTCTTTAACAACTGCATTATCGAACGACATAGTGATGTCAACGTTCGGAAGGTCTTTGTCATCAGAGCAAGATGAAATCATCATTGCAAAGGGGATGACAAGAAGAAGATAAATTAGTTTTTTCATTTCTTTACTTGTGTGTTTATTTGATTATTGCATTAGTTTTTTAATTTCAATAATATAACGTTTAAATTTGATTAATGTTGTAAGTTTCTTCGATTTTTATTAATTTTGCAGTTTGATTTGTAGAGGACATCACTGATGAAATTACCATAAAACGCCTCTCCGAGGCTACTGTTCCTTTTATCCGGGATGCCCCAGGCTGAAGCCTGAGGTTAGTGCAAGATTGTCAGGTCTCCGACCTGACCAGACTTTAGAGAGACACTTCGTCACTTTATGGGAATACGTTAGACACTTAGTTACTCGACAAAAAATGTTATAATGGAAATGAAACGAAATATTTTACTGTTTATATTGGTGGTGACGGCAAGCGCCATGTTTGGTGCTTCGCCAGTTGATAAATTTTTGAAATCTAAGAGTATAAATGAAGGGAGCACGGCAGTGCTTGTGCAGGATTTACAGACTGGAGAGATATTGGCATCGCATAATGCTGACAGGCCATTGCTTCCGGCTTCTATTATGAAGACTGTGACGATAGCCGGTCTATTGCAAGAGAAAGGTCCAGATGAAAGATTTCACACATTAGTATATGCCGACGGCCCGATCAAGGGGAACACAATCGACGGAGATCTGCTCGTAGTGGGTGGAGGCGACCCCACCTTGGGAGCCAATTGTGAACCGGAATCTACTGACATAGCAGAAGAAATCATTGCCACTTTACGCCATAAGGGAATAACGATAATCAATGGAGATTTAAGGGTAGACACATCGCTTTACGCGGGTCCGGCATGTCCGCCAAGTTGGGTTTCTGCCGACCTTTGTGAAGCTTATGGCACTGGCAGTCATGCCCTGAATTTCCGACGCAATGCGTCCGGAAGCCGAGCCGTAAAGAATCCGGAGTCTGTTTTTCTTTCTTATCTATCTACACGGCTAAGGCATGCCGGAATTACAATAACCGGCACTACAAAAATCGGAGAATCGGGATTGAGAGAAGCAGAAGAAGCCACAGAATTGCTCGACCATGTCAGCGACCGCTATGCGGAAGTGATGCGGAGCTGCATGATGCGAAGCGACAACCTGTTTGCTGAAAATCTTCTTAGAACCTTTGCCCTTTCACGTGGCAAAGAGGGTTCCACAGAAGCCGGTGCGACCGAGATGCTCGACTACTGGAAGTCTGCCGGGATTCCCACTAAGGGTGTAACGCTGATTGACGGAAGTGGTCTGTCGAGATCAAACAGGGTGACGGCAAACTTCATCAATGGAATCCTACAAGCTTTGGGCGACAATGAGGAGTATGCCTCTTTTATGCCGCTTGCAGGGCAAGAGGGTACGCTATCGGAATTCCTGAAGGACACAGCGTTGGATGCATATATAGCAATGAAGACCGGCAGCATGAAGGGGATACAATGCTATGCCGGGTATAAGTTGGATGAGCAGTTTGGGCCGACACATTCGATTGTGATTATTATGAATGATATCGGGCCGAGGGGGGCAGCGAGGAGAGCGGCGGAGGAGTTGCTGCTGGAAATCTTTACATAAAGAGTCAAGAACCAAGAGTCAAGAACCAAGGGAGTGTGCCTACTACTCAGGTTGAGTCGGAGGTGCGATTTCTTTTTCTTCCGGCTCTTTGTCGGGGAGGGAGCGGCGGACGATGTAGGTGTCGTAGTATGAGAGGAGGAGGGTCGTGAGGGGAAGGGCAATGATCATGCCGAGGAAACCGAGGAGAGAACCCCAGACAGAGAGTGCGAGGAGGATTACCGCCGGATTCAGACCCATTGCCTTACCCATAATCTTTGGCGTCAGGATGAGATCCTGAATGCACTGGACAACTACGTATACAGCCATACATTCCCAGAAAAGCACCCAGAAAGTAGGGCCTCCTGAAATTGAACCTATCAGACAAAGGATTGCGGCAATTGGAAGAGAAATCAACTGGAGATATGGCACCATATTGAGCATTCCAATGAAAAGACCGAATAAAACAGCCATCGGAAGCCCTATTATAAGAAATCCAGCCGCAAAGAGCAGTCCGACAAGGGATGCAATGTAGAATTGTCCACGGAAATAGCGGTTCATTGCATTTTCAATATCCTTCACAATGTGGTAGACCTGATCACGCTGTCCGTAAGGGACGAGTTGGCGGAGTGAAAGTACAAATCTTTCATAGTCGAGCATAATGAAAATGACATAAAGCACCACGATGAGCCAGCTTACAATGCCGATTATCAGGCTCAGTGAACTGCCGATAAACGACCATGTCTGATTGAGACTATTCTTTATAAGCTCCCACCACTGTTCGCGGCTAAGGAGTCGACCGATCTTATCAAAATCCACATTTTGCCTTATGAAATCGTGGATTTCCTTCGAGATATATGGTATCTGGATTTGACTTGTCGCATAATCTCGAATAATCTTTGTCATCGCAGAACATTCCTCCACAAGGTAAGGAATCAGAAGCCAACAAAGAACCCCGACGAAAAACACAGCTTCGAGCAGAGTCAAAACTACAGGGAAGAAACGGCGTTTGCAGCCCAATATCTTCTTATTGAATTCTACGGAAGGTTCAAGAATGTATGCGATAAGGCAAGCGACAATAAATGGGAGCAAGACATCGCTAAGAATGTCAAGGATATAGAGCACGATAACGAATCCGCAAAGTGAAAAGATAATGCGGACTACACGGTCGAAGGTATAGGGACGTCGGTTCATAAAAAAAGAATTATTTCATTTTGTCGAATTGAGAGGGATCGCCTACGACCCAAAGGAGGTCGCCGGGTTCGAGTACAGTTGTGGGGGTCGGGGTAATGAATTCACTGCTATCCCCTCTTTGCACAGAGATCACCATACAGAAGTAATCGTTGCGAAGATCTGTCTCATAGAGAGGACGATCGATAATAGGGGAATCCTTAGTGAGGAGTATGCTCTTAAGTTCAATATCGGGATGCTTGAGAGAATCCTTTTTCAGGCTTACCTTATCCATCTCGTCATTGAGTCGCTTAATCTGGCTGTCAGTTCCAATCACACCAAGAGTATCGCCGGGGAAAATTCGAGTATCACCAGAAGGGAGTGGAATGAAATCATCGCCACGCCGGATACTGGAGACACTGACCCCAAATTCGCTCCTGAGTCCTGAATCTTTCAGCTTATCACCGGCAAAACGGCATTGTGGCTTGATATCAAGGTAGGCTTGATGCAGGTCGCTAACAAGATTATTGTTGGCACCGCTACGCGCATTCTCGCGGTTGTTGAGATTGTTCATAAACTTCTTTTCCATGCGCTTGAAGCCTCTCATAAGTCTTGAAGAAGCGAAAATTACGATGATAAGGAAGCAAATCGAACCGCCTATCCAACCTACCCATGAAGAATAGCAAACCGTAAGGAAATAGACCACAAAGAGAAGAGCCAGGATATAGCGGATCACACTCATAGCGATGAGTGGCACCTCATAGAAAGAAGCAGTGGAATGAAGCTTCATCTTTTGGTCGGACTTTATAGTGGTAAACGAAAGAGCAGTCAGGAAAGGAGACATGATGGCGAGAGTGATACCAGTGGCCACGAGGTGTCCCCATTCAGGCAGAATGCGCTCCATCAATGGGAAAAGCATCTGTCGGCAAGCAATGATGATGGCAATCAGAATTACGGAATAAAGCACTATACGCCAGAGATATCTTCCGAGAATCTCACGCCACAGTCGCCCTGTCTCATTCGTATCCACCACCTGAGAAGAGTAGCGGGTGATAAGGAAATTAAGTTTAGCGGGCAAATGCTTTTCGACAAATCTATATGCCGGGTCAGAAAGCTTGATGAAGTATGGAGTGGTGAAAATGGTAATCACCGACACTGCAACGATAATTGGATATAGAGTGGAATCGAGGACACCAAGTCCCATACCAAGGGATGCTATGATGAATGAAAATTCACCAATCTGAGTCAAGGAGAAACCACTCTTTATAGCTACTTGCAGGGTCTGTCCGGTCACGAGCATACCGAGAGTGCCAAAAATAATCATACCCACAATAACGACTGCAGCAAGCAGAAGAATCTGAGGATAGTATGTTGCAATCACAGCAGGCTGCACCATCATACCTACCGAGATAAAAAAGACAGCACCGAAAAGGTCTTTGACAGGGGCTATCACATGCTCCATACGCTCTGCAAACACAGTTCCGGCGAGGATAGAACCCATCACGAAAGCACCAAGTTCGAGAGAGAAACCGCACATCACAGAGAAAGCTGCCATAGAGAAGCAGAGACCCATCGCCACGACAAGCAGAGTCTCCGAATTGAGGAAAGAGCTAAACCTGACAAGGAATGAAGGGAGCACATACACTCCGACCACGAACCAGATGATCAGGAAGAAGCAAAGCTTTGCAATACTGAACACCAATTCCGAACCTTGCACGTCACCCATAGCAAAGGAAGAAAGGAGCACGAGCATAAGGACAGCAAACAAATCTTCGATAATGAGCACCGCGAGCACCATAGAAGCAAACTTCTGCTGTTTGAGTCCAAGATCGGTAAAAGCCTTAAGAATGATGGTGGTAGACGACATCGAGATCATACCACCAAGGAAAATACAGTTGATGGTATTCAGATGCAGCAGACATCCCACTCCAAAACCGGCCATTGTCATACCCACAATGATAATCAATGCCGTAATAATAGCCGACGACCCGGAATTCATGAGTTTTTTGAAAGAGAACTCAAGACCGAGAGAGAACATCAGGACCACGATACCGAGATCGGCCCAAATCTCAATATTTTCAAGATTTGAGATAGAGGGAAGATATGTGAAGTTGGGAGAAGCCAAGAAACCTGCAAGGATATATCCGAGCACAACGGGTTGCTTGAGCTTTTTGAAGACAAGGGTCGTAATCGCCGCGAGCACAAGAATCCAAGCGAGGTCAAGGATTAGGCCGTTGGTACTGTCTTCGGAACCATTTCCTGACTCCTTGCCAGCATCGGGATTGAGTTCTGTGTAGACAGTCTGCTGAATGTCGGAGGTTGTCTCCTGGATCATCTGTGGCATCATAGGTCAATCTGGTTTGAAAGTGTAATTGAAAGAGTATCATGAACCTCACCGAGGCGATTTATAGCATCCATGAGTTTTTTAGAAGAGCGGACAAGCACCACAAGGTTTACCTCTGTAATGTTCTTTTCGAAATTCTGCTCTATGAAGAAATTTGATATGTGCACTCCTTCATCTTCAAGCAGGCGCTCATAGTCATCGATATCACGGAGAATCCCCTTGCTACGAACTGATATCACTTTTGTCTCCTGACCAATA
Organism: Bacteroidales bacterium GP3; assembly: GCA_001701075.1. Lineage (GTDB taxonomy): Bacteria > Bacteroidota > Bacteroidia > Bacteroidales > Muribaculaceae > Lepagella. Next base: position 20,072 of record DAAK01000036.1, on the reverse strand, counting down.
TGAATCACATGTTCGAAGCGGTTGAAACCCACGATGACCAGGAAAATAAGAAGAGTGCAAATGATAGAGGCCAAATACATACCTACTCCCACAGCCATACCGATAATAGCCGTGATCCAAATTCCGGCAGCAGTTGTGAGTCCACGGACTACTCCCCTTTGCTGAATCATCGCGCCGCCACCCAAGAAACCGATACCGGTAATGACCTGTGCCGCGATACGACCAGGGTCGCCGTTTTTGAGGCCCATATACTCCTGCGGGACATAGATTGAGAGGAGCATGGAAAGGCAAGCGCCCATGGAAATCAAGGCGAAAGTGCGGATACCGGCTATTTGCCCCTTGTGCTTGCGTTCAGTGCCGACGAGCGCACCGAGCAGGAGTGCAAGGAGAAGCCTAAATGAGGCATTGACGATATTAACGTCGAGGGAGGAGAATTGAGTGGATAGGTATTGTATCAAAATAATAAATATTAAAGATTAAATACTAAATATTTAGCCATTGAATTGTTCAGGATAGATAACCATGAGGTTGTGGGCGGAGAAGTTTTTGGAGAGGAATTCCGGAATATCTTCCTGAGAGGCGCTATATGAAATCGAACCCTTGCGGGCGCCGATAATCACGAGCAGGTCTTCAGGTCCGACCTCGCCTGAGAGAAGTATGAAATCGTCCCATTCGGTCATTTCCTGATAGATGCGACGAATACTGTAGCCATCTGTAGTGATTATATCCTCGATATATTTAGAGGTCTCAGCCGTGACGATAAAAATCACCTTGCAAGCAAGTTGCTGAGCCAGATTGCCTACGCGGGCAACCCAGTCATGGAAACCTGTCTCATATTGAGCCTTCGCGCCTGCCACAACAACGATACGCCTCACAGTGGAGATGGGAATGAAGCAACGCGACATGACCACCATCTTTAAAGTCTGCTTTAGCAGAGTATCAATCATCTGACCGAAAAAAGAATCGACGATATTAGCTTTACGATGGAAACCAATCACAATATCAGTGGCATGTTTCTGGCGAATCATATTGGTGATTCCAGACACGATATTGAGATCGAAACGCTCCTCTTCCACGGCAGTGACACCCATCTCCTGTGCAGCCTGAGCCGCAGTGCGAAGAGAGAAGTGTCCGGCACGTAGACTTTTAGAATCATCAGAGTTTCGCACAAAAAGGGCTGTAATCGGTTCCTTATTCTTAGGAGAGCGCATGAATACTGCGAGACGCATCAACCCCTCAGCTGTGATAGGATTTGAGACAGCCACAATCTGGCGTGCAAATTCGGGACGTTCCACACCGTTTGACTCCATTTCGGCAGCCGTCAGTTCAATTCTGAGCCTGATGGCTGTGCGTTCTGTCATGACAGAAGAAACAAGGCAGCAGACAAGGATCATCAGGACGGCACCATTCATGATATCCTCATTGATGATTCCGTATTGAAAACCAAGCATTGTGGCGGCAATTGTAGCGGCAGCCTTTCCACTCGTCAGACCGAACATCATCCTGCGGTCGGTAGCAGTGAGGCCGAAAGACTTTTGCGCAATCCAAGCTGCAATCCATTTTGAGACAAGAGCCACGACAATCATGTTGATTGTGACCCAAGCGACAGTCCATCCTCGGAAAATCACATGCACGTTGATCAACATTCCGACCCCAATCAAGAAATAAGGGATAAAGATGGCGTTGCCGACAAACTTAATATGGCTCATCAAGGAAGAGCGACCGGGAATCAGACGGTTGAGCACAAGCCCGACATAGAACGCGCCTAAGATAGACTCAAGGCCAATCACCTGGGCGAGCAAGGCCCCAATGAAGACCATCACGAGTATGAAAATATACTGGGCTATTGCATCTGAGATCTTCCGGAAAACAAATCGCGTGATACGCGGGAACGTGAAACCTACTACAACGGCATAGCCAGCTGTATAAAGCAGCAACATCACGATCTCGGCCACATCAAAAGTACCGGTAGCCTGAAGCTTTATAACGGAAGCAAGAGTGATGAGGGCAAGGAGAACAGCTACAATCGTAGCACTCACGGCAAGAATGACACCACGGCCATTTTGAAGACCAAACCTGCTGACGACTGGATAAGAAATCAAGGTATGTGATGAAAACATACTTGCCAGCAGGAGACATGTGGTCAGTCCGGCACCGAAAGCGTAATGTGCGGCCACCATTCCAACCACAGCGGGCACCAAGAACGTGATCAGGCCAAAGATAAGGCCTTGCCGCAGATTTTTCTTGAAGTGATACATATCGATCTCCACCGCAGCAAGAAACATAAGGTAGAGAATGCCGACCTGGCCGAAAATCTGGAAAGAGGCATCCCTTTCAAGAAGGTTGAATCCGTAGGGACCCACGGCCACGCCTGCCAATATCAGACCCACCACATCCGGAATCCTGAGACGCCTGAACACAACAGGAGCCGCAAGAATCAACAACAGCACGAGAGTGAAAATCACTACAGGCTGATGAAACGGGAGGCTGAATAGGTCGTTCAAATCTTGAATAAATCTTTAGCGTTGCGGGTTGTGATCCTGTCGGTCTCATCAGGAGACAAGCCGAGAATATCCGCAATTTTATCGTTGATAAAAGTGAGATAAGAGCTTTCGTTGCGTCGTCCACGTTTTGGGACTGGAGCAAGATAAGGGGAATCAGTCTCAAGCAGGATGCGATCAATACCGATTTCCTTGACTGCATCTGGCAGCGAACCTGAATTCTTAAAAGTCACCACACCATTGATGCCGAAGTAAGGGTCGCATATTGAGCGGATATGCTTCACATCTTCCGGAGAACCCGTAAAGCTATGAAAGACAAGTCGGGGAAGAGTACCCGAGATTAAGTCTTTGGCTTTAGCGAGGCATTCAAGGCAGACATCAAGACCATCACGGCAATGGATTATGACTGGAAGATCCAGCTTCTTAGCCAATAATATCTGGGCTATGAATGCATCCTTCTGAAGACTGAGATTAGAATCGTCCCAATACAAATCAATACCCACCTCACCTATTGCAACTGGAGAAGTCGGAGTTAGAATCCTGACGATATCGTCTAATTCTTCCTGCCAGTCCTCCCCCACTTCAGTAGGATGAAGTCCCATTGCGGTGCGTGTCTGAGCGGGTCGCGCCGCATGCAGGGCCACAATCTCAGATGCAGACTCACGGTCGACTGCGGGGAGGATCATAGTGTCCACTCCGGAGGCGAGAGCGCGATCGACTGCGTCTGAGCATCCGTCGGGGTCTTCCTTCGAGAAGGAATCCATGTAGATATGAGTGTGAGTGTCGATCATATTATAGTCTTCAGTCCTCAGTTGTCAAGTTTTCAAGTTGTCAGAGTCCTCTGAAATCTGATATCTAATATCTGAGATCTGACATCTGATATCTGACAACTTAGCGCGTGCGCGTAATGAGTTTGTCGATGAGGAGGCGGAAAGCTTCGCGGCGATCGTCGGGAAGGGAGGTCTTTTTGATGGCAGCGAGGGCCTTGCTGCTATAAGCAGTGACTTCAGCCTTGCAGACAGCCGGCAAACCCATTGACTCGTAAATGCGGGTGACAGTCTTTACCTTTGTAGAGCCAGCCGGCATCTTGAGGGCAGCCTTGAGAGCATCGGCATTAGGACCGCCTGAAGCGAGAGCCTTGACCATCAGGAAAGTCTTCTTATTGTTGTTGATATCTCCACCGATGGGCTTGCCGAAAGTGTCGGCATTTCCGAATGTGTCGAGATAGTCGTCTTCAATCTGGAAAGCCACACCGAGCATCAGGCCGAATTCATACATACGGTCGGCATCCTCTGGAGTAGCACCACCAATCATGGCACCAATCTTGGAGGCACCACCGAGCAAAGCGCCGGTCTTAGCCTTAATCATTTCGATATATTCATCGAGAGCCACTTGATCTAACTCTTCGAAATCCATATCCAGACGCTGCCCCTCATAAACCCGAAGAGCCTGATCGTTGAATGTATCAAGCACTGGGCGAAGGATAGAATCCTCGACCTCAGATATTTTCTTTGTGGCGAGAGTCAGCATCGTATCGCCGGAAAGAATTGCGGTGTTTTCATCCCATTTTGCATGGACAGATGGACGCCCACGACGGAGGTCTGACTTGTCCATGACATCGTCATGAAGGAGAGTGAAATTATGAAACATTTCGATGCCAACTGCAGGATTGATAGCCTTTTCGGGACAATTGCCGAAAGCATCTGCCGCCATAAGAACGAGGGTTGGACGAAGACGTTTGCCACCGGCTTGCATACCATAGGAAACGGGAGCATAGAGGCCATCGAGATTACCTTTTGGGAGTTCGAGGGAACGTATGGCAGCTTCGGCCATAGCGGAGTATTCTGAGATTCTTTTCATTCTAATTTTGAATTATATTGTGTCGGTGGGGAGGGGAGTTGGGGATTCATCGGGGAGGCCATCTTCCACCAAGATTGAGTCGGGGAGGGTGACGGGAGTGTTTTGGAGGGAGGTCTTATTGCGGTGATAGTATTCCTCGACTGCTTCTTCATCATAGTTGAGGAAGCGGGTATATATATCCTTTGGCATATCGGAATTCTTGTCGTAGCGGAGGACAGTACGGAAACCTATCAGGAAGCGTGCATAAACATCGGGGTCGTCGGCAGAAGCCTTTTTAAGTTCCTTGAGTTCTTTAAGCACTTCATCAGCTGTCATGCCCTTAACGCGGATCTGATTCATGTATTCGAGGCCAAGGGTGAGACCGAGACCCTGCGGATCTTCAGCCCCTACCAGAGCGCGAAGTCTCATTTTGTCGTGTAGGGGCAATTCTTCGGCCACACGGTCGAATTCCCAGCTGAAAGTCTGTAAGGCTGTGTCTGTATACGTTTCATAAGCCTTCAGACTGGCATTATTGAGAGTGTCGATTTTCACGCCTTCAATTTTCCCGAGTGAAGCGTAAATGATGAATCGGGCCACAGAGTCAGCGGAGACGTGCTGCATCATGTAAGCAACCTTCTGCTCATCTGAAAGAGAGCTGAAACCTTCAGGAAAATTACCTGCATTTTTATCTTTTCCACCGCAAGCGGGTATTAAGAGGAGCAACGCCATCAGCGCAACTGGGAAAAAGCGTTTAATCAATGCATAATTCATAATTCATAATGCATAATGAAGAGTTAATAATTTTTTACAAAATTAGCAAAAAAATCCGAGTTCGAGGGTATATCTTGGCAAAAAACATTGTTGTAAGAATAGAAAATTGTTGATAGATTTGGAGGGATGGGAAAAAATGCTTAAATTTGCAGAGTAAAAAGAAGAAATGCGATAATAGCTCAGTTGGTAGAGCATCAGCTTCCCAAGCTGAGGGTCGCGGGTTCGAGCCCCGTTTATCGCTCAACAAAAGACCACCCCGTTCCACATGAGTGGATCAGGTTGGTCTTTTTTAAGGATTAACGATCAACGATCAAAAATATGAAAGAGAAGAAGATTGTGCCTGTGCTTTTGATCACGGGCTACTTGGGAAGCGGTAAGACAACGCTCCTCAACAAGATACTGAATAACAGGAAGGGGATACGGTTTGCAGTGATTGTAAATGACATTGGGGAGGTGAATATAGATGCCGACCTGATAGCACGCGATGGCCTGATTGGCCAAAGCGATGACTCACTTGTGGCTCTACAGAACGGATGTATCTGCTGCACTCTGCAAATGGACCTTGTCAATCAGCTTGTCGACTTGATGGAAGGGGACCGTTTTGATTACATCGTGATAGAAGCAAGCGGCATATGCGAACCGGAGCCGATAGCGCAAACAATCTGCTCAATCCCTACGATGGGACCTGTGGCTACACGCAATGGTCTTCCGCGTCTTGACTGCATCGTGACAGTGGTGGATGCGCTCCGTCTGCAAAGTGAGTTTGGCAGCGGAAAATCACTGACTGTCAAGAATTATGGAGAGGAAGATTTGGAAAATCTGGTGGTGCAACAGATTGAATTCTGCAATATAGTGCTGCTGAATAAGATTTCAGAGGTTTCGAAAGAGGATGCAAGGATGATCAAGGAAGCGATACATGCCTTGAATCCATCGGCAAAGATCATCGAGTGTGATTATTGCGATGTGGATTTCAACGAACTCTTAGATACGCATCTATTTGATTTTTCAAAGACAGCGACCTCGGCTACATGGATACGGGAAATCGAGAAGCCGATTGAGCATGAACATGAACATGAGCATGAGCATGAGGAACATGAGCATTATCACCACCACCATCATCATGATGAAGGGGAAGCAGAGGAATATGGAATCTCTACATTCGTCTATTATCGTAGAAAACCATTTGATCTGAATAAGTTTGACTACTTCTGCCATAGGCAATGGCCGAAGAGTGTGATCCGTTGCAAAGGGATATGCTATTTCAGCTATGATCCTGATATGAGCTTCTTGTTTGAGCAAGCCGGAGTGCAGAAGAAGCTTACGGAGGCTGGACAATGGTACGCTACAGCACCGGAAGAAGAGCTGGAGAGGTTTTTTGAGACGGAACCAGGGCTAAAGCGTGACTGGGATCCGGAGTATGGAGACCGTATGGAGAAGCTGGTCTTTATCGGACGTGGGATGGATAAGGAAGCGATAACATCGCTGTTGGATGGGTGTTTGAGTGATTAGACTCGGAGGGGCGGTTGGGAAACCGCCCTTCCATTTAATTTATAGGTATTTGCGGATTGTGGAGATAAGCTTGTCTTGGTCGATAGGCTTTGACAGGTAGTCGGTAAAACCGCTTGAGAGTACTTTCTCCTTGTCGGAGCGCTGTGCATAAGCAGTCACTGCAATGACTGGCACAGTCTTTGAAAGCCTACGGATTTCGGCAGTAGCCTGATAACCATCCTTAATAGGAAGATTCAAGTCCATGAGCACCAAATCAGGAGTTTCCTTTGCGAATACGGTGATGGCTTCGGCTCCATCTCTTGCCCTGACTAAATCGAAGCGATCAGCCAGAATTTCTTCTACCAACTGAGAGTTACTGTCGTTATCCTCTACCATCAGGATCTTTCTGCGCTCATATTTGTAAGATGGCAAAGAAGGATCCACCAAAGAGTTTTGGTCAGACATTTTGCTTTGTGAAGCGGCAGATGTTTTTGACTTCTGCCTCAAAGCCTCGAGTCTAGACTCATCAGAAGAGGATTCCTGATTATAGCTATCCTTTGACTCATCAAGCACATAAGGAAGGGTAAAGGAGAAAGTAGAACCCCTGCCACGACCCTCAGACTCAGCCTTCATAGTGCCACCAAGTTTCTCGATTATAGCCTTGCTGATGACAAGTCCGAGACCGGTGCCTTGAATGAAAGAATTGAGTTTTGAGAAGCGGTTGAAAAGTTTCGACATATCCGCTTGGGATATACCAAGTCCGGTATCCTTGACATAGAAACGAAGCATATTGTTTTGCAACAGCTCATATCCTACAGTAATCGTACCGGTATCCGTAAACTTGATGGCATTTGTCAGGAGGTTGTTGATCACCTGAGTGACACGATAAGGATCAGAGGTGATGAAACAAGACTCCATTCCAAGCTTGATATCGATCTTCACATCGGGTTTCTTGGTGATGTCGACACCCGAGCAAATAGTAGTGATCAACTTGTTGATATTGATCTTATACATATTGAAGACCAGACGATCTGAATCGGCTTTAGAAATGTCAAGAATATCACCAATCAGTTTAAGCAGCAACTGATTGTTGGTCTCAATAATCTCAACGAATTTCTTTTTCTTTTCCTGATCAGTAGTCTTGCAAAGAAGACTTGAAAATCCCACGATAGCGTTCAGAGGAGTGCGGATCTCATGGCTCATGTTAGCGAGGAAAGCTGATTTCATATTATCAGCCTCAACAGCTTTCTTGGCGGCATCACGAAGCACCTGCTCCACCTGCATCTTGTCAGTGACATCAATAGCAAATACGTCAAGAATCTTACGGTTGTCTTTCGACTTCTTGTTGAGATTTACAATAAACTCAAGATATACGTCGTCATATGGAGCCTTAATGATTTTACCTGTTGGTCCCTCTTCCGACTCCAAGGCATCGATAGATTCCTGCCTGATATCAGCATATTCCTCAGATTTCAACGACTTGAGGTTAAGATCATCTGCAAGAGTCTTGAGAGTTTTATTCATACCACTATAACGCACATTCTTGACCGAACCATCCTTGTCAAGATTGACGACAGTGCGCATATATCCTATCGGCATTGAATTGACCAGATTATTATAATCCTTGTTGAGACCTCTCCGATGAGCGACGATATACCAAATTATCAAGGAGAGCAACAAGAAGACAAGGACACCGGCACCGATCAAAATGTATTGACGATACATTTCCCATACAGTCAATGGCTTGTCGATAAAGACGGTATCATCAGGACAAATATCAATTGGAATTTCAAGATTCTCCAACTTAGGATAGCTGATATAAGGATGAGCTTCGTTAGGGATTCTGAAAGGGACATCCCTCATATTCTTATCGCTGATAAGGTCACTTAGACCCTCCATCACAAACGTATGAATCTGTTCTGGAGAAACATAGTATCCTCCTAATACTCCATATACCATATAAGCATAACGCAATCCGAACACAGGGCGATGTGCACCGTTGATAAGGAAAGAGTCGGCCGCACTCATCAGAGGAAGACCGGAGACACCGGGTGCCGTGTAGTACCAGGTGGAAAGAAGAAGACCTATATTTGGGTCGTTATTGTTGAGATAAGGGAGCATCACACCCTCCTCACCTGCCAACAACCATTCATATTCGACTTGAGGATACTTCAGATTAATGTATTCCCGAATCATGTAGCTAAGATGACGATTGACGTAAAGTCCATCGGCCATAAAAACAAACTTTTTCATGTCGGGATACATATGCATCATCATGTCGACAGTCTCCTTATGTTTATTAGGAGTCAAGACAAGTGAAAAATTATAGTCATTCCTAAGAGTTTCCAAAGGAGTCATCTTAGGGGGCATGATCGAGTCATTATTGTCTTCCGAAGTGAAATAGAAGTCCAGGGGAGCAATCCTATCGTTTTGACTAATCAGCAGCATCGGGATATCTCCCCAATGCTCTTTGATTTTGTCTCTGAGATTGAAAGCGAAAACACCAATGAGCACCAGATAATCCGGATCCTCACCATTATAATTTTCAAACATCATATGCTCCAGTTCCTCATAATCATCCATATTGAAAATGAGGCTATTGTTCAAATGGATGACCCTGACAGCGTTGAAATCAGGCCTTGTGGAAATTTCCTGGATAATGTTGTTGATATATTTTCTTGGCCAAGGAGCCACTTCATTGTATGAATTGATAATGACGAGTTGCTTCTTGTGCCCCTCAGCTTTGGCATCAAAGCCAAAGCAAATAAGGGAAACAAGCAGCAAGGTAATGATATTAAATAATTTATTTTTAGCCATAAAGTTTCGCAAGCTCAACTTAGGGGTTAAGGGTTAAGGGATATATGGTTACTTATGCTTCAAGACATATTTCATCTCTTCCTTAAGACGATTGAGGTTGATAGGCTTAGAAACATAACCATTGAAACCACTTTCAAGCATACGTTCCTTATCAGTAGCAAAAGCATAAGCAGTCACAGCAATGATAGGGATAGTAGAGTCTTTTCTTTTAATTTCAGTAGTAGCCTCATAACCATCCATCTTAGGCATACTTATGTCCATGAGGATGATATCGGGTTTTGTCTGCTCGAAGAGATCGACGGCTTCTTCACCATTCCATGCGTGAAACAGCTCATAGTTTCCAGAGAGCATGCTTTCATAGAGGATGTAGTTGCTCTCGTTATCTTCAGCAATCAGAACCCTAAGTTTTTTCGCGTCAGGCTCGGCTTTATCAGCCGAGGGAGTTTGATTAGCGGGAGCAGGATTTACGCCGGGAGCGGGATGTCCCTGAGTCTGACCTGCAGCCTTAGGTTGATGCATCGGTTGTCCAGTGAAACCTTGTTGAGGCTGGGGAGCATGTTGCTGCGGATATTGCTGTCCGTAAGGGTTCTGCTGTGGGTGACCATATGGATTTTGCTGATTCTGTCCGTATGGGTTTTGCTGCGGATATTGCTGGCCATATGGGTTCTGCTGAGGATATTGCTGACCATAAGGATTCTGCTGCGGATATTGCTGACCATAAGGATTCTGCTGCGGGTATTGCTGTCC
>DAAK01000036.1:0-9837 GCA_001701075.1 Bacteroidales bacterium GP3 | reverse complement strand
GGATACTGCTGGCCGTAAGGATTCTGCTGAGGATATTGCTGACCGTAAGGATTTTGCGGCGGGTATTGCTGGCCATAAGGATTCTGCTGCGGATACTGTTGGCCATAAGGATTCTGCTGAGGATATTGTTGGCCGTAAGGATTCTGAGGTTGCTGACCATAAGGATTCTGTCCATATGGATTTTGGGCATTTGGATACTGTTGGTTGCGCGGATCGGGAGCTTGCCCGTTCTGCGGGAATCCCTGGTTGTTGGGATTTACTGGTTGATTAGGATTCACTGGTTGAGACATATCTTCAGTTTCTTGAGTGTTAATTTCGGTATTATCTTGTGAGCTTTCGGAGACTTCAGCGACTACGGAGTCTTCGGAGACTTCTGAGTCTTCAGCGACTTCTGAGTCATCGGAGTCTATTGAGTCTTCGGAATCGAGGATAATTTCGGAGTCTTCTTCAGAGAGATCAGAATTATCGGAGGGCTCGGAGAGTTCTGGTGACTCGGTGGGGAGGCTCTCTTCCATAGCGCCGTCGGGGGCTGGAGACTCGGTGGGGAGGCTGGGNNGGGAGGCTGGGAAGCCTCCCTTCCATAGCGCCTTCTGGAGCGAACTGAGGAGCTATAGGCATACCGTCAGGGCCGAACTGGGGTGCGCCATAGAGAGGTGTGCCGTCGGGGGCGAATTGAGGTGCGCCATAGAGAGGCATACCATCAGGACCGATTTGTGGTGCGCCATAGAGAGGCATGCCATCAGGACCGATTTGTGGCGCGCCATAGAGGGGTGTGCCATCGGGAGCGAACTGGGGTGCGCCATAGAGAGGCATGCCGTCGGGGCCGAACTGAGGTGCCATTGGCATTCCTTCGGGACCGACAGGCTGCAATGGGATATCTGACTCAGCTACAGAAGGCTCTTCTGCCTGAGAATTATCATGTGTTTCTGCAGGAGCATGCTCAGCATGATGCTCAGGCATTGACATCGCATGCTGCATAGTGAGATCGATAGTAGGTTCTGTCCACAAAGGAGCCACTGTATCCTCCGGAATCTCAGCCTTACGATATGGAATCTCAAACCAGAAAGTAGAGCCGGTGCCTTCACCATCGGAGTGGACACCAATCTGGCCGCCAAGGAACTCAACGATAGCCTTACAAATCGGGAGGCCGAGGCCGGTACCATTGACGAAGCTATTAAGCTTGATGAAGCGTTCGAATACCTTCTTCTGATTCTCTTCTGAAATACCTGAACCGGTGTCATGGCAATAGAAATAGAGGTTATCCCCTCTCACTTCATAACCATATGTAATGCTACCGGTTTCAGTAAACTTGCTTGCATTGGTGAGGAAGTTGATGACCACCTGCGACAGACGGTTAGGATCTGTGTCAAGCCAGCAAGACTGAGCGCCGAAATTGCAAAGGAGATCGACACCTGGTTTCACTCTATCCACGACAGACTCACCGATGTTGACAAGGAGGGCATTGATATCAGTAGCCCTCATATTGAATTCCATCGTTCCAGCCTCAGTCTTAGAGAGATCGAGGATATCGCTGATGATCTGGAGCAACATCTCATTGTTGCTTTCGATGATTTTAATAAATTTCTCTTTTTGAGCAGGATCGTCGGTTTCTGCCAGCATATTGGAGAATCCAACAATAGCATTAAGCGGAGTGCGGATTTCATGGCTCATATTTGCGAGGAAAGCAGATTTTAGTCTATCAGCTTCCTTGGCCGATTCACGAGCCTCAATCAGGCGACGCATTTGCTCCTTGCGCTCGGTGATGCATGAGAAAGAACCGATAAGCACTTCAGCCTTACCGTCATCGCTGTAACGCTCCACACTTTCATTGACTTCGATCCACTCCTCAACTTCTTTGCCATTATCGGGGATGATTACTCTGAATTCCATCTGGCCATATCTTCTCTTGCCATCAATCACTTCCTGAACGAGCTCCATGACCTTATCCTTATCTTCGGGATGAATCAGCTTCATGAGCGTTTCCTCAGAAATGTTGACATCCCTTCCATTAAGAGAAACAAGGTTTCTACTGATTTTTCTGAGGGCGTCATTAAACTTGAGCTCCATATTCTTTTCGGCAAGATTCCAATGCCAAGGCACCACTTGCGCGAGATCAAGAGTCATCTCAAGTATTGCAGAAGTATATTTCAGATCCTGTTCCGAGCGAATTCTCTGAGAGATATTGAAGCAGAAGATCTCGAGCGACTCAGCGTCGAAACCTCTATGTATATTCACTTCATAATATGAATCGGTCTTCTCGAAATGTTCGGTATAGACCACGCCCTTACCATCGTCGGAAAGACGAGCTACAGCCTTCAGCATCTCGGCTTCATTAAAGAGAGGTTCGCAGCGACATTCCCCTGCGTGGCGCTCCCAAAGTTCGATAGCCTTTTGGTTACCAGGAGTCGTCTCCACTTCCACAGGCACTCCATCCTCATTATATCTTACCTTACCAATGAAATAATTGACGGGGAGGTGATTGATCTTTATCTCGCGCTTTTTCATAAAACTATCCGTCTCGCCCTTGAAGAGGAGATAGTACATGACGAGCTGGACGAGAGAAATGAGAATGAACAAAGCGACTGCAAAAGCGAGCGGATTCTTGCTGAACATAGATTCCGGCTTATTGATAAAATTAGTATTAGCCGGGACATCGGCATCAGCCAAGCCTTTACGCTCGAGTTGAGGATAATCGACACAAGCTCTACCAAACTCTCCCTTATCGAGAGGTATCTGCCGCATATCGTCGCCCTTGAGCATACGGTCGATCACTTCCTTGCTCCTCTTCATGATATCATTCCTGACCGGAAGGACACCACCGATCACGCCGGTCTTGAAATAATTTTCCTTAAGGGTGAATACAGGTTGAGGCGACTTATCAATAAGATTGACATCGCCGGCAGAAAAAACAGGATGTCCGGCCTGGTTATATTCCACATGATACCAATTACCAAGAAGGATACCGGTCTCAAGATCCCGTTTTGTGAGGAGACTCTTAAATTTTTCAGTACCTGACTTTTCGTCACCATTCAGCCATTCGAAAGACACCTTGGGATACTTTACACTAATATATTGGCGAATGCTGTCGCGAAGCTGGACACTGGTAGAAGAAGAATTAGATGCGAGTTTGAAGTTTTTAATATCGGGCTGCATCTTCATCATCATGTCTACGGTCTTTTTGTAATGATCCGGAATCTTTACAAAAGTAAAATTATATCGGTCACGAATATCATAAAGCGACACCACAGGGGCATCAGATATATCCACACCAGCATACTCATATTCCTTAGGTATTACATCTTCCGACGCGCCCATATAAAGCATCGGGATATTCTTCCAGCGCCTGTTGATATCCTCTCTGGCAGAGAACGCCGGGCGCCCCATCAGGATGATACCGGAGGGGGGATTGTCAGCAAAAACATCAAGATTAGAGTTAATGGCCTCATTATAAGTGGAATCATTTACGATGATGCCAGAGTTAAGATGACGCACATTAGTGGGAACACCCTTAACATTTACCAAGTAATACATCAATCCATTGATGTATTCCTGAACCCATGGAGACGTCTCATCGTAAGAGTTCAAGATGAGAATATGATTACTATCCGACTGCTGCGCCCTGGCATAGGGAGAGAAGAAGACAGAAGCCAGCAGTAGGAGCGCGAGTCCAATCGCGCGCCTCATAATCTTGAAAAAGCTGTCGTTTCGATTCATATTGGAAGTGTTTGGTTAACAGAAGTATTAGAGTTTTTACATATTTTCCATTCGAGCGATATCGGAAGTTTTCTTTGGATTCCATGGATCGCTATAAGAAGTGCGGAAGAGGAATTCCTCAGTGTGCCCCACAAGTCGGACAATCCGCATGAAATATCCCATATAGAACGTGTATAGAAAGAGGAAGGCTACAAGATGTCGCTCTTCACGCCATCGCTCGGTGATACACATCATCACGGCAAAAGCACAAATCGAGAACGCTGACCGGAGAATGAAACCCACAATCATGATTTCGACAAGGCGGTCGGTGTTGCCAAGCACCAGTATGAAAATATAGAAGAGCCATACATAGTTGAAAAAACAGTCGAAGAGAATATTGTCAAGATTAGATATCATGTTGGAGAAAGAGAAATTCTTATTGCTCCAAAGAATATCCTTATGTTTTCTGATTCTGAAACGCACAAGTGATTTCGACCATCTCTTACGCTGCTTGAAAAGAGCCGACCATTTTTCAGGAACATTAGTCATGCATATTGCATCCTCGGCAAACCAGACCCTATGTCCAGCCTTTCTGAATTTCTGCGTGATATCGCCATCCAGACCGGGACCTATATCCCACATACCGACCTCGCGAAGCACTTCGGTGTCGAAAGCTCCAAAAGCGCCTGAAATGATATGGTAGATGCCGAGACGGCTTGTCACCATACGTCCTACCTGAATGGAACGCAGGTATTCGAGAGCCTGCATTGAAGTGCAGAGAGTGCTGTCGGCATTGCGGACCTTCACGCAACCGCCAACGGCCTTGATACGCCGGTCGATATAGAAAGGAAGGAGAATCTTCTCAATAGCATCGCGGTCGAGTGAGCTGTCGCAATCGAGATGCACAATATATTTTCCTGTGGCATGCGACACTCCGCAATTGGCAGCACTCGCCTTTCCACCGCGCTCCACCATACGGAAATATTTGTGGATGTAGCCGCGCTTCAGTAGATCGCGGCATATCTGTGGAGTAGTATCGTCGCTACCATCGTCGACAATTATGATTTCGTAGTTCTGATAAGTCTGTTCGCTAAGCGAGGTCACGAGTTTATAAATCTGTTGACCCTCATTCTTACCGGGCGCGAGGATAGTCACCAAAGGTTTTTCAAGATATAGCTCATACCTGGCAGCCTCGCGTTTTTTGCGTCGGCTATTGAAAGTGATACCATGCCAAGCCGCCACGATGAAGTCGGTCAGATAGTATCGTGGGAATTCGATAAACAGCAAAAACCAGAACGTGGTGAGCATTCCCTTGCCAATGAAATTGACCGAGAGCACATCACGGATGCCGTCTATGAATTCAAATATGTAGTAGAGCATTGGTTGAGAGTTTAGAGTTTAGAGTTGAGAGTTGAGAGTTGAGGGTTTAGAGTTGAGGGTTTAGAGTTGAGAGTTGAGGGTTGAGGGGGAGGATTATTGGCGGCGGTCTTCGAGTCGCTCTATGAAGGTGTCTACATCATCGCCGTAGGAGAACGTATAGTTGCCGACGAGATCGAACTGAAAACCTTTGTGAAGTTTGCGGTAGTCTTCAAACTGCTCCCGGAGCTCATATTCCATCTGGGTCTGAGCCGGGGCTATTTCTCCAGGGCTCACACGCCGCAGGAAGTAGAAATAGTTGCCCCAAAGAGTACTCTTATAGTTGAAGAAGCGGCTCATTGCCTGCACCAAAGGAGGCACCACGTAAATCTCTTCGTAATCATCGGCCGTAGGGTCGAACACATAGAATCGAGTCACGATAATGACATCTTCAGTATCCTCTTCATCATTGGCAAATAGCCGGATATATTCCTGGAAGTCGCGCATAGAAGAGTAGCCGTAGAATCCCACCTGGCTCACAACAAGCTTGTAGTCGGAAGATGCGAAAGCACGTATACCTTCCGGAGTGAACTCATATTCCTCGATATTGACCTCCTTAAGTTCCTCAGTGGAATGAGTACGCTTGCAAGTGGTGCAATAGACATTCATGTTTGGATACATAAACGAGTTGCCACATTCCTTGCAGGAATACACCGAGGATGGCTTGTCGTAGTCAACGCCGATATGCCGGAGGAAATGCTTGCATTTGGGGCAACGAAGTTGGTCGTCCCAATGATAGGCGGATTCCGGCGACACGTTGGCGCAACGGAAGTGATGGATCACGGCCTCCTCATGCAGATTAGTACTGTCGCATTTAGGACACCTTTCCAGAAACAGAAGATGGCTACGTGAGCAATGAGGGCACACATAGATCTTATGTATGAAACGAGTGCGGCGTATATATCCGAGACGTATCAGCTGCTGATGGAAGAAATGGCGTTCCTGCATCTGCATATATTCCTGGTTTTCATTCCAGAGAGTGTGATAGTAGACAGCCATATAGCCGGAGCTAAGTCCGGGGGTAGGTTCGGAGGAGAAAGTGAACTGACGCCTGGAGATAGCATAACGGCAAAGGCGGAAAATTTCCTCTGCGTGAGTCACCACAGGTTCGGTGCCGAGCAAGAAGTTGAGGCTACGCATATTATTGTAGATTTCCTCAATACCCTGCGCCATACCATGGTCGAGAGGGTGGGTAGCATATCCGTCGACAGTCACCTCAGCCTTACCGAGCCAGCCTTTGAAACGCTCAGTCACATAGCATGGCTTGAAGCGGCATTTCTCCGACCAAAGAGGCGACGCATATCGGATAGCAAGCATATTTCGGTCCATGATCGGCGACATGACGTTGATAAACATCGCGTCGAAATCCTCGAACTGGAGTTCCGGCGTGAGGTCAACGTCGATCAGGTGGTTGATTACCAAGATCCTGCGTCGATTATGGTTTGCGACGATAGAGTATCTTTCGTCTGTTTTTTCTATATCATAAAGCTCTTCGCTCATTTCTTTTTGTCGTATTTATGTGTGTCAAGAATCCAAATACCCTCAAACTTCTCGGGATTTGATTTTCTTAGTTTTGCGGTTTCGGCATAAGCTTTAGCCGCAGATTCAGCGGAAGAATAGTAAACAAACCATTTCTGACCGAACTGAATCAAATTGCCATTGACTCCGTCTTTCTTGATCTCCTCAATGAAACGCTGTGCTCTATCGCTTGTAGAGAAAACGCCAAGCACCGACATATATCTTTGATATTTAGGAGTATCGGCATCAGCAGCATGCTTCGTAGGCTTAGAATCCTTAGCTTTGGGAGTCTCTTTTGCCTTAGGCGATTCCTTAGCTTCCTGAGTCTTTGGAGTCTCTTTTGCCTTAGGCGATTCCTTTGCTTCCTTAGCTTTGGGAGCATCGCTGGCACTGCGAGACTTATCGGAAGCCGAAGAATCGAAGCTATTGGAATTGTCGACAGGGACAATCACGTCGGCCGAAGAAGAGACAGCGTCCTCATCGCGGAGGATAAGGCCCTTACCTACCTCGTAGAGCATCGTGCGGTGAACTTCCGGCTCATCTTCCCAGGGGAACAGATTGCGTATCTTCACTTTCACCGGAAGACCGGAAGTGGCACTCCAGAACGGGATGATTTGTCCCTCATCGATATTCAGGAGGGCAATCAGTGCCTTATTAGCCTTAGCGAAGTAGCTTCGGAGGTTTTCGGGAATATCCTCTGAGCGGACGCCGGTCATCATCACATGGGCATCGAAGTTGAGCTCATCGTTGACATAAATTTTAGCCTGCATATTGTCTTTTATGCGGTTGGTCAGATTGACCGGCACATATGCCACCACCATAAGGTTGTTGTCCTTAAGGTCGAGGTGCTGCATGTCGATGATATCTTCTTTCTCGAAGAATATCATACCAGTAGGAGCCATCACGTCGGTGATGAAACCATCCTTATTCGATATATTGTATCGAATATCGTAAGCATCGCTCTTTGAGTAAGGGTTCTCATAGATCTGTGATCCCCCTTTTCTGGCGCGGTTAGGTCCACGCGGACCGAACTCAGCATCATGCTTCATGCCACTTATCACTCCGAGTTGAGCCCTGAGGGCCGCGAGTAGAGCCTCCGACTCCTTGAGTTCCCTTTGTAGATCCATCTTATGGGAATTGTCGGAGAGGCCGAAAGAGATGTTGTGAGATTCAAGAGCGATCTGCTTTTTCAGTTCTGCAATCTTCACCTCCAGCACGCGGATTTTCTGCATTATGTCGCTCAGCTGGATTGTCAATGATCGTCGGTTTTGAAGCACAGACGGCTCATCGTTGGGGTTGACTTCAAGCACAAGCCAGTCGAGCACATAGTAGGAATAGAGAGTATCACCGATGTGGACAACATCGCCAGGTTTCACATAGACGGAATCAAGATAGATGTCGTAGGGAGCCCTCACCTTATTGATCTCAATGTGGATATAAGCGTCATACTCGGTATAGAAAGACTTATCGATCGCGTACATGGTAGCGAGCGAGACGATGATGAAGATTATGATGCCGGCAATAATCTGTTGTCGGTTAATCTTCTTCTTGCGTTGCCGCAAGACGGCTTCTATGTTGTCTTTCTCATCGAGAGAACGATAGGTGAAGTTTCTCATTTCCTTGCGGGTGATAGATTTTCTATTGAGCAGAAGTCGCTGACATTCTCTCCGGCAAGGAATTTGGCAAGAGAAGCGATCTGCTGGTCACGACTATATTGGAATTCAAGGAGACGCTCGAGACAGAGGAGATAGGCGTTGTATTCCTTCATGCGGGCGAGACGATTATATTCGCCCTGACGGTTTTCATAGCCATAAGCTCTGATATCGAGATATTCCTTGAGTTCAAGACTTCTTTGGTATTCGCCAATGATCGAATTGTTGAGGCGTTCCACCTCAGTGGCGACATATACCACCTCATCGGCGATCTGGCGCATTCTGAGGAATTGCTCCGCACCGATAGCCTCTCCCTGGGCACGGAAAGCAGCCCTTTGCTTTTTAGCCACATTATTGATAGGGAACTTGAAATAGATTCCGGCATCTACGTTGGCTGAGTTGCTGAGGAAGCTGCGGGTGTAGTATGAGTAGCGGAGGAATGGAGAGCAATCCACGTCGTCCCAATATTTGGCGTTTTTAGCGCGTTGCTCGAAGAGTTCCTGACGTTTGCGGGCAATCTTGAAGTCAGCTTGGTTTTCTGCCACATAGCTGAGGAATTTTGCAGTGTCGAGGCGTACGATGAAAGCGTCAGGTTGTGAAAGGTCGGTAGCCTCAAGATTGCGGACAGTAAGGCCGGCGAGTTTGCGCTCAGCCTCAGCAGTCTCGCTAAGTATCAGCATTATGTCGTCGGAGGAGATATTCTCATAGTTGAGAAGGAACATGTAAGCGTCGCTGAGGAGGGAGAGATTGCGGACGCGGTGGGTAAGGATGCGGCACATTGCCGAGTCTTGCATAGCGCGGTAGAATTCGCGCTGACGTGCATATTCGGTGCCACGGGTTTCCTTCTGGTAAGCAATGCGGTCGATATCGGCCTGGAGTTGCACCTCACGGATTTTACCTTTAGTGTTGTAAAGACCGCTGTTGAAGAAATTCCAGCGGATTTCAGCCTGGAATTTGGTATTGTAGCGCGAGACGGCCTCGTCTTCCTCGTTGAATCCCAATTGATCGTCGAGACGATAATAGGTCTGGCCTGTAATCTGGAGACCTGTAGGCGACTTGATATACTTAGCTTGAGCCTCGACAGATTTCTCGAGAGCGGCGTTGTAGAGGGAGTCGGCGAGGAGGGTATCGCCATATTTGCGTGAAGCCTGGATGAAAATATCTGAAGAGACGTCTTTGCGAGGGTTGTCTTCCCCGAAGATAAGGTTGTCGAGCACGATGAAACGGTCCTCGAAGAGAGCGAGGATGGAATCAGATTTCTGCATCAATTCGGAGCGATCCTGAGCGAAAATCATGATGTAGGATAGCATCAGAGATGCAAGTAACAACAACCGTTTCGACGTCATTTTGGGTCTGGGTATAATTTAACTCACAAAGATAATAATTTAATTGTGGATTTGCAATAGTTTGAGAATTTTTTTAAGGATTTTTATTTTAAGAATTAGAATATAGATTAAGCCTATGAGAGCAAGGTATGGAAGGGAGGCTTCCTTGCCTCCCCACCGAGTCTATTGATTCAGCGAGTGCTTCTGTGGGGAGGCTGGGAAGCCTCCCTTCC
>DAAK01000057.1 GCA_001701075.1 Bacteroidales bacterium GP3 | reverse complement strand
TAAATAGTTATATAAATCCTCAATCTTCGGAAAGAGTGATGCCTTTAAACATAGGATTGTCGCCGACATTGCGATGCATTCTTGCGTTATTGCGCGGCCCCTTTACCATCTTTCCGGGTTGTGCCTTATGCATCATTTTCTTGCCACAAGCTTTTCCTTCTTTAGCACAAGTTTTGCCTTCCTTTGAGCAAGCCTTTCCTTCTTTAGCACAAGCTTTTCCTTTATTTGGGCAAGTTTTGCAATCTCCAGTGCATTCTTTGCCTTCTTTAGCGCATTCTTTTTTAGCGCATTCTTTCTTTTCCTTGCAGCATTCTTTCTTTTGTTCGGGTTTTGCGTCCTGAGCATTGACAGCTGTTGGTATCGCGATCATCGCCGCAACGGCGAGAGTAAGAGTCATTAGAATTTTCTTCATTGTTTTTTGTGTTGATGATTACTTATGATGTTCGTTTGTTTACGAAAGTTTGACTCTGAGGAAAGAGGATGGTTTAAGATGGATTGCTATTTTAAAATATTTTAACAACCAAGGAGGATGCGGACGAAGGATTCGGGGAGGCGTACATTGTAGAGGGTTAGTGCGTCACGGAATAGGGGCGCAATCTCTTCATCACGGAAACCAGCAATACCGCAGCCGATGCGTGTAACGTAGAAGGTGTTTTGGTCGCAATTTCTTGCGAACCTGATGAATTCGTCGACGTATGGTTTTATGGTTTCTACGCCCCCTTGCATAGTGGGTATTGCATAGGTTTGTCCCTGGAGTCCGACACCTTGCCCCTCGATGGCTCCGAATTTTTCCCTGGCAATGCGGGCGGCTCCCCCTGCATGGCGGCCTGCAAGATTGCTTCCGAAGACGAAAATGTCATCTTCCCCAAGCTTCGTGATATGTTCAGGAGTGAATTTCATATGGGCAAAAATGGTAAGATCTTGTGATATGCCGTAAGGTCGGTGGTCAGCATATCTCTCTTTCATCTGATTGGAATCGGACTCACCGGCAAGATCGTCTGCGACCGACAGGATAACATCTTTAAGTTCAAGATTCTCCTTATATTTTGTAGGAATTTCATTGTAGCCTATAATAGATCCGATAATATTGCCGGCTACCGCGCCAGTGGAATCACTGTCTCCGTCATGATTTACTGAGCAAACCATACACTTCCCAAAATCGTCGATATGCCGCATGACACTGAATAGAGCGATGGCGAGTGTTTCTTCAGCTACCCAACCTTCCCCAAGAATCATTATGGCATCTCTTTCATTCATATTCCCTTCAGCAAGATCCAAAGCCTTCAAAATTAAATTGCTGAATGGGATAGCTTGCTTGTTATTGGGCAGAATGTCAATGACAACAGGCAATGAAGACTCTACTATTTCCCGTAAGATAATTCGATCTACGGAGTCAGCTTTTATGCATTTGAAAATGATAAGAGCAGCGAGAGCAGAAGCCAGGGTGCTCATATCATGATGGTGGGTGATATAGGCAGCGTCGGAAGCGATGCGAGCCACAGTCTGTTGAGCGTTTTGCTCCGGTAGAAGCTCGGAGTGAGTTGCATAGTATATGCCTATAGGAGCTATACGCATCACACCGCCGCAACCTTTGGAGTCATTATTCACAGGGATGCCATTCTTAATCTGGCTAAGAGCATTGAGACATGTATTTCCCGGAGCACGTCGGCACCATAGATCCTGTATGTTGCTAAGCCAAGAATAGGAGAGTGGTAGCTGAAAGGCGGTTTGGGTTGCAAACCATGCAAAATAAGCCTTTTCAATATATCTGCAGACAGCATCCGGATCAGTTGCCTCATCGTGTTGGGCACCATTTAGGATTCCTTCAGCTGTGAAAAGAGTCATCTGGGTATCATCGGAGAAACGTGCAAATCCGTTTGAGTCAAGTCTGTAGTCTTGAATTCCCTCGGGACCATATTTTTTTAGTATATCACTCAGGGATGAGAATTCCACTGCATATCCTAAAGCGTCTCCGACGGCACCTCCGATGAGTGAGCCACGGCATTTATCAATTATTTTCCCCATATCTGTTATTATATATTCTATTTTAGTCGTTTATAAATCATATAATCTCGAATCTGGAATCTGGTATCTGGAGTCTGGCCTCTGGCCTCTAAACATATTTAAGGAAGGAGTAATGTTTGCGTTTCTTTAGGTAAGAGATGTCGTGGCCGTGGGCATAGGCTTCTCTTTCGAATGAAATGTTACGGTAGGCCTTATCCCAATTGCGGTATTGAATCAAGCGTATGAGCCATTCTATAAAATAAAAGATATAGAAAGGAATGAAGAGCAACTCGCGCTGTTGTGCAGTGTGGATCCGCTCATGGTTGATGACATGGGAATCTATCCAAGAAGTATCTCGAGCCCAAATCGTTCCGAAAAGATTCATGCAGAATCTTTTCGGCATGAGGCGACTTCGTATGATGAGAGGTTTCATAAAAAGAAAAGGCGGAAGCAATAAGACTTCCGCCCAAAATCTCATTTATTAAATCAACGGATCATAACTTTAGATGTCTTGTTGCCCTGTTTGCGGATGAAAAGTCCGTTTGCAGGATTTTCGATACGTTGGCCATTGAGGTTGAAGAATTCGACTTTGTTGGAATCAGAGGCTTCGATAGCATTTACGGCATCTGTTTCAGGTTCGTTAAACCAGAAATCTACATATACATATCCAAAGAAAGTATTATCTTCATTAACGCCGGCCATGCAAATACATCCATAATATTCGTATTCGAAACCTTCATTTTCAGGGTCTGTCAGGTCGTAGCGGTACACGTAGGAATAACCATCTTCGAAAACATAAGGATTATAGATAGGAGTCCAGTCTTCCAGTCCATTGTATTTCCAAAGCCAGCAAGTCATGTTCTCTCCTTCAGCATCCAAAAGATATGGATATTCGTAAGTACGGTCAAGGGCTCCGGTGAAAATCATGTTGCTTGATTTAGCCGGTTCCGGTTTTTCAAACGTAAAAGATACTGGAGCTTCAGAATAAAGGAAATCGCTGATTACGAAGTTCCCTTCCGCGTCCTTGCTGATTTCAGTCTTAAAATAATCAGCAAGTGGATTTCCTTCATAATCATCAGGATAGAGCCAAACGGCGTCTGCGTTTGCGTTAAGGGTGCTGGCGAGAACGATGCCGGCGAAAAGAGTAAAGATTTTCTTCATACGCTTAAGATTTAGTTTATAAATATAAGTTTATTAGTGCAAAATTACTTTTTTTACGTAAGAAATGCAAATTTTTCATTAATTTTGCACCAAGTTTTTTTGCTTATGGGAAAGACTGAAGAGAAAAATAATGTGAGGACGGCACATGTGGCGCTCCTGCTTGCGAACATAGGCTGGGGAGTGATTGCTCCGGTGTCGAAGATGGTGCTTTTGTCGGGCGCAATAACGTCTTTGGCTCTATCCGGAATAAGGATTACGGGAGGAGCATTTCTTTTTCTGATTTTTACTTGGATTTTGCCAAAGTCGTTTGAGACGCGACAGAAGATCGAACGCCGGGATATTTGGAAACTGATATTATGTTCCACCTTGATAATAAGTGCAAATCAGGGATTGTATATAATCGGGGTAGGACTTACTGACCCGGTAGATTCTGCTGTAATGTGTTCACTGACGCCGGTTCTCACGATGATACTTGCCGCAGTTTTTTTGCATTTCCGCATGACATGGCTGAAGGTGGGAGGTGTGCTGATGGGTCTGGTCGGGGTGCTCATCTTGGTGGCAGGAACGTCAGAGAGTGAAATGGCGGTGAATCCGGTTCTTGGCAACCTTCTCTGTCTTGGAGCACAGCTGTGTGCAGCAATATATTATGTCGGTTTTGAGGGTATCATCAAGAAATATTCCCCTTATGCTCTGATGAAATGGATGTTTTATATCTCGGTGCTTACTTATGTGCCTTTCTGCCTTCCGGATATGATGAAAGTGGATTATGTAGCGCTTCCATGGGAGGTATGGGCAGGATTGGCGTTTATCATTACGATACCTACTTTCTTTGGTTATCTGATGATACCGTTGGCGCAGAAGAGCCTTAAGCCGACAGTGGTCAGTGCCTACAGCTATCTGCAGCCGGTATTTGCAGCAATAGTGGCCGTTATGATGTCGGTAGGGGATTTTGGATGGAGCAAGGCTTTGGCCACAGCATTGATCTTTGTCGGGATATATTTTGTGAATTCCGCTTCCAAAAGCTCCTGATCATTACAAGACTTGCTCCTCGATCTCATAGAATGTCGATTGAAAACGTCTATATCGGAATACAGGTCTTTTTTTTCGAAAAAATAAGATGCAACTGATTCCTTATATATTTTGTTATAAAATATTATACAGCTTGAAATAATGGAAATAAGGACTCAGAATCTCATAAGATATATCACGCCACTTCGAGAAGGAGGATCACTTCCTGCTCTTGCAGAGGCTGATGATGGATTTAAGTATGTTGTAAAGTTCCGAGGGTCGGGGCATCGGGAGAAAGCTCTTATAGCCGACTTTCTTGGAAGTGAAATAGCGCGTGCGGTAGGTTTTCTTGTTCCGGAACAGGTGTTTCTAAATTTAGATGAATATTTCGGGCAGGCTGAAGGCGACGAAGAAATACAAGATCTTCTCAAATGGAGTCGGGGACTTAATCTTGGTGTTCACTTCCTAAACGGCGCTATGACCCTTGATCCATATGTCAATCCTGTTGATGAATTGCTTGCATCAAGAATAGTATGGCTTGATACTTTCATCACAAATGTAGATAGAACTGTCAAAAATACCAATATGCTCATATGGCATAATGAAGTTTGGCTGATCGACCATGGAGCATCCTTTTATTTTCATCATGCTTGGAGCGATTGGGCTCAAAGTGCACTGACGCTATTCCCTTATGTCAAGGAGCATGCACTCCTTCATAAAGCCAAGAAAATGAAGGAAGCAGATGCAATGATTCGCCAAAAGCTTACCCCTGAAAAGCTTTCGGAAATTGTTGACGCGATTCCTGCGGATTGGCTACGCTGGGATGAGGCATCAGAAGAAGAGGGAGAGGAGAGGCGAGAAGTGTATAGGAAGTTTATGATGAAGAGACTTAATGAAGTTGACATTGTAAAGATTGTAGAAGATGCAAGAGCTAAACAGATATGAATATGCTGTGGTGCGTTATGTGCCATGTATAGAACGCGAAGAATTCATCAACGTCGGATTGGCCATGATGTGCAAACGACGTAGATGGATAAAGGTGCAAATCCGACTGGCAGAAGACAAGATTAAAGCCTTGTCGCCGGATGCAAATCTTGATACGCTTGCAAATCAACTTCAGTCGTTTGTAGCCATAGCAGAAGGAAGTCGCAGTGCCGGACCTTTAGCGACATATCCTGTTGAGGAGCGTTTCCGGTGGATATCGGCAGTCAAGAGCAGTATAATCCAGACATCACGCCCACATCCTGGGCTTTGCGCTGACCTTGAGGAGACCTTCTCACGACTATTTGAGGAGCAGGTTATGTAAGAAATATTTAATATTTCATAAGGAATTGAGCCGAGTTTCGGCTGCTTTTGCTTTTTCAGAAATGAATTAAGAGTAAATAATCAGGAGGGATTATCGTTATGATATCCCTCCTTTGATTATTGTTCAATAGATATATTTGAGATGTTTTCGTCAATCCAATTATAACGGGCTTGGTATAGGGTTTTAAGTTTTGAAACGCTTTCATCGTAAGGAAGTTTTTCATCTCCATTTACTTTCATACTAATTGGCCATTGCAGACAATCATATTGTGATGATTGATTAATTTTGGTCCCTATGTTATCTATAAAGCTCGGGATTGTCGCCAAATTTGCTTTATGAGCATTCCATCTTTCTTTTACCTTAGTAATAAACTCATCGTATGTGAAAAGATATCGATACCAGATGGAACTCTTAATACACCATCCTTCTGATCTTGTAAAAGTACCCCAGTCAAAATCCCATGCAGGACCGGCATAGAGTTTTCCTTCTCGCTTTTTATACATATAGCTTGATTTGGGATGATTTGGCTCTCCATTCCAAACAATTTCATATAGCAACCACCAGTCGATGAAGGAATCGATGTCAATGAGAGTCTCTATTTCAGAATAGTCGGCATGACTATTAAGTTTTCCTTCTACGAGATCGAAATAATCTTTAATGTAGTCGACTTGAACTTTGGGAACGTTTTCATCTGGTGATTTTAGATTTACTGGCAGATTAAGTATATCAGTCCTGAATTTAAATGCTTCGTCGAAATAAGAATCCAATTCGAGGAGATAACCGCCTGTTATTTCGGGTTCTGTTAAATTCTTTTTCTTAAGCTCATCAATATTTAAGCGGTTTTCATCAATCTTTATCTGTTCACAAAGGAAGTAATTGCCTACACTTTCCCCATTGAAGATAAGATTTACAAACTCCCCTTTCGGTGTCCATTCAAGACCAGAAAGAAGACTGCCGATCTTCAATGCCACGGCATTCCTAAGATTAGTCCTGTCCATCCAGTTGGCAAGAAGACACCATCGCTTATGTGTTGGCATACCGAGCACATTAGATTTTTCGCTAAGCTTTATTGCATATGGTTTCTTGGGATAACCCCATGTTGAGTTCCCTCTTCCTTTTATTTGGACACTATTATACGTAGCATTATTAGTCTCAACAGCGTCATTTGTTATCTTTATAGTGCAATTATCTGTCCATATCTCTTTGCTTGTGATTGGAGCAGGTGTGTTGACAAACACAAATGGGAGGCTTGAGAAATAAGTTATAAGGGTATATTCTTTGGTTTCTCCATTGACAGAGGCCTGAAACTTGACAGGATTTGACAGGTCAAGACCACTCCGAGTCGCATCTCCTCCTATTTGAATGTCAGAATTGGTGTCGAATTTAAAATCATTAAATTGTGGATTAGAACCAACTGGCAAAAGCAATGAGAAGGTGGAATCATCAATCTTTGCAGCTTTATATTCTCCGATACTAATACCATTTATCTGAGGATGCCGGGTGTCGTAGTCAACTGTCATGAGGGTGGAGGAGATTTGGATCTTGTCGCCACGGCCATCTTTGGTGGTGATTACGAGGGCTACAATCTCTTCCCCGTCTACGTCTTGGGAGTCGGAGGAGACTTTGACTGTGTACTGGCCAACCTTACGCTCATCTGCGCTATTAAGGGAGGGATAGACGTCTATGATCTTGTAGTTGGTCGGCTTTGTGACATAGGAATCGGCATCACCTGCGCGGGTTATGGAAATCTGGTCAAGTTCTATATTGGGGTTAGCTCCGTCATACACAAAGTTGATGAAGGAGTTCGAGGGGTTGATCCTGAACTCGAAGGTGGCTGTGCGGTCCTGACCGCTGACACTGATATGGTCTGTGAGGAGAACTATGCTGGTTGGGTATGACACGTCAAGGTTGAACTTGAATGCGGTGCCGTCTGCCATTGTGAGGGTTATCACACCATTTTCCTGATCTTCAACTATAGACTGGAGAACATGAGAGGGATCTGAAGTGTATGGAGTTTTGATGGACTCAATAACGGTATTCGGATCATCTGGGGAATAGAGTTGGAAGACATAGTAGCCGTCGACTACGACAACCCTGACACAGATGCCTGCATCACCGGTATCGCCTTTGTCTCCTTGATCACCTTTGTCGCCCTTTTCTCCCTGGTCGCCTTTATCTCCAGTGTCTCCTTTGTCACCCTTCTCGCCTTGGTCACCTTTGTCTCCAGTATCTCCCTTGTCTCCTTTGGCACCAGTGCGACCTATTGAACCAATGGCTGAGATGGGTTCACCGGATGCATCTAATAATCGGGAATAAGTGGCGCCATTGTCATAAGAGACACACCAATATCCTTCTTCATCTATCTTGAGCATCGGTGTGACTCCATCAGCTCCTTCTTGGCCGTCAACGCCGTCCTTGCCGTCAGCACCGTCCTTGCCGTCAGCTCCGTCTTTACCATCGACGCCATCCTTGCCGTCAGCACCGTCCTTACCATCGACACCGTCATTGCCATTAGTGCCATCCTGACCATCTTTGCCGTCTATTCCGTCTTTGCCGTCGATGCCATCCTTACCATCGGCACCATCTTTGCCGTCGATACCATCCTTCCCATCAGTTCCATCATTGCCATCAGAACCATGCATAAGGGTAATAGAAGTGCCATCTGAGAACGATACTACGTATCCACCAGATCCTTCGGAAATGGCCTTTACGGAGGATATTATTTTCCCATCGTTATATGCTGCTCTAAGACTGCTTACGGCATCTTCGAGATTTGTTACTCTTTCAGTGAGGGAAGAGATGTCATCTCCGTAGGAACATGCTGACAATAAAAAAGAGACCAATGCCAGTTTTAACACATTGATCTTGTTTTTTAATAATAGTCGTTTCATTTATTATATATGTAGATCAATTTTATATTGGTCTACCGACTCCTCAAAGTAGAACCTATGAATTAAATTAACTAAAAAAGCGTAGGAGTCTGTATCTGTTGCCATCCTTCTGTTAGAGGCTTCTCGCATTGCCTTTTGGAGTTGGATGGCAACGCAGAAGCCCACGCTTGTATATGCTACGATATCATTGGTCAAGCAATCCTCGCGGATTTCTTGCCAATGATAGATGTGGCATATCCATATGGGCGTCTACCGTTGCTCAATCCTTGACTCCAATGAAACTGTGCGAGAATTTCTAACAATCAAGAATTAGCGTGGATAAACGCTTTCAATATTATCTATGAGGCACTATATCTTAGTGCTTTTTCAGATTCCCTCCTCTCTTGACCCCAGACCAGGGCTTCCGAAAGAACGATCTGCAAGTGCAAAATTACAAAATAGTTTTGGTTTGTGCAAGAGTTAGGCAGTAAAAAGTCTTTTTATTGACATTTATAGAGGATTGAAATTATTGGAATGACAGAATGAAAGATTAAAGTTGTGTAATTCGATTTTATGTGTTAATTTTGCGGTATCTAATATTAAACCTTAAAAATCGGATTTAGAGTTATGACAAAGAAAATTGTTGCTGTCGCTGTGTTGGCTATGGTGTGCGGCTCGATCTATGCGCAGACGATAGAGAAGGCGGCGGATGCTGTCGGCAATATGCGTATCGGATGGAATCTCGGGAATACGCTTGATAGCAATTCCGGCGATGTGGAAAATATGTGGATCGAGAAATGGAGCCAGCGGCAACCTTCCGACTACGAGACAGCTTGGGGTCAACCGGTCACAAAACCTGAACTCTTCAAGATGTTCAAAGATGCTGGTTTCAATGCTATTCGAGTGCCTGTGACCTGGTATCCTCATATGGAGGCAAAGTTTGACGAAGGGCTGACTTGGGATCCTGCGAAGGACCCTATCGGCACAAAGATTCAGGCAGACTGGATGAAGCGCGTACATGAGATTGTCGACTATGTCATCAGCCAGGATATGTATTGCATTCTCAATATTCATCATGATACAGGAGCAGCAACTACATGTTGGCTTGTTGCCGGAGAAAAGGAATATGAGGAACAAAAGGATCGTTTTGAGGCAGTTTGGACCCAGATAGCTGAGGAATTCAAGGATTATGACGGTCGTCTGCTCTTCGAGGGATACAATGAAATGCTTGATCCTTACGATTCCTGGTGCTTCTCATCTTTTGGAACGTCTTCGCAGTACGATGCCAAAGTGGCTGCTTCAGCCTACAATGCCATCAACAGCTATGCACAGAGTTTTGTGAATGCAGTCCGTGCCACAGGAGGCAACAATGCTGAAAGAAATCTTATTGTGAGCACATATGGGGCTTGTTGCGGTGATGGAAACTGGAATGCACATCTTCAGGATCCCCTCAAGGAAATGAAATTGCCGGAAGATACTGCAGAAGGACATATCATTTTTGAGGTGCATAGCTATCCCTACTTAGGAGCAGGATTGGCAAGTGCCAAGAGCAGTGTCACCAGTATCATGAAGGGTTTAGATACTCATCTTGCCTCAAAGGGGGCTCCTGTGATTATCGGGGAATGGGGAACGAGTGATGGAAATGATTACGCCAACCATCGTTCAGACGTGTTGGGTTTTGCCCGCGATTTCGTAGAGCAGGCAAAGAGCCATAGTATTGCTACATTCCATTGGATGGGGCTTTCTGATGGTGAACACCGGAGTGTTCCCGAGTTCAATCAGCAGGATCTTGTAGATGCAATCGTAAAAGGATATTATGGAGAAGAAGGGTATACCGGAGTGTCTGCTAATCCAGTAGAGACGGCTGAGGAAGTTGCCTATTATGATCTACATGGAAATCGGCATGATAGTCCTGTCAAGGGCATCAACATTGTAAAAATGAGTGATGGCACTACAAAAAAGGTGATTAAACGCTGAAAATCATAAACCTTTTGACCGCTAATGAGTTTAATTGTTAGGATTTGTTAAAGTCCTAACAATTAATTTTTATCATATGCGCCAGATAATAAATCATTTTACAGACGATGACCTCTATAAGTTCACAATGTGTTGTGCCGTCATCGACAATTACCCACGCACTCAGGTCAGATATCGGTTTATTGACCGAAACAATACTGTATATCCAAAAGGTTTTGCCGAACAACTTCGTCAACAGATAAAGTATCTCGAAAATGTTGTCATCACAGAAGAGGAAGTGGCGTTCATGCGTCGCCGTTGCTACTATATCCCTGACTGGTTTTATACATTCCTCAAGGGTTTCAGATATGATAGCCGCTGGGTGACTGTAGATCAAGATGAGGAAGGGCATCTTAGCATAGAGTTTGAAGGAAATTGGAGCGACACTATTCTACTCGAAGTCAAGGTGCTTGCAATAATCTCAGAGCTGTATTATATAATGACCGGTCAGGCAGACAACCTTGACTATGAGGCATACTATTCACATACGTATGAAAAAGGGGTGCGTCTTCTTGAGGCAGGATGCTCTTTCAGCGACATGGGAATGCGCCGCAGGGCATCTTTTGAAGCACAAGATACTGTAGTCAGAGCTATGTCCGACTGTGATAGGGCTAAAGAATATCCCGGACATTTTGTAGGCACGAGCAATGTATATTTGGCAATGAAATATGACTTGATGCCCATCGGGACTATGGCGCATGAGATGATAAGTGCAATTGCTGGAATGTATGGACCTCAGATGGCCAATCATCTTGCCATGAAAGTGTGGTCTAACACATATCGTGGTGCTCTTGGCACATTCCTCTATGATACATATGGCTGGCGCATTTTCAGCCTGAATTTCTCGGAAGATTACGCTAATATGTTCAAGGGGCTTCGGGTAGACAGTGGCGACAACTTTGAGCAGCTGGATCTGATTACGGAGAAATATCGAAGCCTGAATATAGATCCGCGCACGAAGCAAGTGATATTCAGCAATGGCCTGAATGTAGACGAGGCGATAGAGATACAGCGTTATGCATGCGACAAGTGCATCCCTTCTTTTGGAATAGGCACTCATTTCACCAATGATTTCCCCGGAGTCAAGCCTATGAACATCGTCATCAAGCTCCTTGCAGTGAAGATTACCGAATCATGGCCTTTCTTCTGCGACACTTGCAAGCTTAGCGAAGACCATGGGAAGTATTCAGGAGATATAGAGACAGTGAGGAGATTTAGGGAGGCGTTACACTTAAATAATGATAAATGATAAATTATTAATGATTAATTACTTGATTGGGGTTAATTAATTTTAGATTATGAATTATGCATTATGAATTATGCATTAGATAAAGTAAAGGGATATGGGCTTGCGGCTCTGGCCGCTGCTGCTTATGGGACTAATCCGGCTTTTGCCGTGCCATTGTATGGGCATGGCATGAATCCTGTGTCGGTTTTGCTTTTCCGTTACCTTATGGGGCTTCCTGTGCTTGCTGTTGTGATGGCAGCAAGAGGAAAGTCGTTTGCACTTAAAAAAGAGGAGATTGTGCCTACAATGATTCTTGGGGTGCTTATGGCGCTATCTTCACTTGCACTCTTTGAGAGCTACAATTATATGAATTCCGGGGTGGCGTCGACCCTTCTCTTTGTCTATCCTGTCATGGTCGCAGTGATGATGATCATGTTTTTTCATGAGAAATTCAGTATCTCTACTGTCATATGTCTTGTAGTGATGGGGGCTGGGCTTGTGTTTCTTATGAAACCTCAAGGGGATTCAACGCTCAGTATGTTTGGAGTCTTGCTTGTGATGCTGTCAGCATTGACATACGCCCTTTATATTGTGATGGTCAATGTGTCGAAAAGCGTAAAGAACATTCCTACCACCCGGCTGCTCTTCTATGTGCTTGGCTGGGGAAGCCTAATATATATAGGTATGATCGCATGTGGAACTGAATTGACTTTGCCTGAAGAGCATTGGGGTTGGCTAAACTTGCTGGCATTGGCAATAATTCCGACAGTGATATCACTTGGATGCACAACAAGAGCCATTCAGTTGATAGGATCCACGCCGACAGCTATTCTTGGAGCACTCGAGCCTGTGTCAGCCGTAGTCTTAAGTGTGTTGGTATTGGGTCAACCGATTACTGCTCAAGATATTGTAGGTGGTGGTTTAATTATAGTGGCCACCACGATAGTGATATGTTCCGGACAGGTTGATAAGGCAATTTTGAGGATGAGAAAAATGTTCCCGAAAGGGAAGCGACGTTGATTTATATAAAAAATATAGATTTTTTTTGAAAAATATTTGCAGTTACAAAAAAAATCAGTAATTTTGTGTATATATCCACAAAGCGGCAAATCCGCTCCTCAATCCTTAACGACAATGACAGACCCCGAAATCCTCAGAAATGCCCTGAAGCTACATTTTGGATTCAGCACCTTCAAAGGTCAGCAGCAAGAGATCATCCAGTCGCTCATGAACGGCGATGATGTCTTTGTGCTCATGCCTACGGGTGGTGGTAAATCGCTGTGCTATCAGTTGCCTGCGTTAATGTCGGATGGAACTGCCATTGTGATCTCGCCACTTATCGCATTGATGAAGAATCAGGTAGATGCAATCAGAAATTTTTCAGAAAATGATGGAGTGGCACATTTCCTTAATTCAACTCTCTCGCGCGCAGCCATTGAAAACGTCAAGAAAGATGTTGCCGATGGTCGCACAAAGCTTCTCTATGTGGCTCCGGAGTCGTTGACAAAGGATGAGAATGTGGAATTTCTGCGCAGTGTGAAGATATCATTCTTCGCCGTAGATGAGGCGCATTGTATTTCGGAGTGGGGGCATGACTTCCGCCCTGAATATAGAAAGATTCGGCCGATCATCTCGCGTGTAGGCAATCGCCCAGTGATAGCGTTGACTGCAACTGCTACCCCTAAGGTGCAGCACGATATCCAGAAAAACCTCGGGATGCTTGAGGCAAAAGTATTTAAATCAAGTTTCAACAGAGAAAATCTTTATTATGAAGTAAGACCTAAGACAAAAGACATCGATGCCAACATCATCCGCTTTGTGAAGCAGCAGAAAGGCAAAAGCGGCATAATATATTGCCTGAGCAGAAAGAAAGTGGAAGAAATGGCAGAGCTTCTGAAGGTCAATAATATCCGGGCGCTCCCTTACCATGCAGGAATGGAAGCGAACGTAAGAAGTGAAAATCAGGATGCATTTCTACATGAGAAAGTCGAAGTCATTGTCGCAACGATAGCGTTCGGCATGGGTATCGACAAGCCAGATGTCAGATATGTGATCCACTATGACATCCCCAAAAGTCTTGAAGGCTACTATCAGGAGACAGGTAGGGCCGGACGCGATGGAGGTGAAGGAAGATGCATAGCTTTTTACACGCGAAAAGACCTTCAGAAACTTGACAAACTCATGCTCTCAAAAACCCCAGCCGAACAGGAGATCGGCAGGCAGCTACTTGCAGAGACTGCAGCGTACGCCGAGTCGTCGGTTTGCCGACGTCGCATACTCCTGCATTATTTCGGCGAAAACTATGAAAATGACAATTGTGGCAACTGCGACAATTGCAAACACCCTAAAACATTAGTGGAAGCTACAGAAGAACTTTGCGCCGTCATGGAAACGGCCATCGCACTTAAGGAAAAATACAAGGCGGAATACATTACATGCGTCATGATAGGACGTGCTACCGATGAGATCCGCGAAAATGGTCATGATGATATCGAGTGGTTCGGGTGTATGCCCAATACCGATGAGCGTATGCTTGCAGCCGTAATCAGACAGGCTGACATCGCTGGATATATCAAGCGTGACATTGAGAACTATGGCATTATTAAAGTCACAGCCAAAGGTAAGAAATTTCTGAAAAATCCGACTCCACAGTTTAAGATTGTAGAGGATTCCGAATTCACAGATCAGGAGCCAGAACCGCAGCAATTGTCAGGTTCCGGGGCTGCCGATGAGGTGCTTTACAACATTCTGATCGACTTGCGGAAGAAAATCGCAAGGAAAAACGATGTGCCTCCATACGTGATCTTTCAGGAACCATCTCTTGAGGCTATGGCCACTACATATCCCGTCACAATGGAAGAACTCTCTTTCATACCGGGAGTGGGCACAGGGAAGGCGAAACGCTTCGGCGATGAATTCCTCCGAGCTATCAAAGAGTATGTTGAGGAGAATGATATCGTACGTCCGGAAGACTTCAAAGTCAGGATGATGCCTAATAAGTCGAAACTCAAAGTATATCTTATCACGGGGATTGACCGCAAGATTGCACTTGATGAACTTGCCGAAGGCAAAGGACTCGATTTCGATGAACTTCTTACAGAACTTGAAGCAATCGTAGAAGCAGGAATAAAGATCAACATCGACTATTTCCTCAAGGATGTGCTTGAAGAAGGAGTGGAGGAAGACATAATAGATTATTTCCAGGAAACTGAGGAAGACAATCTCGAAGAAGCCATTCAAGATTTAGGAGAGGACTATACCGAAGAAGAAATCAGGCTTGTGAGGATTAAATTCCTTTCAGATATGGGAAATTGATCTCAACGATAAATTATCAATGATAAATGATCAATTAATAATTTGATAAAAAATAGAAAAGGCCGGGTCTATGATTCCGGTCTTTTCTATTAATTTAACTTGAATTGTCAAGATATAACTTCAATTAATCATTGATAATTTATCATTTATCATTGATAGAGGCGTTCGCGGGCCGTTGCCACCTTGTCGTCGGTGATGTAGTCGTCGTAGTCCATCATCTTGTCAATGATGCCGTGAGGAGTCAGTTCTATGATTCGGTTGCAGACTGTCTGTATGAATTCATGGTCGTGACTCGACATGAGGATTACGCCCTTGAAATTCTGAAGAGTGTTGTTGAAAGCCTGAATAGACTCCAGGTCAAGGTGGTTGGTAGGAGAGTCGAGCACAAGGGTGTTGGCATCAGTGAGCATCATACGCGCAATCATACAGCGGATTTTCTCTCCACCGGAGAGGACACTTGCTTTCTTCAGCACATCCTCGCCGCTGAAAAGCATCTTACCAAGAAATCCTTTCAGGTATATTTCAGACGAATCATTGGAATACTGGCAAAGCCAATCCACAAGATTCAAGTCGGTGTCAAAAAAAGCACTGTTGTCGAGCGGCAGATATGCATTAGTGATAGTCTGTCCCCAGTCGTAGGTGCCCGCATCGGCTTTACGGTTGCCCATTATAATCTCGAAAAGAGCGGTCATAGCGCGTGGATCACGGCTAAGGAAGGCCACTTTGTCGCCTTTTTCTATCTGGAAATTGACATCGTCGAAAAGAACTTCCCCATCTACAGAAGCCTTAAGACCCTTGACTTCGAGAATCTTATTGCCCACCTCTCGGTTTGGAGTGAAGATGATGCCGGGATAGCGACGGGTGGAAGGTTGGATTTCCTCAATATTCAGTTTCTCAAGCATCTTCTTTCGGGAAGTGGTCTGTTTTGATTTTGCCACATTGGCAGAGAAACGGCGGATGAACTCAAGCAGTTCTTTTTTCTTCTCCTCAGCCTTCTTATTTGCCATCTGTTGCTGGCGAAGAGCGAGCTGCGATGACTGGTACCAGAAACTGTAGTTGCCGGCGAATAGAGATATCTTATTATAGTCAATGTCGAGGGTGTGAGTGCTGACAGCATCGAGGAAATGTCGGTCGTGGCTTACTACGAGCACGGTATTTTCGAAATTACAGAGATAATTTTCGAGCCAGGAGACAGTATCGAGGTCAAGGTCATTGGTCGGCTCGTCAAGCAGCAGGTTGTCGGGATTTCCAAATAGTGCCTTTGCGAGCAGAACGCGCACTTTCTCATTTGCGCTCATGTCGCGCATCAACGAATAGTGGTATTCTTCCTTAATTCCGAGACCGGAGAGGAGGGCAGCAGCGTCGCTTTCAGCGTTCCAACCTTCCATTTCGGCAAATTTCTCCTCAAGTTCTGCGGCCCTAATGCCATCTTCCTCAGTAAAATCTTCCTTATTATATAGTGCATCCTTCTCCTGCATTATTTCCCAAAGGGTGGTGTGTCCACGGAGAACTGTTTCTATGACAGTGCAATCATCATACTTGAAGTGGTCCTGTTCAAGCACGGAAAGACGTTCGCCAGGACCCATAGTGACTGATCCTGATGTAGGGGAGAGTTGTCCTGAAAGGATTCTCATTAAAGTGGACTTACCGGCACCGTTGGCACCTATTATACCGTAACAGTTGCCGTGGGTAAAAGTAAGGTTAACATCCGAGAAAAGCGGTTTTTTGCCAAACTGGATGCTAAGATTGTTAGTCTGTATCATCTTTTCAATTGATTATTCTCTGTTTCAGCCTGCAAAGTTACAAAAAATAATTTAGAATTTTGTATTTAGTATTTAGAATTTGTCAGAAGCGGACGGCGAGTTCGAGAACAAGTTTATTTCCTTGGCCTTCTGACGGCTTATAGCCGTGCTGGTAGAAGTATTGTTCGTAATCGAGAATAAGGTCGGCGAAAACCTTTTTATAGCGGTAGGAAAGTGTACCCCCGATGGTGGCACGATGGCGACCTTCATTGTCGGCATTCCCTTCCACGCCGTTCCAATGCCGGTTCATGCCGTCGTATCGGGCTTGCACCGACCAATGATTGAAGATTCCAAGTTTTGCATTCCTGCCATAATCACCCCATATTACCCACGAATGAGCATCCCTATGGTTGGAATCGACATAATGCTCATTCATGTATTCCAGTCCTCCGCGCCAGTCACCACGTTTCCATGTCGTCCCGATATCATATAGCATAATGCGTGTGACGTCTGGCAAAATGTCCATCACGCCGCCGCAAATATTGAAATCTCCAGCTTGAAGAGTCACGCGCCCGCAACCCATATATGATTTGCCCCAGATATTGTGGTTGGCGACACCTCCGGCATTACCGACAGCTGCTTCTATGGTGAGAGGAAGCTTCGTCGGCACATTGTAAGTTAGTTTTGCACCAACCTTGCGGTAGTTGCACATTTGTTTGCCCATAAATGAGCGGTTGGCAAAGACATAGTTTTGTGGTGCCATGAAAGGTTCGCGTCCGAAAGGCATTCTGAACTGACCGGCCTGAACCTCCAGACCCTTGGCCACTTCCATCTTTACATAAGCATCATGAAACTTAAAGACTCCTTGATCGCAAAAATCAACCTGCAAGAAATATCCAATTTTCGGAGCAACTTTTCCTTCAGCCGTAAATCTTGCCCACCTCACTTCGAAGCGGCTGTTGCCGGTTTCAGTGTCAAGTTCCCAGCGAGGGCGGATTGCACCATGAAATTCAGGGATATAACTGATTTTGTCGGCTCCTTCTGCCGGAGTCGGAGTGTTTTCAGCAGATGCATCTATAGAAAAAGAGGCGGCTGCCAATAAATAAACAAAGGTNNATGTAAAGATGGAAGTGGCCAAGGATAAACAAAGGTAAAAAAGTGCCTTTTCATGATAAGTCATCGTCATAAGAAGTGGCAAAATTAGGAAAAATTTATTAACTTTGCAAAAAATACCTAAGCAATGATAAAGCATATAGTAATGTTCAAACTTCACGGCAGCGAAGAGCTACGCCGTAAGATATCCGAAGATTTCAAGGCTGCTCTTCTCGCCCTGCCCGAGCAGATTGAATGCCTTCAGAGCATGGAGGTGGGGTTAAATGTGAATCCTGCAGAAGATTGGGATGTAGTCCTTGAGGCCGTGGTTCCTACTTTACATGATGTAAATGTATATGCAAAGCACCCGGCTCATGTAGCTGCAGCTTCAATCCTTGGCCCATACAAGGAGGCGAGGGCTTGTGTTGACTTTGAATTCTGAACACCTGACTGGAAATGATAAGGCTCCAGATAGAAAAACTCACTAAGTCGATAGGGGATCGTATACTCTTTTCTGATCTTTCTCTCACTGTAGAGGAGGGAGACAAAATTGGTATAGTAGCCCGGAATGGTTCCGGAAAGACTACACTTCTCAATATAATCTGCGGTATTGAAGACTATGACTCCGGGAAAATAACTTTTTCTGATGGAGTGAGGATTGGATACTTATCGCAGAGCCCAACTTTTGACATGGAGGAAACTGCACTTGAATATGCAACTCCGGCCCCGCATAGCAGTGACGATTATAATGCACCCGACCGGGCGAAGCAGATGTTGTCGCAGTTAGGCATAACAGATTTCGACCAGAAACTTGGCACTATGTCGGGCGGCCAGTTCAAAAGAGTCTCGATAGCCAAGGTGCTTCTTCAGGAACCGGATCTTTTGGTGCTTGATGAGCCTACCAATCATCTTGATATAGCCATGGTGGAATGGTTGGAGTCTTACCTGACAAGGTTAAGGACAACACTCATTATGGTGACGCATGACCGATACTTCCTTGACAATGTCTGTACCCGAATTCTGGAGATAGACCGAGAGGAGCCCTTTATATATGAAGGTAACTACGACTATTATCTGCGCAAGCGTACCGAACGCCATGAAGTGCTGAGTGCGGAGTTGGCAAAAGTAAAGAATCTATTGCGGACTGAACTTGAGTGGATGCGCCGTCAGCCTCAGGCTCGTGGAAGCAAGGCAAAATATAGGATAGACTCATTCCACGACCTTGAAAAGAGGAGCCATGTCAACCTAAATGAAAAAGACGTGCGTCTTGCCGTAAAAGGAAGTTATATCGGAAATAAGATTTTCGAAGCCGTCCATGTCTCTAAGAAATTTGAGAAAGAACTCCCGGATGGAAGTATCCAGGAGATACCTATACTCAATGACTTCAACTATAATTTTGCCCGTTTTGAGAAAGTAGGAATAGTCGGTGATAACGGAGCTGGAAAATCTACCTTCATCAAGATGCTTCTTGGAGAAATGGCTCCGGATTCAGGACATTTTGATGTCGGGGAGACTGTGAGATGGGGTTATTATTCCCAAGAAGGCATGACTGATTTCGATGAGCGGAAGAAGGTGATAGATGCAGTGAGAGAGATTGCTGAAACAGTAAGAATCGATGATAAGACCACGCTGACAGCGCAGCAATTTCTCACCCATTTTCTTTTTGACCCATCTACACAGCAGAAATACATCTATAAACTGAGTGGAGGTGAGAGGCGGCGACTGTATCTTGCTACCGTATTAATGCGACAACCCAACTTCCTGATACTTGATGAGCCGACCAACGACCTTGATATCATGACGCTTGGTGTTTTGCAAAATTATCTTGCTGATTTCAAAGGATGTGTGATAGTAGTAAGCCACGACCGCTTCTTCCTTGACCGTATAGTTGACCATATTTTCGTGATGAAGGGTGATGGTGAAGTCAGGGATTTCCCGGGTGATTATTCTACATATCGCCATTGTGTCCGTCAGGAGGAGCGGGAACTGAAAGCTGCTGCCGAGGAGGCAAAGAAGGTTGCCGAATCCAAGGGGATTGGAGATGCGACAGCCCCGGCTAAACAGAAAACGGAGCGTAAGCCAAAACTATCATTCAAGGAAAAAAGAGAAATGGAGGCTCTTGAGCTCGAACTTGAAAGTCTAAATAAAGAAAAAGCAGAACTTGAGTCGGAGATGTCATCTGGCAATATGACAGTTGATGAGATCACGCAGGCAGGCTCGAGAATACAAGAAGTAATAGAGCGTATAGATGAAGCCGAGATGCGCTTGCTTGAACTGATGGAAAAAGAAGGATGAAGCTGATTGACTTCATCCTTCTTTAAGTTATCAGTTGTCAGTTTTCAGAGTCCAGTTTTCAGTTGTCAGAGTTCAGTTATCAGTTATCAGTTTTCAGTTGACTGGCTATGAGATATCAGAGTCCTCTGAGTTCTCTGAGTTCTCTGAGGATAATTCCCAATTCAAAATTCAAAATTATATTGAGGCAATCATCTCGATTTCGACGAGAGCTTGCTTTGGGAGCTCCTTGACAGCAAACGCGCAACGTGCCGGGAATGGAGCTGAGAAATATTCAGCATATACTTCGTTCATGGCTCCGAAGAGGCTCATGTCGGCGAGGAATACAGTGGTTTTTACAACATCGGCAAGAGTCGCGCCTCCGGCTTCAAGGATAGCCTTGGCGTTTTCGATGCTCTGGCGTGTCTGACATTTGATGCATTCTCCCATTGTGCCGTCTTCAGGGTTGATGGGAAGTTGTCCGGATACGAAGATGAGATTACCAGCCTTTACAGCCTGGCTATAAGGTCCGATTGCGCCCGGAGCCTTTGGGGTGTCAATTTGAGTTTTCATATGTTTTGTGTTTTGGGTTGTCAATTTTCAGTTATCAGTCGTCAGTTATCAGTTATCAGTTGTCAGGGTATTAATGTGTGCGGCGGGGGATGTTTACGTTTTCTGCATTGAAAACCTTGCTTGAAGCTCGGTCGAAAATCCTCCAGTGGTCGAGTTGTGCAGCCGGGATGAGATCGGTGCGATCTGATGGTATTACAGTGAAGTTTGATCCCTTACCAGTTGGTTTGGCGCAGAAGAAGGTGTCATAGTCAGCCCACTTGACAATAGGCTTTCCATTATCATCGCGTTCAACCCTGACTCTAACGTACGCACCGCCACGGGTGTCGCCGGTCTTCATGTTGGAGATGAAGTTTCCGAGAGAATATACCACCGGAACGTCTTGATTACGCTTCTCATCCCTAACCATTTTCATAGGTTGGATCACGTGGGGGTGGCTTCCAATGATCATATCAGCTCCATTATCAATAAGAAATGCAGCAAGATCACGCTGAATGGCATTCTCCCGAAGCACATATTCTATACCCCAGTGCATTGTGACAACGAGTATTTCAGCACCTGCATCGCGAGTCTGCTTCATCTCATCTGCAATTTTCTTGCGGTCGATGAGAGCTACTTCCATCCCGTCGCGCGCTGGAATTCCATTAGTGCCGTATGTATAGTTGAGAAAGCCGAATTTAATACCATTTATTTCCTTAATTAATGGAATCCTGATGTCCCGGTCAGATTCGTTTTGATATGTCCCAATATGGTCGATACCGAGAGAATCCAAAGCGCTTATGGTGCGTCGGGCAGCTTTCATTCCAGAATCAAGACAATGATTATTGGCAGTGAGCAGCATATCGAAGCCAGCATCGACGAGAGCCTGAGCATAGCTGTCGGGGGCGCTGAAGCATGGATAGCCGCTATAGCGCGGACCGCCTCCGAGAGGTACTTCAAGATTTACCACTGCATAATCAGCTTCCGTCACTGTGGGAGCAATCCATCGGAAGCACTCGGAATAATCATATCGTTTTCCATCCCCTTCCAAGAGGGCTTGGTCAAGTTGAGCCTGATGTTGCATGGCATCGCCGGCAAAGAGGAGAGTGGCCCCGGGGGGAGACATAACGGCACTGTCGGCTGGATTGGCCGCAGTGCCGGTGATAAATTGCAGAAGACTGAATAAGAGTATGAGTGCCGGAGCGTTCATTGTCATTGCATCTGCTGGAGGGAGTAAGT
Organism: Bacteroidales bacterium GP3; assembly: GCA_001701075.1. GTDB lineage: Bacteria > Bacteroidota > Bacteroidia > Bacteroidales > Muribaculaceae > Lepagella. The sequence continues at coordinate 3,876 of DAAK01000057.1, read as the reverse complement.
GAATATTGTCCTTGCCTTATCCATATGAAGTTTACACATAGTAGGCTTCGTAATATATGGAGTGCACTTTGTCAGGTATTTGTTTTTTGAACTTGAAGAAGATCCGTAACCATAGTAACTATAGTAATTGTAGTAGCTGTTTGATTGCTCCTCTTCAAATTCAAGATTAGCCGGAATAATGGTGAAATCGAGATCATCCTCCTTTACTCCATTTTGAATGAGACCAAGGATATAATTTCTCATTGATGAGAATTTATATTGCTTAAGTTCTTTCTTATATTCAGCATAGAAGGAATCCTTATTGTCAGGCAAAGAATTGTTGGCAAGGAATTCGGCGAGCTTTGATGTCCTCACCATTATCAGATAAGGGGGAGGAGTGATATCGTAATCGTTCTTTATCTCTTCGGCCGGGATGCTGAATGAGAGATCGCTCACTACAGCGAGCTTTGACTGCGACTTATTATAAATGTCCAATAGCTCATTTGCCGGGAACTTCAGATTGATTCTATAGCCACCGGGAGTAGTGATGAGAGCTTCATTGTCAGCTGCAAGACTATTGAGATAATCTGATGGACGATAGCTGATATTATTGCTATTCAATACAATTGGAGAAGAGGCGAAAACGCCGGCTGCCCCGGTTTTTGTCTTGATTGTAGTGGTGGTTTCCCCGTTGGTGGTAGTCGTCTCCGGAACACTATAATTATAGTAAATCACAAAATCTGTGAATTTGATGTTGGCAACACAACCTCTGCCGAAAGATGGCTCCACATAAATGCCGTGGAAATATTGCTCGAAAGTCTGAGGCCATTCAAAAATAGCCTTTGTCTGATCATTTCTGTAAGCATTTACTGTTTCCACAGCCATTTCTCGCGACAATGGAATCTCTATATTGATATAGCTCTTCTTTTGATATAGAGAGTCGCTCATGCCGAGAGCAGAAAGAGTGAAGCTCCTGCTGCCGAGAGGATTCTCCGGATCATAATATCCAGTAGGGTCAAAACGATTGTCGATATCCTTAGGCAGACTCTTTGTCAGTCGGAACACCTTCAATTGCTGGGGAGCAAGAGAGTCGCCCGTGAGTTCACCTCTCGGCACACTCAGGATAAGCTTCATTGAATCGATTTGTGCGATAGGAATAGAGTCGGGAATATCAAGCTTGGTAGTACTCAGCAATTGGCTTACGAAAGAGCAGTTAAGGTTGCCGTATTCTGGCACACTTATTCTGCCAAGAAGATTTGTAGTGCTTCTTGTGTCGACGGCGTCGTCAAAAATAGTGGTGTAGCTTATTTTCGGACACGCTACCTGAAACTTTTGCTCTCCGCGGTAGATATATTGATCTGTTCCGTCCCAAATCAATGAGTCGAGAGCAATCTGGACTTCGCCGGAAGCGAGGTCGCTACCAACAGTCGAAACATTGTCTTCGCAGGAATCGAATACAATTCCGGCGGCTATTCCGATAATAGGGGCGGCAAGAAGCCTGAGCGACTTGCGCAGGGAAATATGGCGCATCATTTTTCTGAAAGATTGTCGTAAAATTCAATGTAAGCCTCTATATTGCCATCGACATCCTCTTTCTTGAGGTAAGGGATCCCTTTGGCTTCCACAGCGGCCAAAAGATCCGGATCAGGCTCGTCGGTCATAAATATGACGCCGTCAGAATTGTCGATAGCCATCCTGTTAAGAAGCTTTGTATTTAGTTGAGAACCCTCGTAAGAAGCCAGGAAATCCTCTTTTACTCCGTCTTCTTTCAGGCGACGGAAAAATTCCTGATCAATAACTACCTCATTATCTTCAGGGAGGACAGTGTAGACTACTTTGGAAGTCTCAAATGGTATGGAATCAGAAAGTTGGCGAAGATATACCGGAGTCATTGAAGCAACCCATCCTTGGGAGTGGATCACGGCTGGATTCCACTGAAGCTTCTTGGCAGTCTCGATAGTGGAACGAGTGAAAAAGAGGATTCTCTTGTCATTGTCGGGACGGTTGCTGCCTACATTATCAATGTCGGAGTCAAGTTTCTGGAAGAAGTCGTCGTTGTCGATAAAATATACCTGAGTCCTTGTAGGATGAAGGCTTGCCACCTTCAGGAGCAAAGGATGATCGTTGTCGTCGATAGTAACATTGAGGCCACTCAGGCGGATAACTTCATGAAGCTGGTTGCGGCGTTCATTGATATTACCCCATTTGGGAGTGAAAGTCCTCACCTCATAACCTCTTTTGTGAATGCCTGTAGCAACTTCTTTTCCCAGAGTCGATATATTTTCTGGCGGGAGATAAGGGGCTATCTCCTGCGCCACAAAAAGGAATTTTTTCTTGGCCATATCTAATTTTTATAATCTGCATACCGTCACGCTTTCGGCTTCGGTGAATGCCATAATGCAAAATTACAAAAAAAAATCCACATAGCCTTATAAATCGGCTGGTTTTTGGTTCTTTTGCATTTTAAGCCATTGAATTTTCTATTTTTTTAACATTGAAATGTGTTTTTTGACTGAAATGCTTGGTTGGTTTGTGAGTTATTTATTAACTTTGCAAGTTGAAACTTTTATCAGGTAATAAGTCACCCTTAAGGGTGGCTAAAAGATTATCAAAATAAAGCAATGGCAATGCAGATAATACGAAATGTCAGCGATCTTGAGGCCTTCGTAGGTCAGACGCTTGGCAAAGGAAAGACAATAGGATTGGTTCCTACAATGGGTGCACTTCATGATGGACACCTTTCACTCGTAAAGAGGGCAGTCTCGGAAAACGATGTAGCCCTCGTAAGCGTTTTTGTCAATCCGACCCAGTTCAATAATCCGGTGGATCTTGCCACGTATCCCAGAAATGAGGAAGAAGATTTCCGTCTTCTTGCTGCAGAGGGTGCTACAGCAGTATTCGCCCCCTCGGTAGAGGAAATGTATCCCGAAGGCACGGAGCGTGACCATGAATTTGCTCTTGGCACTGCTGCAGAAGTGATGGAGGGAAAGTTCCGCCCCGGTCATTTCCAGGGTGTGGCACAGGTAGTGAGCAGGCTATTCCGCCTTTGCCGTCCTACACGTGCATATTTTGGAGAAAAAGACTTCCAGCAGATAGCTGTCATTAAAAACATGGTGGAATCAGAGCATATCGATGTAGAGATAATTCCTGTGCCCATCAAGCGAGCTGATGATGGCCTTGCACTCTCTTCACGCAACGCACTTCTGACGGCTGAGCAGCGTAAGGTGGCTCCTGAGATTCATGCTGCGCTTGCCTACAGCGTAGAGTATGCAAAAGACCACTCTGTTCAGGCTACCCATGACACTGTAGTGGAGCGCATCAACGCAGTTCCCCATATGAACGTGGAATATTTCGAAATCGTAGATGGTCGCACTCTTCTCCCCGTTGATGAATGGTCGGAATCTCCAGATATCGTGGGTTGCATCACCGTGTATTGTGGAAAAGTGCGTCTCATCGACAATATAAGATATAAATAAACTTTCTTATAGCAATGCAGATAGAAATGCTGGCCTCCAAGATCCATAGGGTGCACGTCACCGAGGCCAATCTGAATTATATCGGAAGCATCACTGTAGACTCCGCTCTATTGGAAGCAGCCGGTATATTGCCGGGTCAGAAAGTGTCGGTAGTCAACAATAATAATGGCGAGCGACTGGAGACCTACGTCATAGCGGGCAAAGCTAATTCCGGAGTCGTATGCCTCAATGGGGCAGCCGCCCGAAAGGCTCAAGTGGGCGACATAGTGATTATAATTGCGTATGCATCCATGACGCCAGAAGAGGCCAAGACATTTGAGCCAAAGGTGATTTTTCCCGATACGGCCACGAATCTTCTAAAATAATTAATTGCAATACAATATATGTTTAACAATCTTTCCGAAAGACTCGAGCGTTCGTT
>DAAK01000059.1:7516-46232 GCA_001701075.1 Bacteroidales bacterium GP3 | reverse complement strand
ATGAAAGTCAACCTCCGCGTTTGGCGTCAGGCTAATGCAAAGGCCAAAGGTGGATTCGTGACTTACAATGATGTCGAGACTACTCCCGACACTTCCTTCCTCGAGACTCTCGACATCCTTAACGAGACTCTTGTGGAAGAAGGACAGGAGCCAATCGTATTCGACCACGACTGCCGCGAAGGTATCTGCGGTATGTGCTCGCTTTATATCAACGGACATCCCCATGGCCCAGCTACAGGTGCCACTACCTGCCAGCTCTATATGCGTCGTTTCCAGAACGGCGAGACTATCACTGTAGAGCCTTGGCGTTCAGCTGCATTCCCTGTTATCAAGGACCTTATGGTAGACCGTAACGCATTCGACAAGATCCAGCAGGCTGGTGGCTATGTAAGCTTCAACTGCGGTGGCGCTCAGGATGCCAACGACCTCCCCATCTCGAAGGTGAATGCCGATGAGGCTATGGACTCTGCAAGCTGCATCGGTTGCGGCGCATGTGTTGCTGCCTGCAAGAATGGTTCTGCAATGCTCTTCGTCAGCGCCAAGATCAGCCAGCTCTCTCTGCTCCCGCAGGGAGAGGTTGAAAAGGACCGTCGTGTTCGCGCAATGGTTGCAAAGATGGATGAGCTCGGTTTCGGTAACTGCACCAACACCGGTGCCTGCTCTGCTGAATGCCCAAAGAACATCAAGCTCTACAACATCGGCCGCATGAACCGTCAGTTCATCGCTGCAAAGTGCAAGGAATAATCCCAATTATATTAAATCTAAATATCGGGAGGGCTATTGGCCTTCCCGATATTTTTGTTTGTAATATCGTAAATTTTCTTAATTTGTTTGGAATTAGTTCATATTTTGATTATCTTTGTGATTGGTTTGAAAACTATCTACAAATAACCTGATAACCCTAAAATTGACATACCAAAGCTGATGAAGAAAATACTTTGCGCAGCCCTTGCTTTCGTCTCAATTGCTTCTTTTGCATCGGAAAGGACAGAGACCCTTCTTAAGAATTGGAATTTCTCCCAGGATTCAGTAAAGTGGCGGCCTGTTACTATACCTCATGATTGGGCTATCTATGGTCCATTCGATCGTGAGAACGACATCCAGAAAGTAGCCGTTGAGCAGAATGGCGAAAAGGTGGCTACTTGGAAGACTGGTCGAACCGGTGGTCTCCCTTATGTAGGGAAGGGCTACTATACTACTACCTTCAATATTCCCGATACTCCAGACCGCAGCTATGCCCTTGTCTTCGACGGAGCAATGAGCAATGCCCATGTATACGTCAATGGACAGCTTGCTACTGTTTGGCCTTACGGCTACAATTCATTCTACGTGGACGTGACTCCTATGGTAAAAACCGGAGAGAACAAACTCGAGGTGTCGCTTGAAAACAAGCCGATGTCTTCCCGCTGGTATCCTGGTGCTGGTCTCTACCGTAATGTAAAGTTGCTCGCTACTGACAAAGTGCATGTCCCGGTATGGGGCACTCAACTCACAACTCCCTACGTCAGCAAGGAATACGCAACAGTTCACCTCGTGACATCTCTCGAAGGTGTCAACAAAGGTGATCTTGTCACACTTTCCACTGAAATCACTGCTCCTGACGGCAAAGTGGTAGCTTCAGATACCCATGAATATAAGATTTATCCCGGAGTTAATCTCAACCAAAACTTCCGTGTCAATAATCCGGAACTCTGGAATCCCGAAAATCCTGCACTTTATCGTGCAACTACAAAAGTGATTGTAGATGGCAAGACAGCCGACGAATATTCCACTCGTTTTGGCATCCGCAGCGTCGAAGTAAGAGCAGGAGAGGGCTTCTTCCTCAATGGAGAGAAAATCCAGTTCAAGGGGGTCTGCAACCACCATGACCTCGGTCCTCTTGGAGCCGCTATCAATAAATCTGCACTCCGTCATCAACTCGAACTACTCAAGGATATGGGTGCGAACGCCGTGCGTACCGCCCATAATATGCCGGCTCCCGAACTCGTGGAACTCTGCGATGAACTCGGACTCATGATGATGCTCGAACCTTTCGATGACTGGGGCTTCCGTCCAAAATCCAAGAACGGCTATGGCACAATCTTCGACGAATGGGCAGAGCGCGACGTTGAGAATATGGTGCGCCAATACCGCAACAATCCCTCCGTCGTAATGTGGTCCATCGGCAACGAGGTGCCTTCGCAATGGGGACCGGATGGACTCAAGGAACTTACATTCCTTCAGGATATCGTGCATCGCGAAGATCCTACTCGTCCTGTCACTTGTGGCATGGACCAAGTGAAGGCTGTCACCACAAATGGATTTGCAGCTGCTCTTGATGTGCCTGGTTTCAACTATCGTGTGCATATGTATCCAGATGCAATCGGCAAGCTTCCACAGAATATCCTTCTCGGCTCGGAGACATCATCCACCGTCTCAAGCCGAGGCAAGTATTACTTCCCGGTTGAGAAAGCATACGATGTCACACGTGAGGGTAATCAAAGTTCCGGCTATGATGTGGAATACTGCTCATGGAGCAACATACCTGATGATGACTTCGCCGCTGCAGACGACTATCCTTGGGACTTGGGACAGTTTGTATGGACAGGTTTCGACTATCTCGGTGAACCCTCTCCCTATGATACCGACGCTTGGCCCAGCCACAGCTCATATTTCGGCATCTTCGACCTTGCTTCACTCCCCAAAGATCGCTTCTATCTCTATCGTTCGAAATGGAACGAGAAAGACCATACCCTCCACATCCTTCCTCATTGGAACTGGAAGGGACGCGAAGGAGAAGTGACACCGGTTTTTGTATATACTGATGCTCCGAAGGCTGAGCTCTTCATCAACGGCAAGAGCCAAGGTGTCCGCGAGAAGAATGACTCCACAAATATGAACCGCTACCGTCTGATGTGGAATGAGACTGTCTATGAACCGGGCGAAGTGAAGGCAGTAGCCTACAACGCTGACGGCTCTATAGCCGGAGAGGCAGTTGTGCGGACTACCGGCAAACCCTATGCTATCAAGCTTACGTCCAATCGTCAGACTCTGCAAGGCAATGGAGATGATCTCGCCTATGTGACAGTGCAAGTAGTGGATAAGGATGGTAATGTAGTGCCAGATGCAGAGCCTGAAGTTACTTTCAAGGTGACAGGTGATGGATCTTTCCGCGCCACCGCCAACGGCGACCCAACTTCACTGCGAGACTTCAACAAGCCGGTGATGGATCTCTTTAGTGGAGCTGCCACTGTCATCGTCAAGAGTGGCGATAAGCCAGGGGATCTCACTCTCGAAGCAAAATCGAAAGGTCTCAAACCGGCAAAGCTGACAATCCCAGTAGAATAGATTTCAATACAAAAACTTTAAAATATAAAATCATGAAAGAAAAAATCAACGATCTCTTTCTCCAGCGCTTCGGCGACCACGGCACAATGTATGCTTCTGCAGGTCGCATCAACCTCATCGGCGAACACACCGACTACAATGAAGGCTATGTATTCCCAGGTGCTATCGATAAAGTAATCATGGCAGAGATTAAACCAAACGGCACAGACAAGGTGCGCGTATATTCTATCGATATCGATGATTACGCTGAGTTTGGTCTCAATGAAGAGGATGCTCCTTCACAGGGTTGGGCTCGCTACGTGTTTGGCGTATGTCGCGAGATCATCAAGCGTGGTGGCAAGGTAGAAGGTTTCGATGCTGTGTTTGCGGGCAATGTTCCTCTTGGCGCAGGCCTTTCTTCATCGGCTGCTCTCGAAAGCTGCTTCGCTTTCGCACTCAACGATCTTTTCAATGATAATAAGATTGATAAGTTTGAACTCGCACGCATCGGTCAGAGCACAGAGCATAACTATTGCGGTGTGAAGTGTGGTATCATGGACCAGTTCGCTTCAGTTATGGGCAAGAAGGGCAACCTTATGCGTCTTGACTGCCGCAGCTCTGAATTCGAATACTTCCCATTCAATCCGGAAGACTATCGTCTTGTACTTGTTGACTCACGCGTGAAGCATGAACTTAAGGATTCTCCATATAATAAGCGTCGTGAAAGCTGCGAGCGCGTTGCTGCAGCTCTTGGCCGTCCATCACTCCGTGGCGCTAAGATGGAAGAACTCGAAGCTATCAAGGATAAGATCTCTGAAGAAGACTACAAGCGTGCTCGCTTTGTGATTGGCGAAGAGGCTCGCGTGCTTGCTGTCTGCGACGCTCTCGTGGCAGGTGACTACGAGACTGTAGGCAAGAAGATGTATGAGACTCACGAGGGTCTTTCAAAAGACTATGAGGTAAGCTGCGTTGAGCTTGACTTCCTTAACGATGAGGCTAAGAAACTTGGTGTGACTGGTAGCCGCATCATGGGTGGTGGCTTTGGTGGTTGCACCATCAACCTCGTGAAGAATGATCTCCACGATAAGTTCGTAGAGGAAATCACAGAGCGTTTCGAAGACAAATATGGTCACGCTCCGATGATTTACGATGTTGTTATCTCCGACGGCGCACACAAACTTGAGGATTAATCCAAAATGGAAACTACAATACGCAAAGTTGCCTCTCCAATAGGGGAGGTGACTCTATATCGTCTTACAAATGCTAAAGGTGCATCTGTAGAACTCTCCTCACTTGGGGCAGGCATTACAGAAGTGTCGGTGCCTGATGCTAATGGCAAGATTGAAAACGTCACTCTTCGATATGCTGATCCGGCAAGTTATCTGGCTGATGGCCCTTGCGCAGGCAAGACTCCGGGACGATTTGCCAACCGAATCTGCAAAGGTAAGCTTCAGATAGATGGAATCACTTATGATCTGCCTATCAATAATGGTCCGAATCATTTACATGGCGGTCCAGAAGGTTTCCAAAATCAGATTTGGGAATCAGAGGAAGTGCCAGATGGCGTCCTCTTCCGATATCATTCAAAAGATGGCGAGATGGGTTATCCCGGTAATCTAACTGCTGAGGTTAAGTATACTTGGAATGATGACAATGAGCTTACAATCGACCTTTCTGCTACTTCTGATGCAAAGACAGTGGTCAACCTGACCAATCATGCTTATTTCAATCTTGAAGGGGCTGACGGAGCTGAATCAAATTCGGTGCTTGGCCATGAACTTAAGCTGAATGCTGCATATTTCCTTCCAGGCGATGAGACTCTTATTCCAAGTGGCGAAATGGCTCCTGTAGCCGCCACTCCAATGGATTTCACTGAGTTCAAGACTCTTGGAGAGGATATCAATAAAGACTTCACTCCTCTTAAGTATGGTAAGGGCTACGACCATTGCTTCTGCATAGACGGACCGAACGGAGAACTCCGCGAAGCTTGTGTGCTTCGTTCGCCAAAGTCACGCCGCCGTATGACAGTACTTACTGACCAACCTGGCGTACAGATATATACTGGCAATTATCTGGGAGGTTCTCCTGCTAATGTGGCAGGTCGCAGCTATGAGGATTATGAAGGAGTCGCTATGGAAGCTCAGGGATTCCCCGATGCACCGAGCCATGCATCTTTCCCATCTCCACGTGTGGCTCCCGACTCGCCATACCATCGCACTATTGTCTATCGCTTCGATACCTTCTGATCTCTTCAGAATTATTGATAAACTTATAAGGGCGCACCGTTCGTGCGTCCTTATTTGCACTTTAGAAAGATTCTAATAAAGTTATTTTCTGAGCCTTTGTATAGCCTTCCCAAGACGCTGGTCGAAATAATCCCCATCGTAGTTCCATACAAATACTCCTGCAAAGCCATTGGCACGTATAAAGTCGAATTTGGCCTCGATTGACCGCTCATCATCAAACCCGGCAACGAGGTCTCCGTTCTTGTCTGCATAATATGGGGCTTTTGCCTCATCATTCCATTGCAGGCTGAGACCGTCGGTATATTGGTTGAATTGACGGCATTCTGCATATGTTGGGAAGGGGGATTTCCCTCGTTCGTAGAATGGTATTCCTATTAGAATTTTCTCCCGAGGCACACCCAAGTCAATATGCTTTTCAACGCTTCGGATTATGCTCCATTCTCCAAATTTCTTGCTTGGGTAAAGTGGACTCTGATGTCGTCCCGGCTGCCCTTCTTTGGGGACGGCGAGGTTATAGCCTGAGACATGAACATAGCTTACATATGGAGCCATCTTTTTATGGTCGATATAGAGGCCTGAATTGTTGGAATAGTAGGATATCCATTTGTCTTTTCCTATAGCTTTACGTAGATCCTTGACGAAAGTGACATAGTTCCGGTCATCTTGTGGAGTAGCTGTATGACCTCCGTTTTCGGTGGTTGGAAATTCCCAGTCAAGATCCACTCCATCAAGTTTGAGAGAGTCTACAAGATGCTTCAGATCCTTAATGAATGCCTTGCGTTTCTTTTTGTCGCGGGTCATTTCGCTATAGCCTTCACGCTTGTAGCCTCCTACGCATACCATCACTTTCAGGTCTGGGTTCTCCTTCTTCAAATCTACTAATGACTGGAGTTTTTCCGGCTTTTTTACCACGATGCCGTCACAATCATCGTTGAATTCTACGAAAGCATATATCAGATGAGTGTATAGATTGGCATCCAATGGTCTTTTCCCGGCATCCACAACATATGCAAGTGCTATCTTTGGCACTGTATCATTAGGAATCTCACCTCCACGTTTTAGCTGTGTGCCGGAAGTTTGTCCCCACATAGCCAAAGTTGTTACAGCTATAATTGCTATGCTCAGCAATGTCGTCAAAAAGTATCTTTTTTTCATGTCTGTTCATTTTCTGCAAAGTTACATCATTTTTCCCAATTTAACAACATTAATAAGGAAGTTGCTTAAAGTTCTATAGCTTACTAATTATGAGTAGATTTTTACGTGATAAAAAGAGACCTTATCTGGTAAATTTGCGTTTTAGAATTGGTAATTTTAGGTCAATGTGCTAAAAAATAGTGGTTTGGTGCAGAATTACCAAAGGTTTGGAGAAAAACTATTTTTGGATATTTGGTAAATGGTGTAATTTTGCGGTGTCGAAAACGTCAGTCAGTAAATGATCGATATAAAGACAAAAAATCAAATAGCCATAAAATATTAAACCATGAGACTAAAAAGTATCCTCCCAATCGCATTGGCTATCGCGGCAGCTTCCGGTGCCAGAGCCATAGAGAACCCTCTCATAAGAGTGTCGACCGACGACACGGAGATGGTGATGTCAGTTGCCGATAATGGCAATCTTGTTCATAATTATTATGGCAAGAAGTTCAAGAATGCCCATCCCTATAGAACCAAGAAATATCGTGAGCAGCCAGACAACGGAGCAGGATATGCGCCACAGGCGTTCCCGGCCTACGGTGGCTATGTGATGATATCGCCCGCTCTTAAGCTTATACATTCAGATGGGTCACATTCTACGCATCTTAAATATGTATCACATTCAGTAAGTCAACCGGAAGATGACGTGACGCGTACAGATATCATTTTGAATGATCCGCTGTATGACATAAATCTGACAATGACATTCACTGCATATGGCAAGGAAAATGTCATCACCCAGTCATCAGCCCTTACAAATAATGAGAATGGTAGCCTTATAGTAGAGAATCTCGCATCATCCTATCTGCCTCTTCATGCCGATTCATATTACCTGACGCATTTCCATGGAGTATGGGCTACTGAGATGCAACTCGTAGAGGAGCAGCTTCAACCAGGCATCAAGAGTGTAGAATCAAAACGTGGAGTACAGGCAACCCAGACTGCCAACCCAGCTTTTCTTCTATCGCTGAATGGAACAGCCCGTGAAGATGAAGGTGAAGTCTATGGCGGAGCTCTTGCATGGTCTGGCAATTACAAAGTGACTTTCGAGCAAGACGAGTGCGGACGAATGAATATAGTGAGTGGTGTCAACGACTTTGCTTCGACCTATTTTCTTGACAATGGACAGACTCTGACTACCCCCGATATGGTGTGGACTTACAGCAATCAAGGACGTGGTCAAGTCTCGCGTAATCTCCATGACTGGATTCGCAACCACAACCTTACACATGCAGATCAAGAGCGTCCTGTGGTCTTGAACAGCTGGGAAGGGGCATATATGAATTTTGACGAAAAGACGATAACAGATATGATAGATGATGCAGCCAAGATTGGAGTAGAAATGTTTGTGCTCGACGACGGATGGTTTGGCAATGGAGAATTTGCTCGAAATACCGACCATGCCGGTTTGGGAGACTGGCAAGTCAACAAAAAGAAACTTCCTCATGGCATTGATTATCTTGCCAAATACGCAGTCAAGAATGGCTTGAAGTTTGGTATTTGGATCGAACCCGAAATGGTCAATCCTAAAAGCCAGCTTGCAGAGACACACCCCGATTGGATTGTAAAAAGCGGAGATCGGGAGAAACTCCAAATACGTCAGCAGTGGATTCTTGATCTCACAAATCCAGAAGTTCAGGATTTTATAGTCAAAACTTTTGATGATGTACTTGCACTTAGCTCAGATATCAGCTACATTAAGTGGGATGCAAACCGATTTGTAACCGATTTTGGATCCGAATATCTTCCAGCTGACCGTCAATCACATTTCTGGATTGACTATACAAATGGTCTTTATTCTGTCTACGACCGCATACGTGAGGCTCATCCCGATGTAATGATCCAGCTATGTAGTTCTGGAGGTGCCAGACTTGATATGGGAGCACTCAAATATCATGATGAATTCTGGACAAGCGACAATACAAACTCAATCGACCGCATACGTATTCAGAACAGCACCAATCTTTTCTATCCAGCCATTGCGACAGCATCCCATGTCTCAACAAGCCCTAATCACCAGACTGGGATGATGGCGCCTCTCAAATTCCGCTTTGATGTGGCTATGTCCGGGCGGCTTGGGCTTGAACTTCAACCCAAGCATCTTAACAAGGAGGAATGGCAATTTGCTCAGAAAGCCATTGAATCCTATAAGCAGATACGTCCTATCGTTCAGTTTGGCGACCTCTATCGCCTTAAAAATCCCGAAGACGGAACAGGATGGGCAGCTCACCAGTATGTATCGAAAGATGGTAAGGAAGCAGTATTTTTCGCTTACAGCCTAAAATATCATGGGCGCACAACATTCTTCCAGACACGCCTAAAAGGACTTGATCCTGAAAAACAGTATCGAGTGACCGAAATCAACAAGAAGGATTGGCCTTCGTTCTATGGCGACGGACAGGTATTCCCTGGTGATTACCTTATGAATGAGGGAATCTCGCTTGGCATTGGCAATAACTTTGACAGTACAGTACTTCATATTCAAGAAATCTAAACCAACATCATATTATGAAAAAGATATTATTATTCATTCTGATGTCGTTGCTGTCGGTATGTCCGGCTATGGCACAGGATATCACAGTCAGTGGCGTAGTAGTAGATGCTGCCACACAGGAGCCTCTTATTGGTGCTACCATACTTGTGAAAGGAACTTCCACCGGAACCGCAACCGGCATTGATGGAGATTTCAGCCTTAAAGCGGCTGTAGGAAGCATACTCCAAGTTTCATATGTAGGCTACAACACAGCAGATTTCAAAGTACCAGCAGATGGACAAATGAACCTTTCATTGAGTGAAAATTCTTCGGAATTGGACGAAGTGATTGTGGTAGGTGCAGCAATGAAAAAAGCGGATCTGACAGGTTCTGTCGGTTATCTTGATGCAGAAAAACTTAACGAGACTCCTTCAACCACAGTCGCCGGAGCTCTTCAAGGAAAGATGGCAGGCTTGATGGTGACCCCGAGTGCCAAGCCGGGTGACGATGCCACTGTAAGGGTGCGTGGTATCAACACAATCAACTCCGGTGCCTCTCCAATATATGTAATAGATGGTCTAGTCATGGATGGAGATTTCGGCTCGTTCAACTCTATCAATCCAAACGATATTGAGTCAATCCAGGTTCTTAAGGATGCATCAGCTACTGCTATTTATGGTTCACGTGGTGCAAATGGTGTTATTCTCGTCACTACAAAAAAAGGACGTAAAGGAGAAGGCAAAGTGACATACGACGGATGGGTGCAGACTTCTCATATTGCTCATCGTCCAAAAACTATGAATGCGCAACAACTTGGAGATCTTAGAATTGATGCTTTTGCAAATGGCTACATAAATTCAAATCCCGGTGCTGACCGCAATGCTTATATCCAAAATACTATTTTAGGAACTTCTACGGCATTCTCTGAAGAAGAGTTGGCAACGTATAAATCAGGAGAATCTTACGATTGGCTTGACAGATTTACCCAGACAGGTGTCACACAAAGCCATACTATCAGTTTCTCAAATGGTGGAGATAAATACAATCTTTTCGCCAGTTTCAACTACAGTGGCATCAAGGGAATCACCATAGGCACAAACAACAACCGGTATTCCGGACGTGTAAATGTTGATTCCGACATAAAGTCTTGGCTCCGTGTTGGCTCGAACACTCAGTTCTCTCGTTCGGACGACAAAATGCCGGTAGACGAGGTATTCAATCAGGCTATGGGTGCTAATCCTCTGCTCAATCCTGCACCATATCAGAATCCTGATACTCGTTATACATATGATTATCTGACACTTTATTACCGCGCACATACAGAAGCCAACAATAATGACTACAACCCATATAATTCTCTTGAAGTGTCCCAGAAGCGTGTGCGCGACCGTTTGATATCTTCAAACTACATCAACATAAATCCAATTGAAGGTCTTAATATCCGATCAACATTCGCGATTGATTTGGCCAACCAGACTTGGATGGAGTATACTCCAGACTATATTCAGCAATCTATCCGCCATTATAATGGAGATGCACGTGCAAAGCACGAACGTTGGACAAAGTTGTCATGGCAATGGGATAATACCATCACTTATCGTCGCACTTTCGCGGACGTACATAATACCGACTTCCTCATAGGCACCTCCGCATCGCGCAACACTTTCAATTACACGTTGGCACAAGGAGACCGCTTTGCATCGAACGATCTTGGTTTCAATGACCTTGGTGGCGCAGCTGCCAATGATAAGAAAGTGATTGGTTCGAATTTCTATGCCTCCTCCCTTCTCTCATATCTGATCAGAGCCAATTATAATTATGACCAGCGTTATTATCTGACAGTAACAGCTCGTTATGATGGATCATCAAAGTTTGGTCCCGGCCACAAATGGGGTATCTTCCCATCTTTCTCTGCCAATTGGGCTATAACCAACGAGAAATTTATGGAAGACCAGCATATATTCGATAATCTCAAGTTGAGAGTTGGTTACGGTGTTGTAGGCAATCAGGATATAGAGAATTATGCTTATGCCACTATGTATTACTCATCGGTAAGCAATGGAGCTGCCTCATATGCCACAAGTGGCTTGCTCGGGAATCCATTACTGACTTGGGAAAAACAGAAACAGACAAATATCGGTCTTGACATGGCATTCCTAAATAACCGTCTTCGTCTTTCTCTGGATGGATTCTTTATCAACAATGACAACTTGCTTCTGAAACATTCTCTTGCCCTTACATCCGGCTACAACGAGGAATGGGAGAATATAGGATCTGTCACCAACCGTGGTTTTGAAATGACAGTCAATGCCACTCCGATAGATTTGCCTGACTTTACATGGAACGTATCGGCCAATCTTTCACTTGACCACAATAAGGTCAATAAGCTACATGGTGGAGTAGAGCGTATTCTCAATGGCACGGAACGTACTGGCAATATCTTCCTCGGAGAGTCTCTTAATTCCATATATACTCTGAAATGTGGTGGAATAGCAACGGAGGCAAACCGCGACCAATGGGAAGGCATCAACTACAATGGCAAGAACGTAGGCATTGGTGATCTCTTCGCTATAGATCAGAACGGCGACAAGGTCGTAGACCAAAACGACCGAGTGATAGTAGGGTGTATGGATCCTAAGATGTATGGTGGATTCTCAACCGATTTTTCATGGAAAGGCCTTACGCTCAATGCTATCTTCAACTATTCACTTGGAGGGAAGAAGATAAGTGGGTATTACGAATCATTGCTTGCATCCACAGGAACATCAATGGCTACTACCGATCTGCTTGACCGTTGGAGCGAAAAGAATCCGAATGGGGCTTTCCCAAGAGCTATAACCAATACTTCTTCAGGTTATAATCCTTATTATGCGTGGGATACTGATTTTGCTCTCCAAAACACTTCCTACTTACGCTTGGCTACATTGACTCTCAGTTATAATTTGCCAAGAAAATGGATGCAGACCATACATTTCGACAATATACGGGTATACGTGACAGGCAGCAATATCTTTACAGCTACGAAATACAAAGGATTTGATCCTGAAACAGGTGATTATGGTTATCCCGCAACCCGTTCTTTCACATTTGGCATGAATCTAACATTCTAACATTTGAATTCAATGAAAACTAATATAAAATCTCTTTTGTTGGTGGCCGCTTCTTTCGGCATACTGACCTCTTGCTCCGACTTCTTGACAGAAGATAGCCAGATGGGGCTTACCGAGAGCCAAATCTATAGCGATTTGACCTATATTGAATCTAATCTTACAGGCATATACAACAATATGCGCGACAAGACACGCGCCGACAACGAATCCTGGTTTCTTTGGACAGGTACCGATGAAATCCAGCGCGGTGCTCTCCAGATGAAAGACGGAGGCGAGAATGCGTGTCTTGATAACTATGATGCCAACCTTAACTCGCTCACAGGGAGGGTAAAAGACCAATGGAACGCCCGGTTTCCAGTAGTGACTGCTGCAGCCAAGATTATCCGTGCTCTTGACAATGATCAGATAGAGGAAGGCACAAAGGCTGCCCATCTTCTTGGAGAGGCTTGCTTTCTGCGTGGATTTATGGATTTGGAACTTGCTTCCTACTGGGGAGAGATTCCTCTAATTGACCTTAACAAGGTTGATGAGACAGGCTACGGACGTCAATCTTTGATTGATACTTGGAAATTTGTAATAGCAGATCTGGAAAAGGCTGCGAAATACGCTCCGGAAAGTAATGAACCGGGCAGAGCCACTTCAGGAGCCGGATATGCTCTGCTTGGCAAAGCTTACATGGCAGCCCCGGAAGAAACCAGCTTGCGCGACTTCGCAAAAGCAGCTCAGTGCTTTGAGAAGGTCATGTCAATGGGATACAGGTTGGTCAATTTTGCGGATCTTTTCAATTATAATACTCCCAATACAGATGAGTCTATCTTTGAGTTGCAGTTTAATAACACCCCGAACCAAAATAAGATTATGTTTCAAATTGGTTCTCGTGTAGCGCAGAATTGGTGGAGCGATGGTTGCTACTTTGCTGGGTATGACCATGTAGTTGTGACAGAGTATGCTTATAGCAATGTTGAAGATGGTGGAATATGGGAAGAAGGAGACCTTCGTCGCGATGAGTCAATTCGATATGATTTCTCTTATTATGGAGAGACCCCCAATCTCGATTGTGTGGCATGGGAGGATCTTGGCGAGGACCATGATGAAGTCAAACCACATATCAAGAAATATGAAGACTTCCGAACTGACCAGCATTCAGATGTAGGACTTAACAATATGTGGAACTCTGGAAAGAATATTCCACTTCTCAGATATGCTGATGTGCTTCTAAGCTATGCAGAATGTCTGAATGAACTCAATCGAACTTCGGATGCCATAGAAGTTGTCAATCAGGTAAGAAACCGTGCATGGGGCTTTAAAATTCCTGACGATAAGAAGTGGAGCGGTATGAGTCAGGATGATTTCAGGATTAAGATTCTTGACGAGCGAATGCGTGAGTTGTTTGGTGAAGGATGGCGTCGCTTTGATCTTATCCGGACAGGCAAGTTTGTAGAATATATTAAGTCCCGCAATAAATGGGCAAAACGTTCAGGTACTATCAGCGACTATCATGTGCGTTATCCTATTCCCAATGAGGAAATAGAACAAAACGAAGATATGACTCCAGAAGATCAAAATAAAGGCTATAGATAATTTCAGGTGATTTTGGTAATCCCAGTGTTGCAGATAAAAGCAATGCTGGGATATTTGGATAAAAATCACTATCTTTGCACTTACGTTGTTTCAACTTCATATCAATACATACAAAACACCTTGACATGAAAAGTAAGATTCTTTATACTCTAATGCATATAGCCATGACATTATCAATGAGCGTTGCATTTCTTGCATTCTCCATGGAGGGGAATGCACAGGAATGCGACCAGATATTCTCACACCTGAGTATTGACGAAGGACTTTCTGCCAATCATGTGAAGGCTATTTTGCGTGACAAAGATGGATTCCTATGGATAGGCACTTCCAATGGGTTGAATCGTTACGATGGCGCGTCATTGAAACGATATGCCTGTTATGATGCCGAAAAACAAAAGGGGAATAATAATATTGGGGCACTGTACGAGTCCCCGGATGGCCTTATTTGGATTGGGACAGACCGGGGTGTATATAAGTATAATCCTGAGACGGACATTATTTCTTATGCAGACAATTGGGATAAGATAACCAATAATTTCATGAACTGGGTTCAGGATATTGATGGAGATAAAAAAGGTAATATATGGGTGCTTATTCCTGATATGGGAATTTTCCGCACATCGGCCGATGGAGTAAACAAATATGAGATGCCAGCCGGGAGCCAATATAAGGAAGATTATTTCAATGACCTCTGTGTGACTCCTGACGGTACGCTATGGGCTTGCAGCTCAAATGGCAAGATATTCCGTCATGACAAAGGATACGATGAGATGGTGGAAGTGGGATTTAAATTTCCGACAACTGATAAAAAGAAATTCACCAGGATTATCCCTGACGGGGATTCAGGACTTATTGTCGGGACAGAAAATGCAGAATTTTATTCATTGCTTCCGAATCAAGGGTATTTGGTAAAACCATTGCCATCTTTGGAAACTTCTGACCTGTATCTACGTAGCTTGGAATT
This sequence comes from Bacteroidales bacterium GP3, assembly GCA_001701075.1. GTDB lineage: Bacteria > Bacteroidota > Bacteroidia > Bacteroidales > Muribaculaceae > Lepagella. The sequence continues at coordinate 31,358 of DAAK01000059.1, read as the reverse complement.
AATTGATGATGAGCTCTGGGTAGGAACACAAACGGGACTCTTTTCTTTAAATCGCAAGACCGGGAAACTGAAGCACTATATAAACAATCCGGTCAATCCCCATTCAATTTCCGACAATACCTTGTATGCTCTTTATTCTGACAATAACAAGAACCTCTGGGCCGGAACTATGTTTGGAGGTGTAAACTATATCGCAAGAGATGGAATCAACTTTTGTACAATTGAACCTTATGACGTAAACTCTCGTCGAGTAAGAGGCATGGCATTTACTCCCGATTTCTCTCAGTTAGTGATCGGAAGCGAAGCAAATGGTGTGAGTATACGAAATCTTGATTCCAACAGCTTTATAATACCTCCATCTCAATTATCCGTCAAATGTGCCACCATGTGTGTTACCCAGTCAGATGGCAGAGTGTTGATTGGACTTGAAAGAAACGGACTTCTTGCCTATGAAAAGGGTAAGACTCCTTACCAGTATCTTCCACATCAACTTTCATCTGAGAATACAGTATACTCATATCTTCAAGATTCAAGGGGATGCGAATGGATAGGTCTTGGATATGCGCTATATCGCCGGAATCCAGGAGAGAATGAATTTACCCATGTCGATGCTACTGGCTATAACTGGATCTTTTCTATGTTTGAAGCTTCTGATGGTATAATTTGGTTTGGAAGTATGGGTAGTGGGTTATATAAGTATAATCCTAAAGATGGTCAGTTCAAGAAATATATCTACGATGAGAATCATCCACAGGAAAACGCCCTTCGCTCTAATTCAATCAACTCCATAATGGAGGATAGCCACGGAAGAATCTGGATTTCAACAGATAGAGGAGGACTGAGCAGATATAATAAAACGAAGGATGACTTCACAACTTATGGATATAACGAAGGACTGCCTGATGACATTGTCTATAAAATTTTGGAAGACAAAAATGGGAACTTATGGTTTGGCACCAACAATGGTCTTACCCGGTTCAATCCTGAAACGGAACTTGTGACTGTTTTTACCAAGACCGATGGCCTTCCGGCAAATGAGTTTACCTATAATTCTGCTGTCAGTGCCAAAGACTCTATCTTCTATTTTGGAACAATCAACGGAGTTGTGAAATTTGCTCCCGATAATGCAGTATATACCCATAACGAATTTCCAATCCTATTCACATCAATTTCTCATGCAACTCCTGAAGATATATCGGGGAATATTGTGTATTCGAAAGAAATAAAATTGCCCTATGATGAGAATACATTCACAGTGACTGTAGGTGTACCGACCGCTATAGGATTGAAAGGGGTCAAGAAGTTTTATTATCGTCTTCTTCCAAGTGATGAGAAGTGGATACCTATTGAAGGGAATAAAATTTCTTTTACGAATCTTGCACCCTCAAAATATACTCTCGAAGTCAGGATGGAATGTGGAGAAGTTGTGTCTGCCAATAGTATTCGCCTTATAATAAAATCTCCATGGTGGGCGAGCATATGGGCTATAATAGTATATGTCATTTTTGCGTTAGGCCTTGTTGCGATGGTTTTCATCGTTTATAGAAAATGGGAGTTGAAGAGATTGCATGAGCGTCAAGAAATATTTGCATCGAATAAGGAGAAAGAGGTTTATAGACAAAAACTTAACTTTTTTACAGAAATAGCTCATGAGATTCGGACACCGCTTTCCCTTATTGATTTGCCATTAGAGGCAATGGAAGAGAATGGACTTGATAATCCTGAATCAGAACATTATCTCAAAGTGACACGTCAGAATACAGCTCGTCTGCTTGAACTTACATCACAATTATTGGATTTCCAAAAAATTGAAGCTGGTCGGTTACGGTTGAAGCCGGAGGCATTAGATGTGGTGGAACTTATTAACTACACGCTCGACCGTTTTGAGCCGTCTATATCTCTTAGCAACAAGACTCTTACGCGCCAACTTCCAAAAGACAGTATAATTACGGTTACAGACAAAGAGGCCGTGACCAAAATTATAAGCAATCTTTTAAACAACGCTTTAAAATATGCAGATACAAAGATTTCTGTGGCTCTGGAATCGGGTTGTGACTCAGTGAAGATAAGGGTGATTTCAGATGGAGAAAAAATTTCTGAAGAAGATAAAGATCGTATTTTTGAAACTTTTTATCAAACTGATAAATCTCAAGAACAGAAAAATGGGGTTGGTATAGGACTGCCTTTGTCTCGTTCTCTTGCGGTTCTTCTTGGTGGTGATCTTTATCTGGATACAAATAATTCGGATGATAATGTATTTGTTCTAACACTTCCAATGAAGGTTTCTTCACAGACAACGGTTCAAACTGTAGCAGACAATAATGGATCTTCCATGGTCTATGAGGAAGATACGAATCAGACTCCATTGAATGCAAATGGCTATCATGTGCTTTTGGTAGAAGATAATGAGGGGATACGTTCGATGCTTAATGATAGGCTTTCTTCTTCTTTTTTGATTACTTTGGCATCGAACGGCAAAGAAGCACTTGATATTCTTGCATTGAAATCAGTGGATGTCGTGGTGACAGACATAATGATGCCTGAGATGGATGGTCTGGAACTTTGTAAGCGGATAAAGACAAATCCGGAACTGTCACATATTCCTGTTGTATTTATCACTGCGAAGAATGACCTCGACAGCAAAGTGAAAGGTTTGCAGTTGGGTGCAGAAGCCTATATCGAAAAGCCTTTCTCTATCAAGTATCTCCGCGAAATGATAGTTACTCTTCTTGAAAATCGTAAGCGAGCGAGGGAAGCATTTGCCCGCAAACCTTTCTTTGAGGCGCAGAATATACCGGTGAATAAAGAAGATGAGAGATTTATGGAGAAGGTATTATCGGTCATTAAAGAAAATATGGGAGATGAGGAATTTAATGTTGAGGGGTTATGTGATAAGATGTGTATGAGTCGTTCTAATTTGCTCAGACATATTAAGGGAGTATTCAATCTTTCTCCCAGCGAATTGATCAGGATAGTAAGGCTTAAGACAGCAGCTGAATATATAAAGACAGGCAGATATACACTCGGAGAAATATCACGGATGATTGGCATTAGCTCCCAGTCATATTTCACCAAGATATTCTTCAAGCAATTCAATGTCATGCCAAATGAGTTTGCTCGCCAAATCAACGAGAATAACTGAATTGTCGTCGGTACGTAATTTATAAAAAAATCAGAGTCGCGGTATGAGGCCACGACTCTGATTTGATTGAATATGGAATCAGGTTATTTTATGAAGACTTTGCGAGTAGAACCGTCGCTATAATGGATGATGTTGACACCCTTTACAGGACCGTTCAGTTTTTGGCCGTCCATACCATAGCGAGCTACTTCTACGACATCATTTGAAGTAGTGGAATCAATGATTGAAATCACAGAATATGGGCTTTGGTTCTTAAAGTCGACCATGACCCTTTCACTATTTGCTGAGTGTCGGCCATCGTATTTGCCGGCAGAGACGGTGTAAGCATACACCTCATAAGGAGTATTATCAAGATTCTCGAAAGTGAATGAAGTTTCGTCTGCACTAACTTGGCTTGCGGATACAGGATGAAAAATCATATCTCCCTTTTCAAGAGGTTGCGTTATGGAAACATAATCAATGAAAAGGGGCAATCCTTCAGGATCCATACAAGCGATGTCAAGTCTTGCTTCTTCAACACCATATGTGGGGATTCTAAGCTCAGCAACCGCATCATTCATACCACCCATATCAGCCATATACATACCACCTGCAAACTGCAATACGATAGGTGCACTTTCATTGGCACACTGCAATCTCATATTTATATCTACAAAGTCGCAGTTGCCGACATATACATAAGGAGTAGAAAGGGTCATGTTCATTCCTGGACCAAACCATCCATCGAGCATATAGCAGAAAGGCATTTCTCCCATATCGGGGATCTCCATAGCTAATGGGCCATTAATTTCCCAACCCTCAGTAGAAGTCATATCCTCGATAGTCATAGTTGATGTACATGGAGTAGCATCGTTGAAGTCTTCTGCATTGGATAGATTTGAAGTTTTTTCGAAATCTTCGCGGAATAATTCGTATGCTTCATTGCTTTCGGCTACTACTTCTACTCCAGACAGATTCACCTCATAGAAGTCAGCTTTTGTGATTTTGCTCCAATTAGCAGTGAAGCTATTATTTGTAAAGTTAGTGGCTTCGTATATTTCCGGACAACCAAGCTCATTCATCTTGATTATCTTTTTGTCAGAGAACATATTGACATTGTGAGACATCACTGCGAAATAATATTCCTTTTCAGGATCCAGACCAGTGAAAGTATAACTCAAATCATCGTGTCTCGACACTATGTCATACTTAAGATGAGGACTGTCTTTGCCGCCCATTGATTCGATATAGTCTTCTACGGTGTAATCAGGAGTCTGCTCGATCTGATCCAAAAGTTGTTGTGGCAAAACGAGGTCATAAATCTGTTCGCCAGTCTCTGGGTCAACGCCACCATCAGTATAGAGCCAAACATAATAATTAAATGACTTGCGGACCTTTTCCCAATTGATGGTGAATGAATCCTCCTTCACGTCAGTGACTCCTGTGACATAAGGAGCTGCAATGAACTCGTCGTTTGATACGGTCACCTTGATGTCGTCGATAAGCAGTGATCTTGTGCCAGCGAATATAATTGATACGCCGTTGTAGGCAGAGTAGTTGTCAAATTCAACAGTGACTTCCATCCAACCCATATCTGCATACAAGCGAAGATCGGCAAGATTACTTTTTGTCACATTCGTTTCAATTTTACGACCCTGTTCATCGGAAATCCCTACCATAAGGTTTGCGGAAGCATCGGTCTGGTTTTCACCGAAATCATCCACCCATTCTGAAACGAGAGCTTTCGTAAGGAATGTCAGTCTCACAGATCCTGAGTAGTCCATACGAGGTGTATTAAGTATACACTGGTCCATACTTAGGGATTGCATAGCGATAGCTCCACCGGCTTCATAGACTTTGTGTCCATACCATTGTTGGCCATGCATCAGTTCCGGATCAATTTCTATATCAAAATCAAGGGAAGCAAGAGGGTCACCGAAGCTGGGCTCATCCATAGTTCCACCAGTCAATCCTTCGAAGTTTTCATCAACAAGGATATCACGTGTTGTAGATGAAAAAGCCACTTTTTTAGGTCCGTTCTGAATCTCTGACAAAGGAACAGCTGTGACTTTTACATTAGAAACTTCAACTGCCAAACCTGAAAATGATATTGCGGATAGCAGAAGTGTAGATAGTAAAGTTTTTTTCATTCTGAAATGTATTATAAAAGTTGTTTCCGACAAAATTATATACTATCTGTGGAAACGCCAATAATTAGTATCAAAATGATGTATTAAAACGCGAATTAATACGTCAAAATGTATTAATTCGCGATGATTTGAGGCCTTTAGCAATCCTGCCCGGCACAATTAATCAGCATGTCAATCCAATGATCCAGCCTGATCTTTCTGTGCAAGTCGCCAATATTCGGATGGTGTAAGTCCCATCGCTTTTTTGAAAAGAGCAGCAAAAGAAGTGCGGCTTTTGAATCCGGCTCTCTCGGCAATTCCTTCAATTGTTAGAGTGATATTTTCGGGGTCATGCATCAAGCGAGCAGCTTCCCTTAGTCGATATTTATTGAGAAGTTGATGGAAATTGCCGCCATGGCAAACGTTAATGGCTTTTGACACCACTCGAATTGGTTTGCCGATCATTTTTGCAAGATCTGCAAGAGAGAACCCGAGTCCATATATCTCAGGAGATTCTTCGAAAATCATCAGTATGTGTGAATACAATTGCTTAAGACTTGACAAATCCTCTTCTTCTGATTGTTGAGGTTCCTGCTCATCATTTGCTTCTTCTTTTTTGTCTTGCCCTATAAGTCTTAGGCGTTCTTCTTCCCATAATTCGCGTAAAAGTCGATGCTCATTTTCACGCTGAAGCATTTCCCTATTGCGTTCAAAAAGGTTACGATGGTTGCGCTTAAGATTCAGATATATCCAAAGCATAGCGCAAATAACGATCAATGCTACTATCAAAGCAGCCAAAATAATGATATTGCGTCGTTCTTCTTGCCTTCGCTTAAGCGAAAGGCGTTCTACTTCAGCATTAATGGAGTCTATCTGCGAAAGAAAATCAAGTTCTTCAACTTTTCCAAAACTGCTTTTCTCCGCAAAATCATTTTTAAGCTTTGAATATTTAAGATAGTAATAATCAGTAGAGTCAGGAACGCCGGCTTCTCTAAATAGCCGGGTCATCTGTTCATATACGTTAAGTAAGAAATCAGTATGGCCGGCATTCTCAGCCATTTCCATATCAGCTTTCATGAGAGTGAGAGCCTTATCATATTGCTTGGTTTCAGCATACAGATCAGATAGGATTAAATCCATCGAGTATCTGTAGCGTTCAGAGAATTTTGTGAAGTCCAGTTTGCTTCTTGCTTCAAGAAGTTTTTGTTCGGCAGAATCAGTATCGCCGGCAAAATAGCTGTCACATGCAGAAGCGGCTGCCAATGGCCCTGCAAACGAGACATCGGAAGAATATCCTTTACGAATTCTATTGATAGAATCTATGAGTTTTCCCCATTTTTTGCGTGGAAAGCTCCATACACTCATGCTTATGGTTATCGTGCGAAGCAGATCCTTATTGTCGCTTTTAATCGCAGCATCTGCAGCAAGCGAAAGATATTCCTCTACTTTCTGTGATTTACGCGCAGGGTCGCCTGGATTAACGCTATATAGATTTGCAAGGCTGCTATAAATACTGGAAAGACTATGATTATCGCCGTTTTCTTCAGCAATCTGTCGGGCCATCCACAAACTTTTATAAGCCTTTTTGTAGTTGATGACTCTGACCATATATAAATTGCCGAGCATTCGGAGACCTTCGGTCACTTCCGCTTGCATTTGAGGGTCAGTCGGATTATCGTAATATCTGTTTGTGACAATTGTAAGTGCAGTGACAGATAACTCACTAAGAGTGTCAGCCTCTATCCATTGGCGGCTGTCGACCAATAGCTTTTTGTTGCTAAAATTAGATAGTGAATCATAAGCTGAGGCTGCCTGGGAATCAGATGGGTGAGCAGTGATAGGGGAAGTGGCTCCACATTGTAAAGAAATAATGCAGAGTAGTATAATAAATAATACATCCCATCTCATAAAAAATGAGAATCGATGCGGAGGCTGTGTTTGGGTGATTTTCATTTTATGCAAAGCAGTCTTGGGTCGATATTAATAGAACAATATATTTAGTTAAAATTATTATCTGATTTCATTATAATTTTTGAGTGAAATACTTTAGTATGTCAAAATTTTTTATGAACTTTGTTTTGATAATGCTTTTTGCTTAATTTGATGTATCGAAAATGAGGCGTATAGTTGCCATATCATTACTTATTTCAATCTTCCTGACTGCTCTTGGGGAGAGCGATGGCACATGCCGTAAGATACGGAGTAGTGTTGGGATAGATTTAAGGTCGGATTATGCTTTTCCCTCCTATAAGGATGATATACTAAGGAGTATGATTGATGTTGACAAGGCAAAAAATACAAGACTTGCTACATCGGTACATCTGAAATATAGCTTCACATTTGATCCATCTACTTCTCAAGGACGATTCTGTCCTGGAGCTTGGCAGGGAATTGGCACTTCAGTCAATTTTCTTGGAAATGCGAGAGGAATAGGGACTCCTATTTCGGTTTATGCATTTCAAGGAGCTCCTATTTACAATATTAACGATCGACTCTCATTATACTATGAATGGAATTTTGGAGCTTCTTTTGGTTGGAGAAAATGTGATGGGCAGACGACATATTCTAATCTCATAGTCGGCTCAAAGGTGAATGCATATATAAATATTGGCACTGGCCTGCGTTGGGAATTGAATAATCAATATGCAATGACAGCAGGTGTTGATCTTACTCATTTCTCAAACGGAAATACATCGTTCCCAAATCCTGGTGTCAATATGGCAGGTGTCAGGATTGGAGTTACCAGATCGTTTGGTAATAATCCGGAAAAGGGAAGCTATTGCGTGGTGTTTGATGAAGAGAGCCTTACGAAAAGACATAAACTGCAATTTGATGTCACTGCCTATGGTGCATGGCGGAAACGAGTCTATAGAGGAGGGGAGGAACCGGTGCTTCTTAATGGGCATTTCCCTGTCGTGGGTCTTGACGTGTCTCCTATGTGGCAGATTAAGAAGATTTTCAGAGCCGGTGGTTCGGTTGATTTACAATGGGACCAAAGCACCGATCTGAAGAATCATTATTTAGATGGCACTATATCTGATGATATACGTTTTTATAGGCCACCAATATTGCATCAGATATGTGTGGGCTTGTCGGGGAGAGCAGAATTAGTGATGCCGATTTTTTCAGTCAATTTAGGTATTGGTTATAATATCATTGGTCCGGAAGAGACACGAGCCTCATATCAGCTTGCCAATTTGAAGGTGCGCTTCACCGACCGCTTCTTCCTAAATATCGGCTACCAACTCCTAAACTTCCAAAAACAAAACAATCTGATGCTCGGCCTCGGCTATTCCTTCCGCTAAAGGACCTATTTTTTAAGCATTCTTTGGTATTGATGGCCGAAGAAGTTGACTTCGTTGGAGTCTTCGAAGCCCAATGAAGCGTAGTAGTCTTTGAGGCGGGGTTTCTCTCGCGCTACCAAGAGCGCGAATTTCTTATATCCCAGTTTCCTTCCTTCTTCCATGGCGGCTTGCATCAATTTTTTACCAAGTCCTCTGCCCCGATACTCAGGTTCAATGGCGAGAGAGTCAAGATAGTATTCGCCGGGATAGGTCTCGATTGCAGATTTACTGATGACTTCCGGATCCACTCCAGTCCAAAGGCGGCTCCATGTATATTCCCTGATTGGAAGATACTCATCTCCACGATATGAAATGATACATCCAATCAGCTTGCCATTATCCTCAGCAATCAGAGCCTTATTCCAAGAATACATGGATTTGGGGTCGGCGCATGAGGCCTTGACCCACTCCAGATCGGATGTGTCCATATCCAGAGCGGTCAAGACTGTCTTTGCTACGTATTCAGTGTCCTTTTCAGTGGCTTTGCGTATGGTCATCAATATTGCTCTTTCTCGTTAGGGAAGTCGCCCGTCTTTACGTCATCGATATAGTGACGGAACGCATCTGTCATAACTTCACCGACATTGGCGTAGCGACGAAGGAAACGAGGTGAAAATCCCATTGTCATACCAAGCATATCGTGCATCACGAGCACTTGTCCGTCAACTCCACCACCTGCGCCTATGCCGATGACTGGAATTGTGAGTTCATTAGCTACTTGCTCGGCAAGTTTTGCCGGAATTTTCTCGAGCACGACAGCAAAGCATCCTATTTCTTCAAGAAGCTTAGCATCTTCCAAAAGCTTCTTGGCCTCAGCTTCCTCTTTTGCACGCACGCTGTAAGTGCCAAATTTATTGATACTTTGTGGAGTAAGTCCAAGATGCCCCATTACGGGGATTCCGGCACAAAGAATGCGTTGGATAGACTCGGCTATCTCTGCGCCTCCCTCGAGTTTAAGGGCTTCCGCATGGCTTTCCTTCATGACACGGATAGCAGATGCTAAAGCTTCCTTGGAATTGCCCTGATAGGTTCCGAAAGGAAGGTCGACCACTACAAGGGCACGTTTTACGCCTTTCATCACAGATTTAGCGTGATATATCATCTGATCAAGAGTGATGGGAAGGGTAGTCACATTTCCCGCCATTACATTAGAAGCTGAATCTCCTACGAGAATTACGTCCATACCTGCTTCATCCACAAGTTTGGCAGATGTATAGTCATAAGCGGTGAGCATAGAGATTTTCTCGCCGCGGTGTTTCATTTCCGTAAGGCGGCTTGTAGTCACCTTGCGTGTGTTTTCTGCTTGAGCTGTTGACACGGTTGTTTAAAGATTAATTATAAAAGATTAAATATAAATTTATAAGATTTCAGAGATCAGATTTCAGAGGCCAGATTCCAGAGGCCAGATTCCAGATCAATTCTCAATTAAGAGTGGGTCTGGACAGCCTTTGTGGGAGGAAGTTCACGATTGCGACGGTCGCATTCTTCCACGACTCTTTCTGCAAGATCAGAGAAGGCTTTAGCCTCAGGATTTTCTGAGGTAATATCTCCAGTACATTCCGTAGCAGTTGGGTGTCCATTGTCGGCCATCTCACAAATGTCTGCCACAAGAGGAATCTGCGCCAAGAGTGGCACATTCATTGTCTCAGCAAGGCGTGCCGCTCCACCATTTCCAAATATATAATATTTCTCTTCGGGGTGTGGAGCCGGAGTGAACCAAGCCATATTCTCCACAAGACCAAGAATAGGCACATTGATTTTCTCGCTGCGGAACATTCCAATACCTTTGCGGGCATCAGCAAGAGCCACTTCCTGAGGTGTGCTGACCACAATCACTCCAGTGATGGGAAGTGTCTGGACAAGAGTCAAGTGGATGTCGCTTGTGCCTGGAGGCATATCGATCAAGAAGTAATCGAGGTCACCCCACCAAGCTTCAGATATAAGCTGCCTCAATGCATTAGAAGCCATGCCTCCACGCCAGAGTACAGGACTGTCTTTATCTACAACAAATCCTATACTGAGCATCTTTACTCCAAATTTCTCTATAGGGTCGATCCAATCCTTTCCTTCTTGAGTCACCATAAAGAGTTTTTCGTCTTCTACACCAAACATCTTGGGCATCGATGGACCAAAGATATCAGCATCCAGAAGTCCTACCTTGTAGCCTTTTGCTGCCAAAGCAATTGCAAGGTTGGCAGAGACTGTGGATTTTCCTACTCCACCCTTGCCAGAACTTATGCCTATGATGTTTTTTACTCCCGGGAGTGGAGTTTCAGGTTTAGGCGCTTCTGTCTGACGATATTTCACTGCGATGCGTCCCTTTACGTCAATGTCAGGATCGGCAAATACAGGAAGCGTAGCTTCAGCAGCTCGCACTACAGATTTGATAAAAGGATCGGTTGGGCGGTCGAATATGAGAGAGAACGACACTTTATTGCCATCAATACGGATGTCGTCTTCTACCATTCCGAGTTCCACGATATTTTTCCCGTTTCCAGGATACTTGACATTTGTCAGAGCGTCAAGTATAAGTTTTGGGTATATAGCCATTGGTTGATCAATGATAAATTATTAATGATAAATTGAAAAGATTCCAGATCCCAGAGGCCAGATTCCAGATTTCAGATCAATTCAAAATTCTAAATTCACAATTCTCAATTAATATTTGAGGAGTGTCGGCCAAATTCACTGTGATAGTCATCTTTCTCAAGGTCGCTGCAGTCAGGCTCTTTTATTTCACCATCTCTTAAGCGGAACGAGATGAGCTTGATTGTCTTGCCGCGGGAAAGCCACTGTTGTTCATAAAATGTCTTTATTGAAGTAACGGGGTCGGCAAGTCCGCTACCGTATAGATCGTCAGTGTTAGCAATCACTTCAAATCCATTTAATTCTACAAGGCGTCTTGTATATTCATAAAGGAAGGGCGAGTCAGTCTTGAGATTTATGACACCGCCAGGACGCAAGAAGGAGCGATAGTTAGAAAGAAATCTTGAAGAAGTAAGTCTTTTCCTCGCTTTCTGCATCTGCGGATCCGGAAAAGTAATCCAAATTTCATCTATTTCTTCAGGAGCAAAGAACTCCGATATCTGTTCGATCTCTGTGCGTAGGAAAGCGGCGTTGTCCATCCCTTTTTCTTCCACGCTTTTGGCGCCTTTCCACATTCTCGCTCCCTTGATGTCAACCCCGATGTAGTTGCGGTCTCGGTTTGCTTCAGCGAGAGCCACGGTATATTCTCCCTTTCCGCATCCGAGTTCAAGGGTGATGGGATTGGAGCGGGAGAAAAACTCGTCGTTCCATTTCCCTTTGTAGGGGAATCCCTTTTCTATCAGTATGTGCCTCGGATACTGAAGGACGCATCCGAATGTCTCCATATCAGAGAATTTCTGCAGTTTATTCTTTCCCATGGAAGATTAAGAATGTGCTGGATTATTACTTATCTGTTTATTACAAGAATCTTAGTGACTTCGCTATATGAACCACCGCCGGGACCCGAAGAGGCAAGAACAAAATAGACGCCACTCGGAACACGGTTTAAGTCTATCCCGCATACATCCCATTGAACTCTTCCTGCAGAAGCAGGTCCAAGCTCTCTGACTATGTTGCCGGCTGAATCAGCAATCTTGACGATGCAATCTTCTTCAAGACCGTCGATTGTGACCCATCCATAATAGTCATGGCGTACCGGATTGGGATATGCCCTTACGCTTGAGGATTCTGACTCAGAGGATTTGCCATTTAGATAGTATTCACAAAGGCCTGCCGAAGTGGCGATCATCATAGAGTTATTTTCAGGATTATAGCAAGAAGTATATACAAGATCTGAAGGAAGAGCAGAGTTTTCGGTGTTTATTTCAAAAAGGATTGTTTTCCCGTCGGCAGAAGTGCAGACGATGCCACCTCCTGAAAGTGAAAACCACTTGCGTCCCATATGGTCGATAGAGATGTCATTGACAGAAGTGCCTGCGAGAAGATAATCGGCAAGAGATGTGCCATCGTTGCGGCTTACTTTAATTCTTGACACCTTCCCAGGATGTGTGAATGCATCTTTTGGATCGAATGTAAATACTCCATTATCCGACCCTACCCAAACGAGACCTGTAGCGGGATCTTCTGTGGCACAATAAAGATAATGACATTCAAGTTTTCCATCCGAGTCTTCCAGATCCTTGGTGTTCATAGTAGCTTGCTTATCATCAGAATCTTCTTCTATTGTGCCATTGTGATTGTAGACAACGAAGGGTCTGTGATAAAGGTTTAGGGAGAAAAACACCGCCATGTCTCTGTTCCCTTGATAAGATAAGGGCAATACGAGATTATTTGTGCCCGGGACTATGTCTTTGACTTTTAGTTTAGTAAATGGTTGAAAAGATTCAGGCGAAACACTTGCACGGCGTTTTTCTGGAGTCCATACCCATATTTCTGGGGAATAATCATTTTCAATTTCCGTGTTGACATGAGCTACTAATAGATTGCCACGACTGTCAAACGTGGGATTTGTGAGCATGTAGGCGTTCGACCAGGATGAATATGGAGCTTGAATGGATACATGACCTGGATAATTCGGAGAATCATCGCTTTTAGTCATATGCAAAAGCGACGACATATCCGAAATGTTATAGCGAAGAAGCCCATTCATGACAGATCCAAAATAAAATATGTCAGGATTGTCAGGATCTTGTGCTATACCACAGGGATTTATCAGCCTGTCTTGCGTCTCATTGTCAAAATAGGGAAGCCCATGCATTGTCCATGTCTGGTCTTTTAAGGCCGACAATAGAATTGGATTCTTGGCATTGCGGGAAGAAAAGTTTTGATTGATCCCATGTGTATTTGCAAGCATCCCATAGCGTGGAGAATACATGAGATTGGTAGAGCGGAAAACGGCAGGAGCATTTGGTCTTGAAGGTTGGCTTGTAAGACTCCATTTATTGTCTCCATCGTGACGAACAGAGTATACACCTTCACGCGGCTGGGCATAATAGAAGTTTTTTAAGTCCCAGCTACTGCACATCAGATTGGCATCTTCATCACGACGTAATATAGATTTCGGATACCTTGCATTTCTATCAAGCTGATAGATAGCTCCATATCGAGCAAACATAAGGCCATCTCTATTCCCGGTTATGTTGGAATTATCCAGTTTTCCTATGGAATATACTTCAGGAGACTCTTTTCCAGATTCAAAACTTACTATGTAGTGAGTGGAAGAGCCGTCAACGTTTCTTGAAATCACACATTTGTCTGATGAAAGAGGTAAAAGGTCGCCTGCTTTACCAGCTCCTCCCCAATCCACTTCCTTGAAGTCTGAAATTGAGAAGTGATTTGCATCTGCCTTGTCCTCAAATAATTTGCCATCTTTGGCGATTACAAATCTGTCGGCAACCCTGATAGCGTTTTCAATGGGCTCATTGTAGATTCTACTTGAGGCAACCTCATTTTTCTTATCGTCAATAATCAAATACCCGAAATCAGTAGCAAGATAAGCTCGGTTAAGCTCCGGATCAAATGAAATGGACCTCACTTCTTTGGAACTCCCTGAATTGTAGCTCTTCAAAGCATTGATGGTTTTGACCGAACCATCGTCATTAAGAATGTCGATAGTGAAATCATCATAGACAATGAGCAAATAATTCCTAAAGGAGTTGTAGTTGGCAGCCTTGATTAGAGAATGACTCAAGAAATTCTGGACGTTATATTGTCGGGTTTCTCCCGAGTCTTTATCCAGACAGAAAAGAAACAAGAGCTTATCCTGATTATCGACTTCATATTTATTATAAAGCTGAGCATGAGCTAAAATGTAAGTCTTTTCGGGAGTATCGAAGATGTTTTCTATTTTATCATCGAAAGTATTGAAAAGTCTCCAATCATTGGAAACGGCAGCATCAGTCCTGAATAAAGTGAATAGAAATAGGCAAAGAGCCGAAAGCCATTTCATCATTGCGGAAATGGCGCGACCTCGATGGGATATGGCATTTTTTGCTTCGTCAGTCATATCTGCGAAGCAAATGCCAGTCTCTTCAGGAATAAATATTGGGTCATATCCGAAGCCGTGTGATCCGCTTCTTTCTGTAGCCATCTTACCCTCTACAGATCCTTCAAATAAATGCTCCTTGCCATCAAATGACAAAGCTACACAAGTGCTGAATCGTGCACTGCGGTCCTCAACGCCCTCCATATTCTTAAGCAGGAGGTCGATATTATTGTCAGGATTGCAGTCTTCTCCAGCATATCTTGCCGTATGCACACCGGGAGCTCCATTTAAAGCATCTACTATCAACCCCGTGTCATCAGCAAAGCAGTCAAGGCCACAGGCATCCTTAATGGCACGCACCTTTATAAGCGCATTACCCTCAAGTGAGTCTGCAGTCTCCTCTATATCTTGATTATAACCGATGTCCTTAAGACTCAAGATCTCAAGTCGGTCACCCGCGATGGCTCTTGCTTCACGCAGTTTGCCTGCATTGTTGGTGGCCATCACAAGTTTCAGTTTTTTTGTCATATCTGTATATAAAGCGTGTGTTTACTTATTAATTAACGATAAAAAGGGCGCTTTATTACCTATGGCGACAGTAAAGGGCGCAGCCGAAAGTGACTACGCCCTTAGCTGTATTAGTCAGATTCAGATTACGATGTTGACTATTCTTCCAGGGACAACAATGACTTTCTTAGGAGTCTTACCTTCAAGCCATTTCTCAGCAGCTGGATCAGCAAGGACGGCAGCTTCTACAGCAGCCTTGTCGCTACCTGCTGGAACTTCGATGTTGAAACGCATCTTGCCATTGAACTGTACTGGATATTTTACAGTGTCTTCTTTCAATGCTTCTTCATTCCATTTTGGCCATTCACTGTCTGAGACACTTCCTTCATGTCCGAGCTGATGCCAGAATTCCTCAGCGATGTGAGGTGCGAAAGGTGCAATTAGGCGAGCAAATTCATCCATGGATTCAGTGCTGACGGCAGGAAGTTTGCCAAGCTCGTTGACCGCTATCATGAATGCCGCAACTGATGTGTTGAACGAGAAGTTCTCGATATCCTGGCTTACCTTCTTGATGAGGGTATGCATGATTTTCTTCTCTTGTGCACTGCGCTCAGTATCAGCACGTTTTGTGAATATATTCCAAAGCTTACGCAGGAAGCGATTGACACCGTCAATACCATTGGTATCCCAAGGCTTAGATTGCTCCACAGGACCGAGGAACATCTCATATAATCTCAAAGTGTCGGCACCATATTTCTCAACGATAACATCAGGATTTACAACGTTGAACATTGACTTAGACATCTTTTCCACTGCGTAGCCACATACATATTTGCCATCTTCGAGGATAAACTCAGCGTTGGCAAAGTCAGGTCGCCATGCCTTGAATGCGTCCAAATCAAGGATGTCGTTGCTGACGATATTCACGTCTACACGGATTGGCATCGTGTCGTATTGATCTACAAGGCCTTTGCTGACAAATGTGTTTGTGCCTTTGATTCGATATACGAAGTTGGTGCGTCCCTGAATCATACCTTGGTTGACAAGCTTTTTGAAAGGTTCCTGGCTGACGACGAGTCCAAGGTCATAAAGGAATTTATTCCAGAAGCGGCTATAGATAAGATGGCCGGTAGCATGTTCAGCACCTCCCACATAAAGGTCAACGTCGCGCCAGTATTCATCGGCTTCACGGCTTACGAGAGCTTTATCGTTGTGAGGATCCATATATCGGAGATAGTAGGCCGAACTTCCTGCAAAACCTGGCATTGTGCACAGTTCGATTGGGTAGCCTTCCGGAGTCTTCCAATTTTCAGCACGTCCGAGTGGAGGCTCACCGTCAGCTGTCGGCAGATAGCTACTTACTTCGGGAAGAAGGAGCGGAAGGGCTGATTCATCCATAAGGTAAGCGATACCGTCTTTATAGTATACCGGGAATGGTTCGCCCCAGTAGCGTTGGCGAGAGAAAATAGCGTCACGGAGACGATAATTGACCTTAACACGTCCAATTCCCTTTTCTGAAATATGCTGTTTCGTTTTTGCGATGGCTTCCTTTACAGTCAAACCATTGAGGTCAAGGTCAGGGCCGCATGAATTGCAGACAATACCTTCCTTCGCATCGAAACTTTCTTCCGAGACGTCTGCACCCTCGATGAGAGGAATGATTGGGAGATTGAATTTTTTGGCGAATGCATAGTCGCGAGAGTCATGAGCCGGCACAGCCATGATGGCACCAGTACCGTAGCCAGCCAACACGTAATCACTGATCCATATTGGGATTTCCTTTCCGCTTAGAGGATTTATTGCGTAAGAGCCAGTGAAAACACCTGTCACTTTCTTATCAATCTGACGCTCTCTTTCTGTCTTGTGCTTCACTTCGTTGAGATAAGCTTCAACGGCATCCTTCTGTTCGGGAGTAGTCAGGAGCTTAACATATTCCGATTCAGGAGCAAGAACCATGAAAGTGACGCCGAATACAGTGTCGGCACGAGTTGTGAATATCTCCAGTTCAAGGTCGGACCCCTTTACAGGGAATCTCATTTCTGCACCTTCGCTACGACCGATCCAGTTGCGTTGGGTCTCCTTCAGAGAATCACTCCAAGCGAGATCGTTGAGGCCGTCAAGCAGTCGCGGGGCATAAGCAGAAACACGCAGACACCATTGGCGCATCAGTTTCTGTTCTACTGGATATCCTCCGCGTACGCTGAGACCTTCTGAAACTTCATCGTTTGCCAGTACTGTGCCGAGTTCAGGACACCAGTTCACCATAGTCTCTCCTTGAAAAGCTATTCTCCAATTCATCAGAGTCTCACGCTGTTCCTTTTCCGACATGGCGTTCCATTGGTCGGCAGTAAGTGAGATTTCCTTTGTCTCTGCAGCGTGGAGCCCTTCGGTGCCATGCTTTTCGAGATGTGCTATCAGTTCTGATATTGGACGGGCTTTGCCGAGTTGAGTGTCATAGTAATGATTGAACATCTGCATGAATGCCCACTGAGTCCATTTGTAGTATTTGGGGTCGCAAGTTCTGACTTCGCGACTCCAGTCGAATGAGAACCCTATCTTGTCAAGTTGTGAGCGATAGCGAGCTATGTTGTCGTTGGTCGTTTTTTCCGGATGCTGTCCAGTCTGTATGGCGTACTGCTCGGCGGGGAGGCCGTAGGCATCGTAACCCATCGGGTGCAGTACATTAAATCCCTGTTGCCGTTTGTAGCGGGAATAGATATCACTTGCAATGTAGCCGAGAGGATGGCCTACATGCAGACCAGCTCCTGAAGGGTAAGGGAACATGTCAAGCACATAGTATTTGGGCTTGTCTTTATTGATTTCGGTCTTGAAAACACCATTGTCGCGCCAATATTGTTGCCAGCGCGATTCGATGTCGATGTGATTGTAATCTGCCATTTTATATATTGTTTTGTATTTATCAGTATGAAGGATATGTGTTAAGCGTGGTTACCACTCGATATAGTCCGAAGACGCAGTCAAGAGGTATATTGAGAGGAGGATATTTTTGGTTTAGACTCTGGGCTTCGATATATTTTTTGCCACGTTCTGAGGGAAAAACATCTTTGAAGAAAACGCCGTTGGCTGAATCTACAATCATTGGATGTCCCCACGGGATAAATGCCTTGTCGTCGATTTTCTTGATTAAAATGATAGCTCCGTCGTGAAAGTCAGGCTCCATGCTGTCGCCAGAAATACGGATTGCGAAGTCGACACCCTGAACTGGGCTAATCACTTTTTCGCAGTCATTTAGATTTATAGATTGCGACCAGGCTGTGATATTGCCTGCAAAGGCAGTGACAGGAAGAAGGGGTACGAGAAAACCTGCATCTTGAAGAAGTTTACGCGGATCAGGAGTCTCCTGGATACACATATCTCCTTCTCCATAGAGCAGCCAGTCTCGGTTAAGATCAGGATATAGAGTTGCTATCCTGTTGATTTTCTCTGCAGGGATTGACTTGCGTATAACCCCTATGTAGGTCGGAGCCACCCCAAGACGCTTGCAAAATTCAGTCTGGGGGATTCTCTTCTCTTTTAAATATGTCAGGAGGCGTCCTTTGACAGTAGAGAGGTCATATTTATCTGTGGCCATATTTTACTAATTTAAGTCTCGCAAGCTCAACTTAAGGTTTAATGGTTATGGGTTATAAATTGAATAATGTTTTATAATTATTGTGCAAAGTTAATACATTGTTTGTGGATAACAAAATTATTTTATTAAAATATTATGGCTTGCTTGTTATTTTGTCAATATGATGTAAAATTTTGTGTAGTCTTGACGAAAGAACAGGTATATTTTCATAATAAACCACCACTAATACATATAGAGCCAGAAGCAAAGTCCTTACGATATATGTGCCCCACATCGCATAAGGGAAATCGCAGACGCTTCCAATGCCCCAAAGGATGGCTGCGAGGATGGCATAACATCCAATGCGTTTCACTTCGTATGGAATAGGATAGTATTTTCTTCCGAGAAGGTAACTGACGGTCATGATTCCGGCATAAGAGATCAGTGCAGCCCATGCAGAGCCAATATAGCCGTCAGGCATTCCGATTGCCGGAACGAGAATGAGGTTGCCTCCTAACATAAGCACAAATCCGAGCAGAGACAGATACATTCCCCACCGAGTGCGATCAGTGAGCTTATACCAAAGCGAGAGATTGAAATATACACCGAAGCAAAGATCGGCAATCATCATAATCGGGACCACCCTTAACCCCTCCCAATAAGCAGGGGAGATGAAATGCTTCAAAATTGGAAGAAAATACATCACTCCTAAGAAGATGGCAAGTCCGAATATCACAAAGTATTTCATTGCATCGCAGTAGGCTTGCGTCTTGTCTTCCCCTTGACGGGCAGCTTTTGAAAATATGAAAGGTTCGTAAGCGTAACGGAAAGCCTGAGTGAACATCATCATCACGACTGCAATCTTGATATTGGCGCCATAAAGCCCTACCATTGCTCTTGCACCTTCAGGGTCATTTGGGAAAAGATAGGGGATTATAATCTGGCCCATGCCCTGACTAAGGTTGCCGGCGACGCCGAGCACAAGAAGAGGCCAGGAATAGTCGAGCATTTTCTTTAGGAGTCCAGTGTCACATACGAGATGCTTCACTTTCATCTGCGGCATCAAGCATACCAACACAATAAGAGTGCTGATTACATTGGCAAGGAAGATCCATCCGACACCAAAAGAAGCACCTCCTAAAGGAGCGTAGAACCATGATATAAGTTGAGGAGCCACCTCATTTATCTTTGGACAAGCCAACAGGAAGAATAGGTTGAGACCTATATTCACACCGATATTGATAAGCTTAATTCCAGCGAAAGTCCAAGCTTTGCGTCGAAATCTAAGATAAGCAAACGGTAGATTTGTGAAAGCATCGACCGCAACCGTGAAGCCCATCATCCATACGAAATTTGGATGGTGTGGAAGAGTTAGTGCGGATGATATTGGCTGAAGGAAAATGCTAAGGAGTATAATGAATAGTAAGGATGTAGTAGCCAGCGACACCATTGCTGTGCTATAGACCCTTTCATAATCATCCTCTTTGCCAGCATAGCGGAAGAAGCCAGTCTCCATGCCATAGTTGAGCACCACAATCACTACCGCGACAATGGCGTAGAGATAGCTGACTATACCATAGTCTGCTTCCGAGAAGAGATAGGTATATAATGGGACGAGACCCCAGTTTAGGAATCTGCCTATGATGCTGCTCAGTCCGTAGACTGCAGTGTCTTTAACTAATGATTTTATACCAGCCATGTTTTCAATTCATAATGCATAATTCATAATTCACAATTCAAAATATACAGATCATTGTGCATTGTGAGTTATGAATTAATCGAAGAGGGATTGGTCTGATGTCTTTGGGTAGCGGCCAAGATGGCGGAATGCAAGTTCGGTCACTTCGCGCCCCCTTGGTGTGCGCTTCAGAAATCCTTCCTTGATTAGGAAAGGCTCATAGACTTCCTCTATGGTGCCGCTGTCTTCACCAAGAGCCGTTGCGATTGTCGTGAGTCCGACAGGGCCGCCACCGAATTTGTCGATGATTGTTGTCAGGATTCTGTTGTCGATTTCATCGAGCCCGTGTGTATCTATGTTGAGGGCTTCGAGAGCCATCTTCGCCGTCTTAAGATCAATAGTCCCATTTCCCATTACCATTGCAAAGTCGCGTACTCGTCGCAAAAGAGCATTGGCAATTCGAGGAGTCCCTCGGCTTCGGAGTGCAATCTCAAGAGCTGCGTCATCGATGATTGATGTATTGAGAAGACGCGCCGAACGGTTCACAATACCCCTAAGCGTCTCATGGTCGTAATATTCGAGATGGCAATTGATGCCGAATCGAGCGCGAAGAGGAGCGGTGAGAAGTCCACTTCGTGTAGTGGCTCCAATGAGAGTGAATGGGGATATAGTGAGTTGTACAGACTTCGCTCCTGGACCTTTGTCCAGGAGGATGTCGATACGGTAGTCTTCCATAGCAGAGTAAAGGTATTCCTCCACAATGGGATGAAGACGGTGGATTTCGTCGATGAAGAGTACGTCGTGCGGCTCAAGGCTCATGAGGATGCCGGCAAGATCACCGGGTTTGTCGAGCACGGGCCCACTTGTTACCTTGAATCCGACATTGAGCTCGTTGGCAACAATGTTGCTGAGAGTTGTCTTTCCAAGCCCGGGAGGGCCATGCAAAAGAGTATGGTCAAGAGCCTCACCGCGCATGCGGGCAGCCTGCACGAAAACGCGCAGGTTGGCCACTATCTTTTCCTGACCGCTGAAGTCGTCAAAACACAGCGGACGCAGAGCTTTTTCTATGTCGCGGTCGCTTCCTTTAGGGGTGGTCTGACTTCCGTGTATATCGAATTCAGGCATTTCTTTTGTTATTTCAATCTTTTACTGTGATGAGGTAGTAGTTCTTTTTACCTCTCTGGGCAAGGATATACTTGTCTCCGAGCAAATGCTCTTTACCGATCACGGCAGCAGGATCAGTGAGCTTTTCTTTGTTAATGCTCACGCCGTTGCCTTGTATCATTTTGCGAGCCTCACCTTTTGATGGGAACACTGCAGTCTTTTCTGCGAGGAAGTCCAGAGCCGGGATTCCAGCCTCAATATCTGCACGGGAGATTTCAAATCTGGGCACACCCTCGAAGATGTCGAGCAGGGTCTGTTCGTCAAGTTGGTGGAGTTCGTCAACTGCGCTGTTGCTGAAAAGGATATTGCTTGCTGATACAGCAGCGTCGTATGCTTCGCGCCCATGAACCATAACGGTCACTTCCTCTGCAAGTTTTTTCTGGAGTGGACGCAGGCCAGGATCCTTTGCATGTTCCTCTGCAAGAGCTTCGATTTCCTCTTTTGAGAGGAATGTGAAGATCTTGAGGTATTTCTCAGCCTCGGCATCGCCGACGTTGAGCCAGAATTGATAGAATTTGTAGGGTGAAGTATATCTTGCATCAAGCCAAACATTGCCACTTTCGGTCTTTCCGAATTTGCCACCGTCAGCCTTTGTGATAAGAGGGCAAGTAAGCGCATATACCTCGCCTCCTACCTTGCGGCGAATTAGTTCGCCACCGGTAGTGATGTTTCCCCATTGGTCAGAGCCACCAAGCTGAAGCTTACATCCCTTTGTTTCGTAGAGATGAAGGAAGTCATATCCCTGGAGAAGCTGATAAGTAAATTCTGTGAAGCTAAGTCCGTCGCGAGCTTCTCCATTGAGGCGTTTCTGAACGGATTCCTTTGCCATCATATAGTTGACAGTGATATGTTTTCCTATCTCGCGGGCAAAGTCGAGGAATGAAAATTCTTTCATCCAGTCGTAGTTGTTGACCATCTCTGCTTTATTGGGAGCATCGCTGTCGAAATCAAGGAAGCGGGAGAGTTGCTTCTTGATTGCCTCCTGATTATGACGCAAGGTTGCCTCGTCGAGGAGATTGCGTTCAGCACTTTTGCCTGAAGGGTCGCCGATCATGCCGGTTGCACCACCAATGAGGGCTATAGGCTTATGTCCGCAACGCTGCAGATGGCGAAGCATCATGACACCACAAAGATGACCGATATGGAGAGAGTCCGCAGTCGGGTCTATACCGAGGTATGCGGTAGTCATCTCTTTATTTAGTTGCTCTTCCGTACCAGGCATCATAGTATGGATCATACCACGCCAGGTAAGTTCTTCTATAAAATTCATAACTTTAAGTGTATATTGATTATTTATTGTTTCTTTATGTACGTTTCGAGAGTGCTTCCTACTGCACCGAGAGTTTGTCGGGAAATACAATCCATATTATCGGATGTGGTGTGCCATCCGTCAAAGAAGCCGGAGCCATCCCGATAATCAATTATATCGATGGTGGGGATACCGGCTTTGATAAGTTCGACATGATCGTCATTTACGGCAGATCCCATACGGTTAACAAACTTTTTTTCGTGTCCCAGATTCTTCGCAATGCTCCAAATTTCATCGGCAAGAGCAGGATTGGCGAGTTGAGAGAAATATTCCCTCATAAATGTTGCATTTTCTGCGCCTACCATATCGAGAAGTATAGCGGCAGAAGGCATATATCCTTCTATAGGGAGATTCTGCGCAAAATGTCTTGCTCCGAGTGCCCAGCTTTCATCGTTGCTCTCTTCTCCCCAGTCTTCGGCATCGCATAAAAGGAAATCGACTCCTATGCCGGAAGCATCTTTTGGAAGGATACGTGCAAGTTCAAGGAGAACTCCTGCGCCGCTTGCTCCATCATTGGCTCCATCCACTGGATAGGAACGCTTATCCGGATCAGGATCATGGTCGGCCCAAGGTCGGGAGTCCCAATGAGCTATGAGAAGGATTCGCTTATCTAAATCAGGGTTGATTCTGGCAAAAATGTTTCGCATCGGTATTTTAGTGCCGTCGAAAGTTGTCAGAGTGGCTTTTTGTTCCGATACTTCAGCACCAAATGACTTAAACTTTTCTGAAAGCCAGTTGCCACAGAGCCGATGTGCGTCAGAGCCAGGTACGCGAGGACCGAACTTTACCTGCTTGGCAACATATGTATAGGCGCTGTCGGGGGAAAAGAGTATAGAAGTTTCTTCAAATGAAGAAGCATCCACGTTTTCCTCTGGCAATTGCGTTTTCTTGCCAGCACCGCAAGAAAGGAGCAGTGTCAAGATGGCAGTCGCCGTTGCTGACGCTCTGATTATTTTAGATTTGATCATTTCAGTTTTTTGTTCGAATCAATGCTGATATTGCCGTAATTCCTGTAGACAAGAAGATAAAGCGCAAAATTAATAAAAAA
>DAAK01000059.1:387-7464 GCA_001701075.1 Bacteroidales bacterium GP3 | reverse complement strand
AAACAACAATAACAACTTTTTCAGAACGCTTATAGCAATTAAACTAATCAATCTAATCTTAATTTGGTGTGACTCGCGGGTGCTTCTCACATTCTGTCTTGCATCCCGTCTGTCTGTCCGAGTTACGACTATTAAACACGCCTGAAAGGTCGAAGGTTCATTTGAATCTAAATTAATGTCTCTAATTAACTTTTATTTAATATCTGAAACATATTTGTAATATTGAAGGGAGGCTGGAGGCCTCCCTTCAATAGACATTTACTTGTTGAGACGAGCCTTGATTGCTGCAGTTTCCTTTTCGTAGCCAGGTTTGCCAAGTAGAGCGAACATGTTCTTCTTATAAGCTTCTACGCCAGGCTGGTTGAACGGATTTACACCGAGCATATATCCAGAGATGCCGCAAGCCTTCTCAAAGAAGTAGATGAGTGCGCCGAGAGTATACTCATCAAGCTTGTTGATCTCAATCTTGATGTTAGGCACTCCGCCATCGACGTGAGCAAGCATTGTGCCGAGTTCTGCCATCTTGTTTACATCGTCAACCTTCTTGCCACCGAGGAAGTTGAGACCGTCGAGGTTCTGGTCGTCAGTCGGGATGTATTTGTGTAGAAGAGGCTCTTTCACGGAGATTACAGTCTCGAAGATAGTGCGTTCGCCATCCTGTATCCACTGGCCCATTGAGTGAAGGTCGGTAGTGAAGTCTACAGCTGCCGGGAATATGCCCTTGCCGTCCTTACCTTCGCTTTCGCCATAAAGCTGTTTCCACCATTCAGCGAAGTAGTGAAGTTTCGGGTTGAAGTTAGCAAGAATTTCTATCTTCTTGCCGCTCTGATAGAGAGCGTTGCGGACACGTGCATAAGTTTCGGCGATATTGTCACCACCAGGTTCAGTGGTGTCCTTTTCCATCTCAGCTGCACCGGCTACGAGCTTAGTGATGTCGAAACCAGCAACAGCAATAGGAAGAAGACCAACTGGGGTGAGGACGGAGAAACGTCCGCCAACGTTGTCAGGAATTACGTAAGTCTCGTAACCTTCCTGAGTTGCGAGTGTGCGAAGAGCACCTTTCTTCTCGTCAGTGATGGCAACGATGAGTTCCTTGGCAGCGTCCTTGCCAGCTTGCTCTTCAAGTTGAGCCTTCAGGAGACGGAATGCGATAGCCGGTTCGGTAGTTGTGCCAGATTTGGAAATTACTACGATACCGAATTTCTTATCTTTGAGGAAGTCCTGAAGTTCTGCGGTGTATTCCTCGCCGATATTTTGACCTGCATATAGCACTTTTGCGTGCTTTGGTTCCGGATTGTGGATAAAGTCGGCGAAGTTGTTGCTAAGGGCAGAAATGACAGCTTTTGCACCGAGGTAGCTACCACCGATACCGATACATACGACATAGTCACATTTTTCTTTCAGGCGATCAGCTGTTGCGTTGATCTTAGCGAGAAGAGCAGGATCTGTTTCAGAAGGGAGTTTTACCCATCCGAGGAAGTCGTTGCCGGCTGCACGCCCGGTGTTGACGTCTTTTATAGCCTCTACGGCTGCTGATTCGTTAGCGATATACTGCTTTTCAGCGAAGTAGACCGCATGCTGGATGTCTAAATTAATGCTTTTCATATTTGTCTTTTGTTTAAAGGGTTTAATCGTTTAATCGTTTAATTGTTTGGGGGGTCAGGAAAAAGAATCGGATAGTTCTTTCATAGCCCTGCGTACATTGACGCCTTCATAAAGCACGGCATGGACCATATCGAGGATGGGCATCTCAACTTGAAGGTCGGGGCGTTCGTTGATGTCGTACATGCATTTTGTGCCATAGTATCCTTCTGCGACCATGCTCATCTCCATCTTTGCCACCTTCACACTGTAGCCTTTGCCGAGCATAGAGCCGAAGTTGTGGTTGCGGGAGAATTTACTGTAAGCAGTCACGAGTAAGTCTCCAAGATAAGCGGATCGGTCGATGTCGCGAGGCATTGGAGCGATGGTATCGACAAACTTACGCATTTCCCTTGTGGCATTGCTCACAAGCATTGCCATGAAGTTATCGCCAGCTTTCATACCGCTTACCATACCTGCAGCAATAGCATATACATTTTTGAGAACTGCGGCATATTCAATTCCATCCACATCATCGGAAATGATGGTCTTCATCTTTGCAGAAGCGAGGCGGGATGCGAATTGACGAGCCTTGTCTGTGTCAAGACAACCTATAGTCAGATAGCTAAGGCGCTCAAGAGCAACTTCCTCAGCGTGGCAGGGACCGCCGATAACCAGCATATTCCCACGTTGCACACCGCATACTTGCTCGAAATAGTCGGTAATGATCATATTTCGGTCGGGGACAATACCCTTTACAGCCGATACTATGTTCTTTCCTTTTATGTCAATTGTGAGCTTGCTGATTTCAGGCAGGAAATAGGGAGATGGCATTGCCACTACAAGAGTGTCAGCTTCATCGGCTACTTCGTTGATATCGGCAGAGAAGTCGATACGGTCTGTTTCGAAACTTACATCGGTAAGGTATGATGGGTTGTGGCCGTATTTTTTGAACTCCTCGATTTTATCTTCGCTTCGGAAATACCATCCAATACGGTCGCAGTTCTTGAGCAGAAGCTTGGCCAAAGCTGTGGCCCAGCTTCCACTACCTAGAACGGCAACTTTCGATATATGGTCTTTATTGTCCATGATTACTTTTCTTCTTCTTTCTCATCTTCGGCCTCGGCCTTCACTTGCTTCTTTTCCGGACGCATCTGTGGGAAGAAGAGCACTTCCTGGATTGCGGTCTGTCCGGTCATTAGCATAGTCAGTCGGTCCATACCGATACCGAGACCTGATGTCGGAGGCATGCCATATTCAAGGGCACGGATGAAGTCGTGGTCGATGATCATAGCTTCGTCGTCACCCTTATCGGCGAGGTTCATCTGATCTACGAAACGCTCGTATTGGTCGATAGGGTCGTTGAGCTCTGAATAAGCGTTGCAGAGTTCCTTGCCATTGACCATAAGCTCGAAACGTTCGGTGAGCTCAGGATTGTTGCGGTGCTTCTTTGTAAGAGGCGACATCTCGATGGGGTAGTCTGTGATAAAAGTGGGTTGTATATATGTTCCTTCACACTTTTCTCCGAAAATCTCGTCGATGAGTTTTCCTTTGCCCCAACTTGAATCAACTTCTATGTTTTCTTGCTTGCAGAAAGCGCGAAGTTCCTCTTCTGTCTTGCCGGTGATATCGAAACCTGTATGCTCCTTAATGGCATCGGTCATTGTAACGCGGCGGAACGGAGCCTTGAAAGAGACAAGATTGTCGCCAATTTGAACGTCGGTGGTGCCGTTTACGTCGAGGCATATCTTTTCAAGCATATTCTCTACGAAGCGCATCATCCAGTTGTAGTCCTTATAAGCTACATACACCTCCATGCAGGTAAATTCAGGATTGTGTGTGCGGTCCATGCCTTCGTTACGGAAGTCCTTTGCAAACTCATATACACCGTCGAAACCGCCTACGATCAGTCGCTTCAGGTATAATTCGTTGGCTATACGCAGATAGAGAGGGATGTCAAGTGCGTTGTGATGAGTGATGAACGGACGCGCAGCTGCGCCACCCGGTATTGACTGGAGGATTGGAGTCTCCACTTCCATCAGACCATGGTCGTTGAAGTACTGGCGCATAGAGTTGAAAATCTTGTTGCGCTTTAGGAAGATCTCCTTGATCCCTGGATTGACCACGAGGTCAACATAGCGTTGACGATAGCGCTGTTCGGGATCTGTGAATGCATCATAAGCCTTTCCGTCTTTCATCTTCACCATAGGAAGGGGGCGAAGGCTCTTGCTGAGCACTGTTATTTCTTGTGCGTGAACCGAAATTTCTCCAGTCTGTGTGCGGAAAACATAGCCTTTCACTCCGATGAAGTCGCCTATGTCAAGGAGTTTTTTGAAGACAACATTATACATATCCTTGTCTTCGCCAGGACAAAGGTCGTCGCGGCTTACATACACTTGTATGCGCCCATCTGCGTCTTGAAGGCTTACGAATGAAGCCTTACCCATGATTCGGCGGCTCATGATACGTCCGGCGACGCATACTTCGCGCCGTTCGGCATCATCCTTGAAGTTTTCCTTGATTTCCTCGCTGTGACCTGTCACAACGTATTCCGCTGCGGGATAGGGTTCGATTCCGCGGTCGCGGAGAGCTTGCATACTGTTGCGTCTTACGATTTCTTGTTCGCTCAGTTCCTGATTTGCCATTATAATGAGTTTGTTGTATAGTTATTCTGTTTCAACTTGCAAATTTAACGAAAAAAATCCATATTTTTGGTCTGTTATGGCCGGAATATAGATTAATTTCTTTAATAATATAACAATCCATCCAAAATTGTTATTAATATAGCATGTGTTATAAATCTTAAAAATATTCAACTTTCATAAAAGAGATGGGGAAGATTATGAGATTATGGGGAAGAAATATTAGGTCATGATGTGAATAATTTGAAGAAAATGGAAATAACAATAAAGGATATTGAAGATCTGCCTCGTGCGGCTGCGGAACTTATTGATGCAATAGGGGAGAATCGGATAGTGGCTCTTCGGGGTAAGATGGGAGCTGGAAAGACTACTCTTGTAGCCGAGATGATGCGTCAGCTAAAGATGGACGATGAAGCTTCTTCGCCCACGTTTGCTATCGCAAATGAGTATCATTCATCAGAAACTGGGCAGACCGTATATCACTTTGATTTCTACAGGCTCGAATCTTCAGCAGAGGCATTTGATATTGGAATTGAAGATTATTGGGAGAGTGGAAATCTGTGCCTTATGGAATGGACGGAGAATATTGAAGATATCTTGCCAGACGATACACTGATTGTCAATATAGAGGAACAGCCTGACCATTCGCGTATTATCAGAATTTAGAATAATTTTGATTTTTGGGATTTGTATATATTGGGATTTTAAATGAAGATTATACATTTAGAGGAGGTAGATTCCACTAATTCATACATAATGCGTGAGGCTTCGAAGCTTGAGGCGCCTGTTATGGTCATAGCTCACACACAGACTGCAGGGCAAGGTCAACGAGGCAATTCCTGGGAGTCGGAACCTGGGAAAAACCTTACTTTCTCCATATTCTATCGTCCTGTAGAGCTTCCGCCGATGGCTCAGTTTGCAATGTCGGAGGCTGTAGCTCTTGGTGTGGTGGATTTCTTAGGCAATCATGGAATCGAGGCAAAAGTGAAATGGCCCAATGATATTTACGTCGGAGACAAGAAGATATGCGGAATATTGATACGTCACTCCATAATGGGGGCTTCTGTTTCTTATTCCGTGATTGGAGTTGGTATCAACGTCAATCAGAAGGAATTTGTGAGTGATGCTCCAAATCCTGTGTCCATGTGGCAGATAAGTGGAGTTGAGTATGATCTTCGCGTTCTCGAAAAAGAAATCGCCAATATAATGGGGAATAGGCTCGAGGCAATTCGCAATCCTGAAGACCGCGTTTCGCTGCATGGGGAATTTATGGGCAAGTTGTGGCGAGGGGATGGAAAGCTTTACCCTTTTACGGATGCTACAACAGGAGAATGTTTTATGGCTAAAATTGAGAGTATTGCTTCTCATGGACCGATGTCGCTGCGACTTGAGGATGGATCTGTACGCACATATGCCTTCAAAGAAGTCTCTTTCTCATAGCGGCCAGCATTCCGTTTCGTCTGCGATTTCTGGAATAGTGGAGCGGTGGTATTCAGGGTTCTTCCCTTGTCGGCGTTGGGATTGATAATCCTTGAGAAGCCTTATAGCATATTTGCCCAATAGGAAAATGGCAAGGAGATTGCAAAGAGTCATAAGTCCCATGAATATATCAGCCATTCCCCAAACAAATTCAAGGGATGTTAGAGAACCGACCATAACTATGGCTCCGACAATAATGCGATATACTGTCACAGGCCATCTCTTGCTGCTTATAAACTGCAGGTTTGTTTCACCATAATAATAGTTTGAGACGATACTCGTAAAAGCGAAGAAGAATACAGCTACGGCTACAAACGTGCTTCCGATGCTTCCTACTTCCGATTCAAGGGCAGACTGAGTAAGAGCGATCCCGCTCTCTCCGTTTTCATATATACCACTTAGCAGGATGATGATAGCTGTGCAGGTACATATCAGAAGAGTGTCGGTGAAAACTGCAAGTGTCTGCAGAAGTCCTTGTTTGACTGGGTGGCTGACAGAAGCAGTCGCAGCTACGTTAGGAGCCGATCCCTCTCCTGCCTCGTTGCTGAAGAGACCACGTTTTATTCCCATCATAATTGCACTGCCGACTCCACCACCAAGAGCCGCGCTACCTGTGAAAGCCTCACTTACTATATGAGACAGCATCTCTGGAATCCTTGTGGCGTTCATCACCAATATGACGAGAGCAAGCAGAATATAGGCGATGGCCATTACTGGAACTACGATTTCACTGAAACGTGATATTCTCTGTATGCCACCAAAAATCACCAACATTGATGCGATTGTTATTGCGATTCCCACAATCATTGGATCCCAGCCAAACGAAACTTTGGCGGCAGCAGTCATTGTGTTTGCCTGTACTGAATTGAATGCGAGTCCGAAAGTGATGGTGATGAGTACAGCAAATATAATGGCCCACCATCTTTTGCCGAGTCCTTTCTGAATATAGTAAGCCGGTCCACCCTTGAAAGAGTTTTCTCCCTTTACTTTGTACAGTTGGGCGAGTGTTGACTCAACAAAAGCCGAAGCAGATCCTAACAAGGCAATAATCCACATCCAAAACACAGATCCGGCTCCGCCGATAGCAATTGCCGTAGCTACGCCTGCAAGGTTTCCGGTGCCTACTCGTGAAGCTATCGACACAGCAAAAGCCTGGAAGGAACTGACAGTATGATGCGAATCGTTCTTCCCATCTCCCGCCTTTTTGCCGGAAGCAGCCAACAGACGGCACATTTCGCCAAAAAGGCGGAACTGGACACCTCGGCTTTTGATAGTGAACCATACGGCTGCCAGAAGTAGCAGTCCGATGAGCAAATAGCTCCAGAGCCAATCGTTAAGGGTATTTATTATTTCCATAATGGATGTCAGTTTTCAG
>DAAK01000059.1:0-358 GCA_001701075.1 Bacteroidales bacterium GP3 | reverse complement strand
TTTTCAGATATCAGTTTTCAGATATCAGTCTTCAGATATCAGTCTTCAGATATCAGTTTTCGGTTTTGGTTGTCGTAAAAGGGACATTCCTAAGAAATAAACACTGTCAGAGGAGACAATTATCACAAGAAGGATAATTTTTTTGAATAGACATAAAAGAAAAGGTATGCGCCTGAGGTCGAGTACAGAGAAATATTCTTCAGATTATGTTGAAGACACAATTATGAGGAGGGGAAGAGGAGGGGAAGAGGTCGAATTTTAGAAAAAATTGGGAGAAAGGAGGGAAAATATTTGCTGAAGTGAAAAAAAAGTATTAATTTTGCAAGTGCAAAGCCCAGGTGGCGGAATGGTAGACGCG
>DAAK01000152.1 GCA_001701075.1 Bacteroidales bacterium GP3 | reverse complement strand
GCGGAGTTCGTTGAATTCTTTTGAGAACGCGCCACGGGTCTGCTGCATGGCGAGACGGTGGGCTGCTTTTGATGAGGAGGCTATGAGGTCGGCGATTCCTTCGGCAGATGCGAGATCCATTCGTCCGTTGAGGTAGGCACGGCGGGAAAACTCGCCGGGTTCGGCACCACGCGCTCCCTTTCGCAGGAGAAGGTTTGTGACCTCGCGTATTATCCAAGGAGACCCGTGGAGTGAGAACTCCACTACGTCTTCGCCAGTGAATGAGTTGGGTGCTCGGAAGATGGTGGCTACGGCTTGGTCGAGTATGTTGTTGGATTCGTCGATGATGTAGCCGAGATGGGCGGTATGGGTGGTGGCTTTCTGGAGTGAGGTGCCTTTCCAGACAGAATCGGCAATCGAGAAAGCATCTGGGCCGGAGAGGCGTATGATTGCGAGGGCTCCTTTGCCGGAGGGGGTGGCGGGGGCTACTATAGTTGTCGTCGTTGTCATCGTTGTCATCGTTATTTGCGGGGTGAATTCCAGGATTTGAAGGAGACGATGGATTCGATGTCGTCTTCGATGTCGTCGGGAAGGGATGAGAAGAAGTCGAAGCCGGTCATTTTCTCTACATCGTCGACGCTGACGGCGTAGGATGCCATGTTGCCTGTGCAGTTAATATTTGGATATACGAAACCGATGGCTCGGATTGGATTGGCGTATGGGGCAAGGAGAACCTTGAAAAATGCCGAGGGTACCCTGACTTCATTATATCCGATTGTTTCCGTATCAGATTCGTCGTAGATGGGGCCAGCGATTATCACGATAGCAGAGTCGCGAATAGCCCAGATTCGTTCCTTGTCCTCAAGGGTTTTCCAAGCTCCAGAATTCAGGTCGTGATCCTGGGGGCAGACGTTGGCCATCACAAAACTATGGTGCATCGCCGTCTCGCTCCATTTCTGCTCGCCAGCCGGACACATATGGCCGCGGTCGTAGCCTGAATGGGAGTAGTCGCGAGAGTCCGGGCAGTTCTCCAAATCAAAATCAGTCCAGAACTTATTGTTTCGCCCAACGGTTCCTTCCATTTCTTTCCCTTCCAATATCCAAGCCACATAGTTGGGTGTCTTGTTTTCCGGATTAAAGTCGACAGTGAATCCCTCGTATTCCTTT
Organism: Bacteroidales bacterium GP3; assembly: GCA_001701075.1. GTDB lineage: Bacteria > Bacteroidota > Bacteroidia > Bacteroidales > Muribaculaceae > Lepagella. Next base: position 12,032 of record DAAK01000152.1, on the reverse strand, counting down.
ATAATGGAGGGTATTTCCTCTGACTTTTCGACTTTTTCGATATTTGAAAGGTCGAGAGTACGGACCTTGGTGCGTCTCTCTTTAACGGCAGAATTGTCTTCCGACCCATTGGCAAGGGCAAAGCGGCATCCTAAAAATATGATGCAGCCCACTGCCAATAAGGACAAGACATATTTCAGTATATTTGTTTTTTTAGCCATGTGAGTTGTTTTTTTGCGTATACGCGTGTGTTTTTTTGGATACGGGCCACGGCAGTGTCGAAATCCATCTTGCCGTCGAAATAAGCGAACATTTCCTTAAGACCGACAGTGTTAAGAGAATTGAGATGACGTAGAGGGTAAACTCTTCTTGCCTCCTCCTCCAGGCCATTTTCCACCATATTCAGCACCCTTTGGTTGATGCGGTCGAAAAGCACTTCGCGGGGAAGATCGATGACTGTCTTTTCTATTTCAAAATCACGCTTCTTTCTCTTTCCTGTGCGGAGCGAAGTGTAGGTAGTGCCGGAGGCAAGGCAAATCTCAACTGCATGAAATACTCGCTTCATATTAGCGAGATCCACTTGGGAATAATATAGCGGGTCAAGATCCTTAAGCCGATCGCGAAGCCAGTCGTCGCCATTCTTTTTCCACTCATCCATCAATGGAAGTCGGATTGAGTCAGGGACTGTAGGGAGTTCATCTATTCCATGAACAAGAGCATCGACATACATCATCGATCCCCCGCAGACGATAGCTACATCCCGGGTTTTCCAAATATCGGAAGCGATGCGGAGAGCATCTTCCTCAAACATTGCCGCCGAGTAGTAGGCATCGAGTGGAAGCATCTCCATAAGATGATGAGTCACCCCCATCCTCTGACTAAGGTCAGGAACAGCGGTGACCACAGGAATTCCTTTGTAGATCTGACGTGAATCGGCAGAGATAATCTCGGTGTCGTGCTCAAGGGCGAGTTTGACGGCGAGGTCGGTCTTGCCGGAAGCTGTAGGGCCAGTGACTACTATTAGTTTCTTCAAGCGATTTGCGTTTTGCGATTACTCGGCTACGATCTTTGCGATATTGAAGATGACGTCGGTAGCTTTTTCCATCGATTGGATCGATACAAACTCATAGCGACCGTGCATATTCTCCCCGCCGGCAAATATATTGGGGCAGGGGAGACCCTTGAATGAGAGCTGTGCGCCGTCTGTGCCGCCACGTATTGGTTGCACTTTAGGAGTCACGCCAGCATCGCGCATAGCCTTTTCTGCAATCTCTATGATGTGCATCACGGGCTCAATCTTCTCCCTCATATTATAATACTGGTCTTTGATCTCAACCGAGCAGCTTCCCGGATGCTCCATATTAGTCTTGCGGCAGAGATGCTCGATCTCGCGCTTGCGGCTCTCGAAGCGTGCGCGGTCGTGGTCGCGGATGATATATGTCAGCACTGTCTCTTCCACGCTACCTTCGATACCAATGAGGTGGTAGAAACCTTCATAACCTTCGGTATGCTCAGGAGTTTCCCAGCGTGGCAGCATCTGTATAAACTGGTTGGCGACACGGATAGAATTCACCATCTTGTGCTTAGCAGTTCCAGGATGCACATTGCGGCCTTTTATGGTCACTTTTGCAGAAGCTGCGTTGAAGTTTTCATATTCAAGTTCGCCGACAGCGCCACCATCCATAGTGTAAGCGAAATCGCAGCCGAACCGCTCCACATCAAACTTATGGGCACCCTTGCCAATCTCTTCATCGGGATTGAAGGCAATGCGGATTTTTCCATGCTTCACATCGGGATTAGCCTGCAGACGAGCCACAGCAGAAAGAATTTCTGCTATGCCGGCCTTGTCGTCGGCACCAAGAAGTGTAGTGCCGTCTGTGACGATGAGATCCTGACCGATATAGTTGAGGAGCTCAGGGAATTCGTCGGGGCTGAGATAGATGCGAAGATTCTCGTTGAGGGTGATAGTAGTACCGTCGTAGTTGTCGACAATCCTTGCATTGACGTGGCGGCCGCTCATGTCGGGAGCGGTGTCCATATGAGCAATGAATCCTATTGTGGGGATATTGCGGTCGGTGTTGGCAGGGAGAGTTGCCATAAGGTAACCGTTGTCGTCAAGAGTGATGTCCTCAAGCCCCATTTCCTCAACCACAGTCTTAAGGTGGCGAGCGAATGTCATTTGTCCTGGAGTAGAAGGCGTTAGGTTGGTCTCTTCGTCGCTTTGAGTATCGAATTTAATAAATTCTAAAAATCTATCGGTTACTGTCATGGTGATGAAAATGGTTAACGGTTCTATTTTTGCGCGCAAAGTTAATACATTTTTGCGAGATATGCAAATGGTAGATTAGTTTTCAGTTTTCAGATTTCAGATTTTCTGGGGGAAGGATAAGGGAGAGGGAAATATTGGTAAAAAAGGCGATAAAATTTGTGGGATTAGGATAATTTTTCTAATTTTGTGACACGAAAACCATATGAGGTCTTAGACCCCAATGAAAAATAGATTGCATTATGAAACTGAACAAATCATTTGCTGCCGCTTTGATGGCCGTGTCGCTAACATCTTTTACAGCGACAGCAGAGGATTCGCAGCATAAAACCGATGAGGATCACCTGATTTCCCTTGACCTTGATGCCAGGCTTGATTGGCAGTTGGTAGATCAGAAGGATAAGGTTGATAACTCACAGACCGGATTTATCGGTAAATATATTGCCCTTAAGGCTCACGGAGAGTTGACAGAGGGACTGACATACACATGGAGGCAGCGCTTCTCGCGCACCCCCAAGGACCAGACATTCTGGGATCAGACAGATATCCTTGACCTTAGCTATAAGCACGATAAATTTGATGTGGGTGCAGGAAAGCAGGTTGTGTTAATCGGTGGATACGAGTATGACCGTGCACCGATCAATTTGATGTGTCCAAACCTTTTTGTCACTAATGTGGCTTGCTATCAATATGGGGTATCTGCCGGATATCAGGTGACTCCCAATGATCATCTTGCATTCCAGATTTCTCAGAGTATATTCGCAAATTCGACTGAGCGCAATCTTTATTCCTACAATTTAATGTGGCGCGGCGGTCACAATCTTACAGATCATTTCCGTCTTGAGACCATATGGTCGGTCAATGAAGTGGAGTTTACGAAGGGCAAATACTGCAACTATGTTGCTTTAGGAAATAAGTTGGTGTTTAACAATAAGGTCACAGTTCTCTTAGACATGATGACTCGTACTTACCCTGACAACAGAGCCTTCAAGAACAATACATTCATGGGCGAACTTGCGTGGGATATAAATCCGAAGTGGAAGTTGACAGCCAAGGTTTCGTATGATTGCAACCGAGGAGTGAATTTTACAGAAAAGACAGAAGTGGCAAGAGGCACAGAACTTGTCATTGCCGGTGCCGTTGCGGAATGGTATCCGATCAACAACCGCAAGCATCTGTTGAAAGTGCATGCGGCTGCGTTTGGATCGTTAGGTGACAACTATAATACGGCAGATATGATGCAGAAAAATACGATGTATGGATCTGTCGGTATTACTTGGCATATGAATCTTCTGAATTTCAAATAAATCAGCATGTAATTAAGAGTCAAGAACCAAGAGTCAAGGAATAAGTTTAGAAACAAAATAAAATTGATAATAGATGGAGTCATCTGATGTAAAGATTGAGACTGGAGTTGAGCCTGCGGAAAAAAAGAAATCGGGCAAGAAAACCTATCTGTCAGGAATCGTATGCCTGATGTGGGTCTTTGTCATTTTTGGAGCTATAGGTTACAAGATGGGTGTGGCGCCGATGATGAAGACCATGATGGCTACTGCCCACGACCTTTTGCTTAACACCTGCTTCTTTCTGATGGCAGTATGTGTGCTGACAGGAGCACTTGGCAGAATCCTTGTGGAGTTCGGAGTAGTAGCAATGCTACAGAAGATACTGCAACCGATAATGAAGCCGATCTTCAATTTGCCGGGAGTGGCATCGCTTGGAGGCGTCATGACATTCCTTTCAGATAATCCGGCAATAATCACACTTTCAAAGGATAAGAATTTTGCGAGATATTTCAAACGTTATCAGTTTATATCTCTGACGAATTTCGGCACGGCATTTGGAATGGGACTCCTGGTCATCATCTACATGGTAAGCCTTGGATATATGGTAGAGCCACTGATAGGATTTGCAGGAGCCATTGTGGGATGCATAGTCTCAACGCGGTGTATGCAGCATTTTATACTTCGTTCACATCCCGACTACAGGGATATGGAAGCCGTAGATGAGGTGTATGAAGAAATCAAGAAGACAGAAAAGGAAGGAAAGAATAAGGAGGAGTCGCTTTTCACAAGGATCTTGAATGCAGTCCTTGATGGCGGAAAAGGTGGAGTCGAGGTAGGTATCGCCATCATTCCAGGAGTACTTGTGATTTCCACCCTTGTCATGATGCTCACATTTGGGGCAGGTCCTAATGGTTATGATGGAAGTGCATATCAAGGTATTGAGCTTATCCCTACACTCGTAGGAAAGATCAACATAGTGTTTGAATGGCTTTTCGGATTTAAGGATCCTCATTTGATTGGTTTCCCGATAACCGCACTTGGAGCAGTAGGAGCTGCCCTTGGTCTTGTCCCGAAGTTTATGAGTGAAGGATGGGTGGATGCAAATGCGATATGTGTATTTACAGCAATCGGAATGTGCTGGAGTGGATATTTGAGCACTCATACAGCAATGCTTGACTCACTTGGATATCGCAATCTGACATCGAAGGCGATACTGGCACATACTATAGGAGGTCTTGTAGCTGCAGTCGTGGCTCATTTACTTTGTATGATTATATTATGAGAACCGATAAAGAACTCGAGGGAGTAACGCTTCTCGGCAATCAGGGGACAAAATATCCCACTGACTATGCTCCGCAGTTGCTGGAGACATTTGAGAACAAGCATCCCGAAAATGAATATGTAGTGCGTCTTGATTGTCCTGAATTCACAACACTCTGCCCAAAGACAGGACAGCCTGATTTCGGACATATAAAGATTTCTTATATCCCAAGAACCCGTATGGTAGAGAGCAAGAGCCTGAAGCTCTATCTCTTTTCCTTCCGCAATCATGGAGATTTTCATGAAGATTGTGTAAATATCATCATGAAAGATCTCAGGTATCTGATGGATCCACGTTATATTGAAGTGAAAGGTCTTTTTATGCCGAGAGGAGGCATCTCCATACATCCTTTTGCCAATTGGGGAGATGCAGAGCATGAAGAGATGGCACGACAAAGAAGAATATCACAGCTTGAGTTCTGATATGAAAGATAGTGTAATAGTACTCAGTGGTGGGATGGATTCCACCACACTTATGCATGAGCGTAAAGATCAGATAGCTCTTGCAGTCACTTTCGACTATGGTTCGCGACATAATGCAAGGGAGATAGAATGTGCAAGAAAAAACTGCGAGATTCTCGGCATAGAGCACATAGTGATTCCTTTGGAATTCATGGGGAAATATTTCAAGTCGTCGCTTCTCATCGGTGGGGAAGAGATTCCGGAAGGACACTATGCAGATGAAAACATGAAATCGACAGTAGTGCCTTTCCGCAATGGCATTATGCTTTCAATAGCAGCCGGGTTGGCAGAAAGCCGCGGTCTGAAGAAGGTTATGCTTGCCAATCATGGAGGCGACCATGCCATCTACCCGGATTGCCGTCCCGGATTTGTGGATTCAATGAGTGAAGCAATAAAGCAAGGCACATATGATGGCATCACGATTGATGCACCTTACACCAATATCACAAAGAGTGATATCGCTCGCATAGGGAAGAAAATAGGAGTAGACTATAATCTCACCTATTCCTGCTATAAGGGCGGGGAGAAGCATTGTGGCAAATGCGGGACTTGTGTGGAGAGGATGGAGGCATTGAGGGATGCGGGAATCGAACTTTAAGAGTTAAGAGTTAAGAGTCAAGGGTAAAGATAATGTATTACGTTAGGAAGAGACTTGAGATATCGGCGGCACATAGGCTGAAGCTCCCTTATGAGAGCAAATGCCAGTGTCTGCATGGACATAATTGGGTGATTACAGTGGAATGTAGGGCCAAGGAGCTTAATGAGGCTGGGATGGTGGTGGATTTCACCAAGATTAAGGAACTCATTTCAGGAAAACTTGATCATGCCATTCTCAATGATGTGTTGCCATTCAACCCAACTGCAGAGAATATAGCAAGATGGATAGTAGACTCCATACCAGAGTGCTATAGATGCGAAGTGCAGGAATCAGAAGGGAATGTTGCAGCCTACGAGGAGGATTGAAATGAAAAAAATCAATGAGATATTCTATTCCCTACAAGGGGAGGGGCATCACACAGGCTACCCAAGTGTATTTATCAGGTTTTCAGGTTGCAACTTGCAATGTCCATTCTGCGACACCCGTCATAATGAAGGGGTTGCAATGACAGACACTGATATTATCCATGCAGTAAATCTTTACAAAGCTGATTGGGTAGTGCTGACAGGAGGCGAGCCATCGCTTTATATAGATGCTGATTTCATTCGACTGTTGCATCAGGCCACAGGAAAGAAAGTGGCAATCGAAACTAATGGCACAAACAAACTTCCGGAAGGGATAGACTGGGTGACGGTATCTCCCAAGACGGGAATTGAAGATATGATAGGTCAGCCCGAAATAAAAGTGGAAAGGGCAGACGAAATAAAGGTGGTCGATGTGGGGCAGGATCTGGATTCTTATTTCGACTTACCATGTAAAGGAGAGAAGACACTAATGTATCTACAGCCTTGTTATGTTGCAGACAAAAAGACAAGGGAATCAAACACTATGCGTACGGTGCGCAGGGTGCTTCAGGACCCACGCTGGACACTGAGCCTGCAGATACATCGCTATCTTGGTATTCCTTGAATGTGATCTCTTGGATGAACGGCAAGGGGGAAACTGGGCACAAGATGTGTCTGCCATCCTAATCTTGAAGGATGCAGGAAATCCTTGGGAGGATTATCACCAACATAATGAAATTCATCGGCTCCGGAATATTTCTTCATAATATGGAGAAAATTGTCGGGGTCGAATTTGTCATGCCCTGTCTCCTCGGAAATAAGAATATCGGAATCATCAAAATATGAATAAAGACGTGCCGCTTCAATTTTATTGCGTTGGGTGATGCTGCGGCCATCTGTGATAAGAGCAAGATTGACATCCTGCTTTTTCAGATTTTCCAACACATCAATCATGGATGGGGGAAGATGATAGATGGAAGAATCCGGCTTGTGAGATCTGAATTCAGCCACTATTTCTTTCATATTTATAGAATCGCGAAGGCCAAATTCATCTAACAGGGATTCGAGAGCAGAATAATGGTTAGAATGACTCATTAGGGCTGCATCCATACAGCCGACAATACGTTGGTATGGAAGTTCCGGGTATAGGGCATGTAGGTAGGATGCAATGTATCGGACGCCACTCTTGATGAAGAGAGCCTCCGGCACAAGGGTGTCGTCAAGGTCAAATGCTACAACTTTTGTCATTTGGCGATGCGGATGATTCGGGCTCCTTGGATGCGCTTGACGTTGCGCTTGATGTAGTGTTCGAAGGGGAGTTCCTCTAATGTCACATTATCTTTAGATGGAGAAAGTTGGATAATGAGCAGATTATCCCCATCAAAAGTAAGGATACCCATTTCTCGGCTGTCAAGATTGAAGTCAGGGGTCAGGAGAAAGAACATGTCGCCGTCTTTAGCCTGCGACTTATAGCGTTTTGGATTCATCAGGTCTCCATTAGAAATATAGGGAATCTGATGATTTCTGAATCCCATTTCAAGCATCTTTATGCGATCATAGTTTATGGGATTGTCGAAAGCCTTAAAAGCATCCTTGTGATGTGAAATATAGTCGAGTGATCTTTCCTTTTTTCTTGCAGCTAAGCCATCAAGATTGAATGTCACATCAGTGACATTACCTCGGAAAATATTGTCGGCAATCCAATCGGAAGGATAAAGAAATCTTGAAACAAAGTCGGTAGCTTCGCCGCGCTTAAACATTATTTTCTCATACTTGTCAGCAAAATCGCGCCAGTTGGGGGCAGAGGATGTTTCGTATGCTTGTGCGAGTGCTATGCATGTGGAAATAAGGCTTAGAGGAGTAAATGTATGCACATCTACGGTGAAAACCATTGTGTCAGCCTCAAGGATCTGAGACTTCATTGCAGATTCCGCTCCAACAAAATTACGCGCGAAGAATGTCACTCTACTTTCTGGCGACATATCCTTAAGTTCGGGAGTATTGAGAAGACTATTGATGATGGTCGTATCTTGGTCGCAATGAAAAGCTACGCTGTCGTAAGCCTCAGTGCTGACAGAAAGGATGAATACAATTAATATGGAAATGAAAAACCTAAAAAGTTTCATAATTGTCGCTATTTGTTTTTGTAGATACAAAATTAGGAAAAAAAGTTGGAATGGACAAATGGATTCAACTTTCGCAGAGCGAAAGTTGAGGGTTATGGGGTTATGGGGTTATGGGGTTATGGGGTTATGTGGTTATGGGGTGAAGGGACAATAAAAGCCGGAAGCTGATGGGCTTCCGGCGAGATAAAAGTCTTTATCAAATATTATTTGGGAAGGTTGAAGACGGTGGAGATTTCGGTCATCTGGGCATCAGACATCCCTTCAGGCTCGAATCCCATATTGCAAGCGCACATGAAAATGTTGGCACTCTTGTTGAGCACGTCGATCTGGTCGAAAGCTGACATGATGTCGGTATCAACAGCGAATACTCCGTGCTTTTCCCACATCACAACATCGTAGTCATCATCAATAGCCTTGATAGTGGCTTCTGCAAGCGCATTTGAAGACGGGAGCATATAAGGAACGATGCCGAGTCCTCGCGGAGCGAAGGCCTTGGTCTCAGGAATCATAGACCAAAGTATCTTTGTGAGAACGTCCTTCTTAAGATATTCGGGATTGTGAGTCATAGCCACGAGCTCAATAGGATGAGTATGGAGGCTTGCCTTATAGTTGGACCCCTTTCCGATCAGATAGTTGTGCACAGCGAGATGGGAAGGAAGCTCAGAGGTCGGTTTAACCGGTTTGTCAGCTACGATTTCATAGCTTTCGCAGTCGTCGCAAATGCGGATGATAGACCCATTGTCCATAGGCCAGCGAGCGAGGTCGCGCATACGCATCTGAGTACCCTTGCAGTAGAACCAGCATCCTTTGAGGTGAGGAAGATTAAATCCGATTGGGAAAGGACCTGCGATAGCCGGCATCGCTTTAATTTCATCTGTGATGTGTTCTGTCACATTTACGGTGATATTGCCGCCATTGCGTTCAGCCCAGCCTTTTTGCCACAGGTAGCCGGCAGCTTCAGCCACCTGATCGACCTGATGAGCGAGGCCTGGATTATTATCTAATATTGATGACATATTTGTTTTCAGTTTTCAGATTTCAGTTTTCAGTTTTCAGATTTCAATTGTCAGTTGGGGTTAAGGTCTTTAAGGTCTTTAAGGACTTTAAGGACATTTTGGGATAGACTAAATTGGGGATTTAGATTACTTGAGGGAGGAAGCAAGAGATGACGAGAACCACAATGCCAAGAATGAGCACGGCGATGGTGCGAGGAGGACAACCTTTCCATTCTTTAAGGATAATGCCCCAGACATTTGAGAAAATGACATTGAGAGCCATAAGGATACAGAATGAAAGAGTCATGAGAGTAGGGGATTCTGCGAGATAGCCCTTGCCGATGGAGAGTCCGAAGAACTGGCTATACCAAAGTGCTCCAGCAAGAATACAGAAAACAAGATTGTTGAGAAGCACCTTTCCTTTGGTGTAGTCGCTCCAAGTGTGGTTTTTTGAGTTTTGGTAGAAGCAGTAGGTAGCGTTAGTGATAAAACCACCAAAAGTGACGAGGAAAGTAGCGGGAAGAGTCTTATAAGCATCAGGGGTGAGAGCACCGAAATTGATGTCGGCACCGAATGCAAGACCGATGTTGAAGCAACCGCTCATGAAGCCACAGAGAAGAGCGATGAGAATTCCTTTGGGGAAGTTAAAGTCTTTGACAGAAGACTTTGTCTCATCTTCAGTGAGAGCATTAGCTTTCATAGCTCCGGCAATACCAATAATATTGATACCGGCAAGTGTCACTATAACGCCAATAATTACTGAGAAAGTTAGCTGGGACAGAGGGTCATTTTCCGGGAAGAAAATCTGAAGCATCACGGGGCCCATGATAGTGCCAAGTCCGGCACATGTGCCGAGAGCGATAGACTGACCGAGTGCAACTCCGAGGTAGCGCATGGATAGACCGAAAGTGAGGCCACCTACGCCCCAAAGAGCTCCAAAGAGGATAGTCATCCAGATATTGAAAGGAGGAGCGGACTCAAAGAGTTCGTTGAAAGAGTGGTTTTCAGGCACAGCAAGCATCATCCCAAGAAAAGGAAGGACGAGAAAAGCGAAAATAGCCTGCACAAACCAGTAGCTTTCCCAGCTCCAGTCTTTAATTTTATTGATTGGCACATAGCTACTTGATTGGAAGAAAGATCCGATTGCTATGATCAGTAATCCGATAAAAATCATTTTTGGTTGTAAGTTTTAATTTGTCGGACTTGTCAGACATGTCAGACATATTATAAGGGTTGAGTTTTTGTGAAGTGTAAAAATGTTAATATATCATAGGATATGAATAGCTTCATATCCTATGATATATATGATTTGATTATGATTAGCGCTTTGAAGTCACGTCAGCCTCATATTTCTCGATTTCCTTGATGTAAGTTTCACCAACAGGAACATTGTTTTTGAGGCAGAACATATCGTAAACGGCATTCCATGGGAGGTTCTTGCACTCTTCGAGGAGGGCGAGACGCTGGAAGTATTTACCTTCAAGTTCATAGTTGCGGAGAGTGGTGACAGGCTCGAGAAGAGCGCGGAGCATGCACTTCTGAGCAGCGCGGCTACCGATAACATATGCACCGATGCGGTTGAGAGTAGCATCGAAGTAGTCAAGACCGTAGTGAACGCGGTTGAGAGCTCCAGCGCGAACTATTTCGCTGAAGAGATCCATAGTAGGATCATCCATGATAGTGACATGGTCGGAGTCCCAGCGGATAGGACGAGAAACGTGGAGCATCAGTTCAGGAACGAAGAGAAGCATAGCGCTTACCTTATCGGCAACACTCTCAGTCGGGTGGAAGTGACCGGTGTCGAGAGTGATCATCATATTGCGCTGAGCGGCATAAGCTGTATAGAAGTCGTTGCTACCCACGGTGTAGCTTTCAAGACCGATGCCGAAAACCTTAGACTCAACGCAGTCTTTCATCATATCGTAGCGGTGCTCGAAAATCTGGTCGAGAGAATCTTTGAGAAGCTCGCGATAGAGAGAGCGGTTGAGTGTAATGTCCTTGCTTCCGTCGTGTACCCAAGTGTTCATGATACATGGATCATTCTGAGCCTCACCGATAGCCTGGGAAATGGCACGGCAACGTTTTGAATGTTCGATCCAGAAGTCGCGGATGCTCTTGTCGGGATTAGAGAGTGAAAGGTCGCCACTCTTAGAATGTGAGAAAGAAGTGGAGTTGAAGTCGAGCTTGATATCGTGAGCTTTAGCCCATTCGATCCAACTTTCGAAATATTCTGGAGTCACTTCATCACGATCGACAAATTTACCCTTGAAGTCACCATAAATTTCATGGAGGTTGAGACGATGCTTGCCCGGGATCAGGCTCATTGCGTAGAGGACATCGTCGCGGAGTTCATCAATGTTGCGGGCGCGACCAGGATAGTTGCCGTTAACCTGGATGCCACCGGTAAGGCCACCTTCGCGGGGCTCAAAACCAGTCACGTCGTCAGCTTGCCAGCAGTGCATGCTAAGATGGAAATCCTGCATCTGCTGAAGCACTTTGTCAGTATCAACGCCAATAGCGGCATATCTTTCTTTGGCCACTTCGTAGGCCTTCTGGATAAGTTCTTCTTTCATAATGTGGGTATTTTGTGTTCAGTTTTCAGATTTCAGTTTTCAGTTTTCAGTCGTCAGATTTCAGTTTTCAGTTGTCGGACGAG
>DAAK01000030.1 GCA_001701075.1 Bacteroidales bacterium GP3 | reverse complement strand
GCTACACGAGGCACTGCCAAATTCCTCAAGGATCACGGCATCCGCTGCCGCACGATGGGTAAGTTTAGCGAAGGGAGCACCGATATAGAGCGTTCACTGCGCCAAGGCCACGTAAGCTATGTCATCAACACCATCGACGTCAACCAGCACAATACCCGACTGGACGGATATGAAATACGTCGCACTGCAATCGAAAACAATGTGACAATCTTCACTGCCCTTGAGACTGTCAGGGTACTTCTCGACGTGCTCGAAGAAATCACCATGGGAGTCTCCACAATCGATGCAGAATACGGCCGAAAAGGAAACGGAATGATCTCGAGATAATTTAGAATTGGGAATTTTGAATTTTGAATAATAGTTTCAGAGAATTTTATTCAAAATTCAAAATTCAAAATTCAAAATTAGAAGTATTTATTTGGTTATTCCACTTGCTTTCGTTAACTTTGGGGAGGAATTGAAAAAATTATGAAATTTGAAATAACAAGCATAACAAGACTAACGGATACTGTCTTCGAAATGACTCTCCGTGGCGACTGCTCGGCATTCACTATGCCGGGGCAGTTTGTAGAAATATCAATACCCGGTCTATATCTCCGGCGCCCTATTTCTGTCTGCAATATTGATGACAACCGCCTTACTTTAGTTTTCAAGACAGTTGGCAAAGGCACGAATGCCATGGCTGAAATGACTCCCGGAACAGAACTTGACCTTCTGACTGGCCTCGGCAAGGGATTTAATACTTCCCGCTGCAAGGATACTGCTCTTCTCGCTGGAGGAGGCGTCGGTGTCCCACCTCTTTATCTTCTTGCGCGTCAACTTTTAGATGAAGGCAAGAATGTGAAAGTTGCCTTAGGCTTTAACACTGCTGATGAGATTTTCTATGCCGACAAATTCCGCGAGCTTGGTGCTGATGTGGAAGTTGCAACTGTCGACGGCTCAGCAGGCGTCAAAGGTTTTGTGACAGATGCCATTCGCCAACCAGAGATGCAGGGTTGGGACTTCTGGTATGCCTGTGGTCCGCTTCCTATGCTCTCAGCACTTGGCAGGGAACTCGATTGCGAGATGGGAGAAGTGAGCATGGAAGAAAGAATGGGATGCGGTTTCGGAGCTTGCATGGGATGCACCATTGAGACTCCATGGGGACCAAAACGCGTCTGCAAAGATGGTCCGGTCTTCGATGCCGTTCTGATGAAAGAATTCAAAGGTAATGGCACTCCCGCTCCTACCCTGCCACGTGACAGGAAACTAAATGGAGAGCCTCAAGTAGAAACCGAACTCTGCGGATTCAAGCTGAAGAATCCTTTGGTGCCTGCAAGCGGCACTTTCGGATTCGGTCAGGAATTTTCTGAAATCTACGATCTCAATATCCTTGGAGGCATCTCAATCAAAGGCACCACCCTCAATCCCCGTTTCGGCAATATCACTCCGAGAATTGCAGAGACTCCTGACGGAATGATAAATAGTGTCGGTCTTCAAAATCCGGGTGCTGAAGTTGTTTATGGTCATGAAGTGCCTGAACTTCGCAAGATATATTCCGGTTGTGTCATTGCTAATGTCAGCGGATTCTCGATCGAGGAATATGTAGAAGCGTGCCGTATGGCTGATGCATGCGACGGCGTGGACATAATCGAAGTAAACGTAAGCTGTCCTAACGTACATAACGGAGGAATGGCTTTTGGCACATCTGCCCAACAGGCTGCTGAAGTGACCCGAGCTGTCAAGGCAGCTGTGAAAAAGCCTGTTTTCATCAAGCTTTCTCCCAATGTTACCGACATAGTCTCAATAGCAAAAGCATGTGAGGGTGCGGGAGCTGATGGACTGACTCTCATCAACACTCTCCTTGGCATGCGCATTAACATCAATACCGGAAGCCCAATCATAGCTAATCGGATGGGTGGATTCTCCGGACCGGCAGTCTTCCCAGTGGCAGTCCGTATGGTATATCAAGTGTCACAGGCCGTCAGCATCCCCGTAATGGGTTGCGGTGGCGTTTCATCTGCTGAAGATGTAGTGGAGATGATGATGGCCGGAGCAAGTACCGTGCAGATTGGCTCAGCCAACCTGGTCGATCCTCTGGCATGCAAGAAAATAGCTGAAGACCTTCCAAAAATTTTGAAAAAATTAAAAATCAACAATATAAAAGACATAATAGGAATATCATGGCGAAAGATGTGATCATAGCGTGCGACTTCCCCTCTATGGAAGCGACACTTGAATTTCTTGACCGTTTCGGCGAGACAAAGCCCTATGTTAAGATTGGCATGGAGCTCTTCTATGCTGCTGGTCCTCAAATCATCAAGGAGATAAAGAAGAGAGGACACAAGATATTTCTCGACCTCAAACTTTGCGACATCCCCAACACTGTAAAAAGCGCTATGTCGGTACTCTCCCATCTCGACGTCGACATGACAAATCTCCACGCTTTCGGTGGCCATAAGATGATGGAGGCTGCTATCGAAGGACTGACTCGCCCTGACGGCACACGTCCTCTGCTTATAGCAGTAACCATGCTCACCTCAACCAGTAAGGAGTTGATGAACGAAGACCTCCTTATCCCCGGTGAAGTCGATGCAGTTGTTGCAAGCTATGCAAAGAATGCCCAGATGTCAGGTCTTGACGGTGTAGTATGCTCACCACGCGAGGCATCTATCGTGAAAATCGCATGTGGCGACAAGTTCGTGACAGTAACACCGGGGATCCGCTTCGCAGACTCTGCAGCCGACGACCAGGTGCGTGTGATGACTCCGGCAAAAGCAAGAGAAATTGGCTCCGACTACATCGTGGTAGGACGTCCGATCACTAAAGCTGAGGATCCTCTTGCCGCCTACGAGCGTTGCTGCCAGGAATTCCTTGGGAACAATGATTAATGATTAATGATCAATGATCAAAGAGTCAAGAAACTCAATTCAAAATTCTAAATTCAAAATTCCAAATTAGAAATAATGGAAAAGAAAATAGCTAAAGATCTTCTAAGCGTAGGCGCTGTATTTCTGCGCCCTGAAGAGCTCTTCACTTGGGCTTCTGGTATCAAAAGCCCTATGTATTGCGACAATCGCCTCACACTCTCTTATCCAGCCGTAAGAAAGGACATTGAGGAAGGTCTTGCAGAACTAATTACGAAATATTATCCTGAAGCTGAATCGCTTATGGGTACATCTACAGCTGGCATTGCCCACGCTGCCATCACAGCATGGCTTCTCAATAAGCCGATGGGCTATGTACGCGGAGGAGCTAAGGATCATGGTCGTGGCAACCGCATAGAAGGGAAATGCGAACCAGGCACAAAAGTTGTTGTCGTGGAAGATCTCATCTCTACAGGCGGCAGCTGTATTGAAGTTGTCGAGGCTCTCCGAGAAGAAGGAGCTGATGTGCTGGGCATAGTATCCATCTTCACTTATGGAATGAAGAAAGCTACTGATCGTCTGGCCGCTGCCAATGTGACAAATCATTCCCTTTCAAATCTTGACACACTCGTGGAAGTTGCAGCCGAGGAAGGATACATCGAACCGGTTTGGAAAAACCGTATCCTAAAATTCCGTGATAATCCGAGCGACACTTCCTGGATGGAGGCCTAAATATTCAACTTTCGCATGCGAAAGTTGAGGTTTATAAGTTGATGTGGTTATAAGCTTATCAATTTTATCCCATGACCTCATAACCCTAAAACCTTTAAGTTGAGCCTGCGAAACTTAAAATAAAAAAATGAAACATTTGATTGACCCTACCGACCTGACGGTAGAAGAAACAAAAGAAATCATAGACTTAGCTCTTGATATCATCGCCAACAGAGCTAAATACTCTGAAAAATGCAAAGGGAAGAAACTCGCCACGCTCTTCTATGAGCCCTCTACAAGAACCCGACTCAGCTTCACAGCTGCCATGATGGAACTGGGAGGCAACGTGCTTGGTTTTGCAGATGCTGCCAGCAGCTCTGTAAGCAAGGGTGAGACAGTTCGCGACACTGTACGTGTGGTGGAGAATTTCGCCGATATCATCGCAATGCGCCATTTTTTAGAGGGTGCTCAGCTCGCTGCTACTGAAGTAAGCCGTGTGCCTATCATCAATGCCGGCGATGGCAGCCACGCACATCCGACTCAGACCTTGACCGACCTTCTCACTATCACAAGAGAAATCGGACGACTTGATAATCTTACTATCGGTTTCTGCGGTGACCTCCGTTTCGGTCGTACCGTGCATAGTCTTATAAAGGCAATGTCGCGCCAGAAGGGAATCAAGATTGTGCTCATCGCTCCTCCACAGCTTCGTCTCCCTGATTATATTAAGCAAGACGTATGTGATCGTCTCGGTCTCGAATATAAAGAAGTGGATACCCTTGAGGAGGCAATGCCGGAACTCGACGTTCTTTATATGACGCGCGTTCAGAAAGAGCGTTTCCTTGATGAAGATGAATATGAGGCAGTGAAGGATTCATTTGTACTCGACTGTGAGAAAATGAAACTGGCTAAAGATAAGATGGCCGTGCTTCATCCCCTCCCCCGTGTCAATGAGATTCTCGAAGAGGTGGATGCTGACCCGAGAGCCGCTTATTTCCGTCAAGTTGAAAATGGGAAGTTTGTCCGTATGGCACTCATTTCAAGCCTTCTCGACTGGAAAGACGATCCCAAGCATGTCATGCCTAAGCAGGAAGAAGTGGAGGTCCCAAGTCATCTGCGTTGCGAAAACAAAAAGTGTATCACCCGCAATGAGAAATCTCCACGACGCGCCTACAGGGCATCAGATGGCTCACTGCGTTGCCGCTACTGCGACCACAAGTTTAAATAGTTTAATCGTTTAATCGTTTAATCGTTTAAAGGTTTAGTTTATGTGAATTTCACCCAGAATAACTAAACGATTAAACACTTAAACAATTAAACAATAATCTACAGGTAAAAAAGATTCTCTATTTTGGAACCATTGAAACATGAATGCGGCATCGCCATGATCCGCCTTCGCAAGCCAATAAGCTACTATAAAGAAAAATACGGCAGCTACGCATATGCCCTCAACAAGCTGTATCTTCTAATGGAGAAACAGCACAACCGAGGTCAGGAAGGTGCGGGGGTCGGAGTTGTCAACCTCAAGGCAACTCCGGGACATGAATATGTCTGGCGCGAGCGTGAACTCGGGCCGCAGGCTATTCAGGAAATTTTCAACCGTATCGGTCGCCGACTTTCTGAAGTGGGTCTTGAAAATATGACCCCTCATGAAGCCGAGACTGAGGCTCCAATGATAGGAGAAATTTATCTTGGGCATCTTAGATATTCCACTACCGGAAAAAGCGGTATGTCGTATGTGCATCCGTTTTTAAGACGCAACAATTGGAGAAGCCGTAACTTATTGATGTGTGGTAACTTCAATATGACAAATGTTGACACTCTCTTTGAGTCAGTCGTAAGCAGAGGCCAACACCCTCGCCTATATAGCGATACGATAATCCTTCTTGAGATGCTTGGTTATGCCCTCGACAAGGAAAACCATCGCCTTTACAGGATTCACCGCAATGATGATGCCGAAAACTTCGTAGATAAGAATCTTGAAGAAATCATCGAAGATGAACTTGACATTCGCAATGTCTTGAAAGCCACGGCTCCGGAATGGGACGGCGGATACGTAATCTGTGGTGCCACTGGCTCAGGGAATGTCTTCGTTTTCCGCGATCCTAACGGAATACGCCCTGCTTATTATTATATTGATGATGAAATCATTATAGCCACTTCCGAACGTCCACAGATCCAGACCGTTTTTGGCGCACCTCAAGATAAAATTAAGGAACTTGAACCAGGGGAAGCACTTCTTGTCTCAATAGATGGGACTCCCACAGTAGAACGTATCCTTCCTCAGGAATCCAATTCGAAATGCAGTTTTGAGAGAATTTATTTCTCACGTGGCAGTGATGCTGATATATATAATGAGCGAAAGGAATTAGGGCGCCTGCTTGTGCCGAAAGTAGTGGAGTCTGTGGAGGGAAATATCGAAAATGCTGTTTTTTCCTATATTCCAAACACTGCTGAGGTAGCTTTCTATGGCATGGTGGAGGGTGTCGAAGAGTATCTGAATGATTATAAGACCGATCGAATACTTGCCCTTCAAGGCGATGGGAATTTAAACCGAGAGTCCATACGGAAAGTGATGGAAACTGAGGTCAGGATAGAAAAGGCTGCTATCAAGGATATCAAGCTCCGCACCTTTATAGCTGAAGGTGATGTACGCAATGATCTTGCTGCTCATGTCTACGACATATCTTACGGATGTCTGCGTCCTGGAGTGGATTCTCTCGTCGTCATAGATGACTCCATAGTCAGGGGCACTACCCTGAAACAGTCGATCCTAAGTATGCTCGCCCGCTTGAATCCCAAAAAAATAGTGGTTGTATCTTCTTCTCCGCAAGTAAGATATCCTGATTATTACGGCATCGACATGAGCCGTATGGATGAGTTCATCGCATTTAAGGCAGCTGTCAGTCTGCTCAAGGAGCGCGGAATGGAATATGTCTTAGCTTCCACCTATGCAGCTTGCAGGAAAGAAGTTGAAAAGAAGCCCGGTGAGAAACTTACCAATCATGTCAAGAACGTCTATGCTCACTTCTCAGATGAGCAGATATCCAAGAGAATAGCGGAAATGGTAAAGCCTATCGACAGGGAGGTGGAAATTGTCTACCAGACAGTTGACGGTCTTCATAAGGCTTGCCCCAACCATCCCGGCGACTGGTATTTCTCAGGCAACTATCCCACGCAGGGTGGCATCAGAAGAGTAAACCAGGCATATATCGACTGGTATGAAGGCAACACAGGAAAAAGAAATTAGGGAGATCGAAGAATTGAAGCGTCTCCTAAAAGAGGAGGTAGGTTTTCTTCCAGAAGGCCCGGGACTTGATTATGCCCTGAGCCACGCTGAATGGATGAAGGTAGATGCTAAGTATGTCGTGATTGAAATGGGGAAGATTTGCCCCGACGTGTTCATCGTAAAGGATGGTATAATTCGGGTATGGGATTTCGATGGGGAAAAGGAAAGAACCTTTGGATTTGGACTTCCGGGCACTATTTTCGAGTCAAAACATTCTTTTGTAATGCATGGCCCTTCTTATTATCAAGTAGAAACCTGTTGTCAGTCCACTATCCTCAGAATACCTGAAAAGGAATTTTGGAAAACAGTAGAAAACGATCATAGTTTTGCCATTTTCATGCTCCATAATGCATATGGCGAGCTTTACAGCCATGAATTCAAGGAAAGCACCGTCAATAACGGCACCGCACGCGAAAGGTTTGAAGCGCTGCTTAAATATCGCCCCATAATCCTCGAAAAAGTTCCTCAAAAGATAATAGCCTCTTATCTTGGCATCACATCTGAATATTTCAGTATGTTGAAACGCCGTTATCTTCTCGGAAGAAAATAATTTTGCTTTTTTCTTCATTTCTTAAACCAGTTTAAGCGTTTTTGTGGAAATTTGGATTATATTTGCGATTGTGAATAAATCCATATACAAAAACATACGCTTATGAAAAAGTTTCTACTCACTCTGATGGCAGTCACTTTAGGACTGTCGGCTTCAGCTGCCATAACTTTAAAAGCCCCTTCTAAGGCAAGCACTGTCGCAACTACAACCACACGTGCTGAAGACAGCGATTTTGGAGCAATCACTCAGGCTCCTGAAGGAAAACTTGTCACTATGCTCGGAAACTCCATGACTTTCTACATCGACTATGATTTGACTCAAGACGAGTCTTACGGTCTGGCATATGAAGGTGTATGGACCGATAATGGCGAGGTTTATTTGAAGAATCCTGTCAGCATGCTTGACTGGGACACCTATATCAAGGGTCAGGAAACGGAGGATGGAATCGTATTTGAGTTCCCCCAGCCTCTCTATAGATCTGTCTACGACGATGAAAGCTATGATTTCTATGTAGATGTCCTTGAATATGCTGAAGTGGAATCCCCAACAGATCCAGATGACTATATCACCACTTTCGTTCCTGCAGAAGACACCCGCAGCATCATATTCATCAAGAATGAAGATGGAAGCTATATGATGGATGGCGATTATATGCTCGGCGTGACTTATGAAGACGTTTGGCAAGGTTTTGGCGAGATGTATCTCACTCTTCTGCCATTCGAGGCAACTCCAATCAAAGTTCCCGATGGCGTGAAATATGATTATTCCTACATTCTTGCCGATGAACTCAATGGATGGGATCACACCGTGCTCCGTCCTATCGGCATCGGGGAA
>DAAK01000081.1 GCA_001701075.1 Bacteroidales bacterium GP3 | reverse complement strand
ATTTTTTTATGTTTTGCAACACTTTTGGCAATTTTTATACCACAATATTTTGTCGGTCTACATATTTTAGTTAAATTTGCGACAATTGATATAAAAGACTAACTACTAATATGAGTTACCTGAAATTTGACAAAAACCTAATGATAAACTTGGAGCAGAGCCTTCCGAAAGAAATGCTCCGCACCAACAAATCAGGGGCTTACCACTGCACTACAATTGTGGGTTGCAACACCCGTAAGCAGCATGGTCTGCTGGTGATTCCGATTCCCGAGATGGACGACAAGGCACACGTGCTTCTGTCAAGTCTTGACGAAACCGTTATCCAGCATGGCGCACCATTCAATTTGGGTCTTCACCAATATGGGCCCGACGTTTTCTCACCAAACGGACACAAGTATATCAGAATGTTCGACTGCGAGACAGTCCCCACCATGACGTATCGCGTAGGTGGCGTGATTCTGACCAAGCAGAAGACTTTCATCAGCAATGAAAACAGAATTCTGATCAAGTACACCCTCGTAGATGCACACTCTGACACCAAACTCCAGTTCCGTCCGATGCTTGCATTCCGCAACGCCAACGATCTCGTGATGGAAAACACTGCCATCAACAAGGAAATAAAGGAAGTGAAAGACGGCATCTCAGCTTGCCTCTATTCCGGATATCCTGACCTTGTGATGCAATTTAACAAACCCGTAGAATGGGTCAACGACGGCCACTGGTACAAGGGCATCGAATACTATAAGGACCGCGACCGCGGCATACCTTATAAAGAAGACCTCTGGGTGCCCGGATATTTCGAACTCCCTATAAAGAAAGGAGAAAGCATTATCTTCAGCGCCGGAACTTCTGAAATCAACCCCGACGAGCTCGAGACGCTCTACGAGAATGAAATCAAGTCGCGTACTCCACGCACCAGCTTCTACAACTGCCTTAAGAACTCCGCAAAGCAGTTCTACCTGAAAAACAAAAACGGCATGTATATCATGGCCGGTTTCCCATGGTATAACGTCCGTGCACGCGACGAGCTCATGGCACTCCCGGGATGTACGCTCGCCATCGACCATAAGGATGACTACATCAGCATAATGGCCACTTTCCTAAAGGCTCTGAATAAATATATTGAGACTGGAGAGAAAGACCGCACTATCCATGAGATCGACCTCCCGGACATCCCACTCTGGGCAATCTGGGCAATACAGCAATTCCGTCGCACCACCGACACACGCGCATGCCGTGACCTTTATGGCGAGACAGTGAAGAAACTCGTGGAAGACATCCGCAACGAAAGAATCAAGAATCTTCACCTTAATACCAATGGCCTTCTGACCAGCAATGGCACTGACACCCCAGTCACCTGGCTGTCGGCTTCAATCAATGGCAGGCCGATCATCCCGCGCACTGGCTATATCGTTGAGTTCAATGCGCTTTGGTATAACGCTCTCCGCTTCCTCATCTCCCTCTATGAAGGAATTCCTGAAATGCAGGAATATCTTGAAGAGCTCAATGCACTCTCCGAAAAGGTGAAGGAAAGCTTCATCGACACCTTCCTCAACGACTACGGCTACCTATACGATTACGTCAACGGCACTTATGCCGATGTTGAGGTGCGTCCGAATATGGTCATCGCAATCGGTCTGGAATATTCTCCGCTCGACCGCCGTCAGCGCCGCAAGGTTCTCGACCTCGCCACCCGTGAACTTCTCACCCCGAAGGGTCTCCGCTCGTTGAGCCCGAAGAGCTATGCCTACCGGCCAAACTATGTCGGTGGTCCCATAGAGCGTGAATATGCCGTCCATCAGGGTCCGGTGCGTCCGTGGTTGTTCGGTTTCTATGCCGATGCTTATATTAAGGTGTTTGGAGTCAGCGGTCTCGGTTTCATCGAGCGTAAGCTTATCGGATACGAAGACGACATGTCGGAAAACTGCATTGGATCGCTAAGCGAGATGTATGACGGCAATCCCCCATTCACCGGACGTGGAGCAGTATCCACTGCCAAGAATGTAGGCGAGATCCTCCGCACCATTAAGAACGTGAAAGAACTCAACAAATTACAGAACTACGATAATTAACAAGATATGAAGGCATTAATGTTCGGGTGGGAATTCCCCCCTCATATCCTTGGAGGTCTGGGCACGGCTTCTTATGGTCTGACCAAAGGAATGCATGCCTGTGGCGACATGGACATCACATTCGTGATTCCAAAACCCTGGGGCGACGAGGAAAAAGGCTTTGCCACCATCATAGGGGCCAACTGCACCCCTGTGGCCTGGCGAGATGTGAGCTGGGACTATGTGGAAAGCAGAATCGGGAAGGTCATGAATCCACAACTATATTATGATCTTCGCGACCATATTTACGCTGATTTCAACTATATGAAGCTCAACGACCTCGGTTGCATCGAGTTTTCAGGACGCTATCCCGACAATCTTATAGAAGAAATCAACAACTACTCCATTGTAGCCGGTGTCATAGCACGCACAGTGGAATGTGACATAATCCATGCCCACGACTGGCTTACCTATCCTGCAGGAATACATGCAAAGAATGTGACCGGCAAACCACTCGTGATCCACGTGCACGCTACCGACTATGACCGCTCCCGAGGCAACGTCAACCCGACTGTATTCGCAATTGAGAAAGACGGTATGGAAAATGCCGACCACATCATGTGCGTGTCAGAGCTTACCCGACGCACCGTGATTGAGAAATACGGCATCAACCCGGCTAAAGTATCAACTGTCCACAACGCTGTGATTCCTCTTGACCAGGAATATCTCGACATCAAGCGCCGCACAGAGGGCGAAAAGGTAGTGACATTCCTCGGACGTATCACAATGCAGAAGGGTCCGGAATATTTCGTGGAAGCTGCTGTAAAGGTGCTTCAGAAAGACAAGAACGTACGTTTCGTCATGGCCGGCAGTGGAGATATGATGGACGATATGATCAAGCTTGTGGCTAAACGCGGCATTGCCGACCGTTTCCACTTCACAGGATTCCTTCGCGGTAAGGAAGTGTATGAGATGCTCCGCGATTCTGATGTCTACATCATGCCTTCAGTCTCCGAACCATTCGGCATCTCTCCTCTTGAGGCAATGGAAATGGGTGTGCCAAGCATCATATCCAAACAATCGGGATGTGCAGAGATCCTTACTAATGTCATAAAGACCGACTACTGGGATATAGACGCTATGGCTGACGCTATCCACAGCATTCTCAATTATCCCGCCATGTACCATACACTCCGCGACAAAGGCATCGAGGAAATTCATGGCATCACTTGGGAGAAAGTAGGCCAGAAAGTAATCGGCATATACAAGGATGTGATAGCAGCAAGAAATCATTAAAGATAATGCATAATGCATAATTCATAATGCACAATGCATAATTGATAAAATTTACTTAAATAAAACATAAAGAGTTATGAAAAACGTTTGTTTTTATCTCAACATACACCAGCCATACCGCCTCAAAAGATATCGTTTCTTCGACATAGGCAATGACCATTACTACTATGATGACTTCGCCAACGAAGACATCATCAGCAATCTTGCTGAAAGAAGCTACATCCCGATGTGCCATACACTTCTCGACATGGCTAACGAGTATGGCCAGGACTTCAAGTGCGCTATTTCCATTTCCGGAACCGCCATCGAACAGCTCCAGCAGTCAGAACCTGAGGTGATTGAACTTCTTCGCAAGCTCGCCGACAAGGGATGTGTGGAATTCCTCGGCGGAACATTTGCACACTCACTCGCTGCCATCGAAGATCCTGAGGAATTCATGCGTCAGGTGAAAATTGAGCAGAAGACCATCAAGATGGTCTTTGGCCAGACTCCAAAGGTATTCGCAAATACCGAACTTATCTTCGACGACGACATCGCTTCCCTTATCCAGGCAATGGGATATAAGGCAGCAGTAGTGCCAGGGGCAAAGCACATCCTTGGCTGGAAGAGCCCGGACTACATCTATACTTCCGCTACAGCTCCCAAGCTTAAGATGCTCTTCACCAACGACAAGCTTGCCGCTGACATCTCTCACAACTTCAACAATCCAGACTGGGCCGAATACCCTCTTACTGCAGACAAATATGTCAACTGGATTGCTGAACTTCCGGAAGAGGAACAGATTGTCAATATCTTCCTCAGCATGGACACTTTCGGCGGATTCATACCCGCAGGCGCTGGTATCTTCGACTTCCTGAAAGCTCTCCCACGCTTCGGAAAGGAAAAAGGAGTTCGCTTCACTTCTCCTTCAGAAGTAGTAGGCAAACTTAAAGCTGTCGACAGCATAACAATCCCCTACGCCATCTCTTATGTAGACGGCACCCGCATCGACGTATCTGCATGGAAGGGCAACGACCTGCAGCGTGAGGCTCTCAACAAGCTTTATGGAATTGCAGAACGAGTTTCCATGGTAGAGGACCGCAAGATACAGCAGGATTGGGAATATCTGCAGGGAAGCGACCACTTCTTCTACATGGCCACCAACAATCAGGCAGACTTGGCATTCAGCCCATACGACAGCCCATTCTCAGCGTTCACAAACTATATGAATGTGCTGGCTGACTTCCTCGTAAGAGTTCAAGAGCAATTCCCGGAAAATGTCGACAACGAAGAGCTCAATTCACTCTTGCTGACAATCCGCAACCAGTCTTCAGAAATCGAAGAGCTCAACAAGGAGGTGAAAGCACTTCGCAAGAATATCATCGAGGCTGAAGATAGCAACTACGCTGCTGTAGTGGTGGAAGAGCCGGCTAAGGAAAAGAAGGCTGCTCCTAAGAAAGAAAAAGCTGCCAAGAAAGAAAAGCCAGCTGAGGAAAAGGCTCCTAAAAAGAAACCAGGCCGCAAACCAGCTGCTAAAAAAGAATAACAAACCACTAACTCATAAATCTTGACCTTATGACTTAATTTCCACTTCTTAGAGTGGGAATTAAGTCATAATTGTTTCAAATATTAAACTATCGTAACATTCTGAACCAATGGAACAACAACGTTGTTTTGATTACAGAAAGTAAGAAAATCGTTTCATGATGTTAGGTTAGTTTAAAATTGAATTATGGAAAAAATCAGAAACAGCCGCCTGTGAAGGTGGCTGTTTTCGTATAAGCCCCCCTTCCCCCTAAAGGGGGAGATTGGATCAGACAAATCTTTTATAAGTCTTATAAGTGAACTTAGGGGGGTTCGAAAACGTTTGAATATTGAAAATATTGGAATAATCACGCCAATATTAGATTTTAACTTTTATTGGCATAATATTTGATACCATGAATTACAGAAATAACAAGAAAAACCGTCGCGGAGGATACAATCCATTCCGCAATAATATGAATAAGACTATGAACGAAGAGAAAGATTATAAAGATATGGCTGAGGATGCCTCCATCGAGGAGCCTCAGGACGAGAATGTGGTGATCGACGGCGACTACGCCGGTGACACTGAAGACACCCAGGCAGAACAGGAAGTAAACACACTTGA
>DAAK01000176.1 GCA_001701075.1 Bacteroidales bacterium GP3 | reverse complement strand
ATAAGTCGTATTATGATGCGTCCTTTTTTATTTGCGTTTTGAGTAGCCTTTATCCCAATCCATTCCCGAATAATCCTAATTCATCATATTTTGATTTCTCTAAAACAAAATCAAGGATAATTTTGCAACGAATAAAGATTTTTCATAAAAACAATATTTTAATTAAACCAAATCTATTTATCGTATGAAACGATTTTACTGGGCCAAGACACTCGTAGCTTCTGTTTTAATATCGGGAGTTGCGAGTGGATATGCCTTTAACAGCACTCCTTTAAAGGTCAATAATCCATTTGGACAAAACGGGGTTGAATATCTTCTTGTGGGGTATTCAATGTTCGACTTTACACAGGCAGACGAAGACCAGAATGTTTATGGAGCCGGCGGTAAGCTTTGTAGCTATCCCGTATTTTTGTCATTAGATGCAGAGAACTCTAAATTCCAAATCTACAACCTTGTGAATCTTTCTTCCGACATAGCACAACTTCCTGTGGAAGGAGATTATAATGCGAAGGCTGGAACTCTGACAATCAACACCAATCCATGGTTTGAAAGTGTTGACGAGACCGGGGTAATTGCCGCACAAGGTGACGACTACATTATCCTCCAAGCTGGAAGCCCAGTCGGCGCAGGATATTGGCAAGATGCCGAGCAACTTGTCATCAACTGCGAATCTGACGGCAATGTCCTCACCCCTGCTTCGGGCTTTGGTGCATTTGGCTACCAATATGATGACTATTGGGAGGAATTCAACCAGACTAATCTCTATGATGTAATGTTCAATACCCATCTATATAAAGTAGCGGATGGTGTAAATATCTTGCCCAGCAGCTATAAGCTTGACTTGGGAGAATGTTTCATAGGAGAAAGCCGTAGCATTTGTTTCTCAATTATCAATGCCGGGACAGAGGAGTCTGACTTTGTGATGAAGACGATTGGAGATGGATTTTCTGCGAATGTGAAGTCTGGAAGCCTCGAGGCTCTTGGAAGCAAGGAGATTACGGTAGCTTTCACTCCTGAAGAAATCAGTAATTACGAAGGGAAGATAATCATTCAAAGCGAAGGCGAAGATATTGTGATCAGCCTTTCTGCCGTAGGCTCTGCATATCCCGACTATTCCAAGATTGTGACCGAGGGTGCAGATAAAATGGTATTCACGACTTCTATGGACTATCCTTGGTATATCTCAGAAGATATAATTGATGCTCCAGTTGCAGTCAGCAGCAATGTCGGAATTGACAATTCCAAGTCTTCTCTGATTGTGAGCGTGTCTATCCCCGAGGGTGAGAAAGGCGTCCTTAATTGGAGCGGCTTCTATGACCCTCATTATGGCACCCGCGATGAATTTATTGTCTCCGAAAATGATAATGAGGTGTTCTGTACTCCCTTAAAGCATCAGATCTGTGATGTCGAAGGTCATGTAAATCTGCTTGCAGGTGAGCATGAAATCAGATTCACTTATTCCAAGGACATGGCAATCTTCCCTCAGGGTGTAGTCTTCGGCAATGACCGCGCATGGCTTAGAGAACTGAGTCTTAAGGTAAATCCCTATAAGGCACAGGATGGCTCTTTGGAAAATGAAGACGTTGATTTTGGCAGATTCTATCTTGTAATGGATGCTGTAGAGCATAGCGTGCAGGAGACAATCCTTACCAATGAAGGCTTCGAACCTCTCTCAATCACCGAAGTCAAATCTGCTGGTATATTTTATGGTTCAGTTGATGCTACGCAAATTAATCCTGAAAAAAGCGTCAATGTCACAATTGGGTTCAAGGCTACTGCTCCTGGAGAATATGATGACGACGTGATAGTTGTCACTTCAGCCGGTGAATTCCCTGTCCACTGCCATGTGAATATAGAGCCAAGCCCCGATTATTCTGCCATCGTCAACGAAGGTGAGTTCATATTTGTGCCCGACAATTCATATCCTTTCATCGTAGAAGACGGAAAGGCCTACAACTCCACTGCTGGAGTTCCCGACAATGAGGAGACTCTCTCGGTGCTCACAGCTGTCTTTAACGTTCCTACTGGGAAATACGGCAAACTCACATGGGATGGTGAGACCGACACTCAAGCCAATGCCTGGAATGCCGACTATGGTGTGGCTATGATCGACAACAATGCATATCATCTTCATTTCTACCATGGCCATGATTATGCCGGCCATTATAGTGCTGACCCCTATGAAGTGTATCTCACGCCAGGAACTCATATGATATCTTGGGGATATTTCCAATGTGGCGACGGAGTCACTTATGGCACTGACCGATTGTCTATTTCCAATCTCAATCTTGAGCTAATGGATGAAATTCCAACATTTGAAGTATGGCAACCGACTCCGATTGATCTTGGAGAGGTTTTCGATGGTAGTTTTAATATCAAGACTATTCAGGTGGCAAATCTTACAAACAAGAACATGGCTTTTGTCGAGGGCAATTCCAAAGATGACTTTACAATTGAACTTGATGAGGAGATGAATAGTGAAATACCATCCATGAGCAATGGCACTATAGATATCATCTTCTCGCCTCTGAAGCCTGGAGAATTCTCTTACGAGTTGACCCTCACTACAGACGCTGGTGATTTGGTAATTCCGGTTGTAGCTGTTGGCCGTGACTCTTCAAAAATGGCATTCGTAGAAGATTTTGAAAATGGATTTGACGGATGGCAAGTAATTGATGACAATAATGATAAATATTATTGGGAACCGGACGTTGCCGGCACATACTCAAGAACAGGGCTTGGTTCTGCGATGATAGGTACGGTATTCTCCGACTTCACTGACGACTATCTTGTTTCTCCAGAATTCACAGTGCCCGAAAAAGATCCTTATCTGGAATACTGGCGTCGATACACCAAGGAGGATAACAACGATTATGACATTCTTATTGGTGAAGGAAGTGATCCGATGGCATATGAGGCTATATTTACCGACGAAGGCCATTCTCAATTTGAATTTGAAAAAGTCTCTGTCGATCTTTCGGCTTTTGCCGGACGCACTGTGCGTGTCGCCTTCCATAATCACACAGCTGATGGTCAGCAATCAGTACTTATCATTGATGATTTGGCTGTTGGTGGAGAAGACACGGTTCGCGTAAATGAAATTTCTGACAATGTCGTTTCCCGTGAATATTATGATTTGCAAGGTGTCCGCCTGTCGGAACTCCCAACTGGCATTGTTGTGGAGAAGTTGACATTATCTGATGGTACAATGGTATATAAAAAAGTAATTGCAAAATGATTTGGTTTACTTATAATTATTTCTCACTGCTTAAAAAAAGCTTTATATTGCTTTTGATGTCTGCTATTTCGGTCTGCGCTTTCGCGCAGGCCGAAGGGCAGATTGCTCTTGGATATTCAGGCAGGGAGATTGCAAAGTCAAGCGAATGGGGCTTGGATGAAGCTGGCCAGATATCTGCAGCTATTAAAATAACTCCTGATTTGCTCCAAAATCTGAAAGGTATACGTGTCTGTGGTGTAAACGCTGGGTTAGCATCCAGATTGAATATCGACAATTTCAAAGTATGGGTTAGATATTCTCTCGACGGTGAGAATCTTGCTGAGACAGCTGCTATAGCTAAAAAAGGTTGGAATGATGTGGTTTTTGATAAACCATGCGAAATTGAGACCAACGAATTTTTTGTAGGTTATACTCTCGACATTAGTGATATTTCTTATCCTGTTTCTGTAGTCGAAGGCGACAATGAAAATGGTTTCTATCTCAATAAGGGCGATGGCTGGCACACTCCAGAGACTGAGCAGGCTAATGTGCTGAGCATTCTTGCCGTCATTGAAGCAGACAATATTCCAGGGTATGATATCGCCATAAAAGACGTCGTTGTACCCTCAAGAATGAAAATAAGCTCTTACTCCACTCTGTCTCTGACTCTTGAGAACAAAGGCAGCAGATCCGTATCTGGTGCAAATGTAAGATTTTATGAAAATGGTCAAAAAGGTGAACTTTGCAATGTTCCTTTAGATCTTGCGCCAGGTGGCGTCGGCACATTCTCTGTCGACTATTTGCCATTGGGCGACACCCGCAACAATGGGTCAGAATTGAAGATTGAGATCGAGAGCCTTAATGAAGGTGCTGACGAAAACGTCGACGACAATATCTGGATTGCACAATTCAATCTTTGTAAGTATGATTTTTTCAAGCGTATTTTTATTGAAGAGTTCACTACTCAACAATGCTCAAATTGTCCCAGTGCTGCGGAGAAAATTCATGAATTGATTGAGATGCCTCAATATAAAGATCGTATAGCCGTATGCACTCGACATGCAGGATTCTATACAGATATCTTCACTTCTGAGCTTGATGAAGAAATGCTTGTGATGTACGGCGAAGATGGCACCTACTGTCCTGCTATGATGATCGACCGTACTCCATTTTATTCCAATGGTGTGCCTGTGATGTCTGTGCCGGCTGACCTGTCCGACCTCGTTTCTTATGTCGACCGGTGCCTCGAGAAAGAGGCCTCTGTTGACTTCTCTGCTACCGCAGAATATGATTCTGACTTGAAAAAACTGCGTGTTAAGGTTGTAGGTGGCCGGGAAAAGGAATTCGGCAACACCCCTTCCAGACTAAGTGTCTATCTTGTCGAAAACGATATTTTCGATATAAGACAGAAAGGTGCAATTGGCAATTACTACCAACAGCATGTAGTCCGTGCTGCCGATTCAACATGGGGCGCTATCATAAATTGGGATGACGAGGATGAATTCAGCTATGAATGTTTGCTCGACCCCTCACTCGTCGATGATATCAACAACACTGAAATTGTCGCAGCTATCCATGACTACGACGCTCAAGATATCAGCAATTGTATCGTCGACAATGTTTTTAAGTCTTCTGATATAGTATGGAATGGATTTTCCGCAGTACACACAATCAACTCTGATTTCTCCGACAATTCACATACGGATTACTACGACCTCCAAGGTCGCCGACTTTATTCCATTGATGGAGTCAGAGGAGTTGTGCTAAGGAAGACAATCCGAACCGATGGATCTGTAAGCTCAGAGAAAATCATATTATAGTCAAATGCCCAACCATAAAAAGATTTTTAAAATATGAGAAAGTCGTTTTACTGCGTATTTCTGTTCTTGACATCACTTTTTGTTTCTATTAATGCCTCGGCTGAAGTGACTGGTATTCAGGTTTCCGATGGAGATAAGAACATTATTTTCTATATTGACGAGCGTCCAGAAGTGAATTTTACAGACACCGACCTAGTCGTAACTGGAGGCCACAAACAGATTAGTTATCCTATGACATCTACTGTCACTTTCGATTTTATTAATGGTGCAGCCGTTGAAAATATAAATGTAGAGTCTACTTCATTCAGTATTTCATCTTCAGAAATTCTGGCAGCCGGTCTTCAGTGTAATGAATTGGTGCAGATTTTCTCCATGACTGGGCAACTCGTATATTCATCTTGTGCCGACGAAGTTGGGGAATTCAGGCTTCCTAATGACGTTCTGCCCAAAGAGCCATTGATAATAAAGACTAATAAATTTGTATATAAATTCTTAAGTTTCTAAAAATATGAACAAACTGATTTTTACCGTAATATTAGGGATAGGATTTACATTATCCGCTGGTGCTCAGACAGTGTCTATCATTAAGAAAAATGGAGAGGTGATAAAATATGATGTTGAGGAAGTAGAGAAAATGGTATTCAATCCGGTGGTGCCATTTGATCCCACAAATCTACTCTCTGAAGAATATATTCCATGCGAAGGTTTCCGCGATTGGATTGATGCCAATCTTGGTGATGGAAGTGGCTATTATTCCCTTGAGCAAGCTGCTGCTTACAATGGAGAAATCAACATCTCGCGCATAGAGGCAATTACTGACATAACTGGAATTGAATATTTCACAGGACTCACATCGCTGAAAGCGGAAGATGGATATTTTGGAGACTTTGATGTAAGCGCACTTAAGAGCCTTGAATATCTGCAGGTGGTCAACACTCGCGTTTCACATCTTGATTTAAGCGGACTAAAAGAACTGAAAATCGTTGCCGTGAGCCGCAATCAACTTACAGAACTCATTGTCGCAGGCAACTCAACAATTCAGAAACTCTATTGCGATGCAAACCAACTGACAGCATTAGATCTAACTGGCTGTACCGGCCTCATTAATCTTGTGTGCTCATTCAATGAGATAGCTTCAATCGAACTTCCTGCGTGTCCGCTTGAGGTATTAGCTATCCATCAGAACCCAATAGGGTCAATTGATTTAAGTAATGTCGTGAAGACTCTTGACACTGTGAATCTGATTAACTGTGGACTAACCTCAATTGACTTCTCCGGAGCCTCAAAAATGACATATCTCGAATGCGGTGATAATCCGTTGGAAACTGCACCTGTCCTGACTGGCTGCATTCGACTTGAGACTTTAAGGATGGAAAATGTCACTTCCGTAGATTGTGGTGAAATGGATTTCTCCGATTGTTCCAAGCTTAATGTCCTGCGTCTTGACTATTCCAAGATAGGAAAATCCATCTCTCTTACAAAGAATAAGAAACTATATGAACTTAGTCTTCAGGGATGTAATCTTGAACTTATTGATATTTCTGGCCTTATTAATCTTGGATATGTAAATGTCAGCGACAACAAATTCCAACGCCTTGATGTATCAGCTTCCGATGGTATATTTTCACTCTTCGCAAACCGCAATGGAAGAGAGGCTCAAATTAAGGTTTGGTCAGATTTCAATATTAATGATGCGGAGAATCTTGGATTCTTTATTGATGAAAATATCAAACTGGTGTATGAATTTACAGAGTGAATGAGACTTCATCTCAATAATTTGAGATGGAGACTTATGCTCCATACCACATCAGGAATTCATTGCGGCGTGCCGAACTTATCAGCACTTCTCGCTCATAGTCGCCACATCTGAGATTAAGTTTAAGCCGTCCTTTAAACCATCTGGTCACTTTGTCGATGGCATCTATAGTGACGATGCTTTCCCTTGAAGCTCGGAAAAAGACATGAGGATCGAGCAAATTCTCGATATCGTTGAGACTCTTAAACGAGGTGATGCGCCTCATGCCATTTTTCTGGACTGCAAACACATATTTATCTTCGCTTATGAAGCATCCCACCTCTTCTATCGCCAATGACTCAAACCTGTCATTGACAGAGATCAGCAATCGGTTGATATAGTTTTTCTTTTTAATCGTATCGGTAAGTTTCTTAAGCACCTCTTCAGATATGGCATTGAATTTCTTCTCAATCCTTTCATACTTTAGGAATGCCTTCTCAAGTTCATTTCTATCGATAGGCTTCATAATATAGTCGATACTGAAAAGCTTGAACGCATCAAGTGTATAATCATCGAAAGCCGTCACAAAAATAACAGGGCAATCGATTTTGACCCTCTTAAAGAGACTGAAAATCAGTCCATCGTCAAGTTCGATATCACATATGAGCAAATCCAAGTCGGGAGTGCGGTCTATATTGACTGCACTCTCGCTTATGCTTGGCGAGGTAAACTGAAGCGACCATTCGGGCCTCAATTTCTCACAAGCATCCTTTATCCTTCTCAGGCTCAGTGAATCATTTTCTATTATGGCATAATTCATATTCTCTTGTTTTCATCCAGTCTTAGACAGACTCGGAAGTGTAACTGCAAATTTGACCGGATTCTCCTCTATTATCAGGTTCTTTCCATGATAGGAATATAGATTTTTCAGATAGCTCAATCCGAGGCCGGTCCCTTTTGAGGTGGTGAATTTTGGATTGCAGTTGTTTGATACCGTTATTCCGTCATCATTTATTAAAACCTTAATCATAATAGGATTTTCGGCACTCACTTTGTTGTGCTTCAATACATTCTCAACAAGCAACTGGAGCGCAAAGGGAACCACGATAGGATCACTTTCAAGTCTTCCTTCTATGTGAAAACTTATTGCATCGCCATGATGGTAATCTACTATATCAAGATAGTTTCTTACCATCTCTATCTCTTCCGACAGTGTGGTGAGAGGCATGTTGATCTTTCTCGTCATGGTTCTATAGTAATTTGTCAGGCGCATGATAAAAGCCAACGCCTCGTCTCTTTTATCATCCTCAATTAATGCAGAGAGCATATCCAGTGTATTATAGAGGAAATGGGGATTGACATATGCCTTTTGTATTTCATAGCGCATTGTCATATTCTCTTTCTCGAGCAAATTCTCGCGTATCAGAGCATTTTGCTTCTGCTTGCTCAGCAACCAGAATTCTATGCCAAGCAAAACCATCATTCCGTTGAAGACACTGCCTCCCCAGTTGAAATCCATCCCAGTGATATATTTGAAAAGATAGTTCACTCCTGCAAGCATCACAAAGGATGAAACTAAATCTATAGCAATCTTCCTGCCGTGAGATTTTATACGCAATGTGTATCTGCATATCGCAACTATACCGAAACTGAGCACAAGAATTGGGATATAGTTGACAAGCAGTGAGTAGAGCCATGAGAGAAGATCTACTCCCGCAGTAATCGTGTCATATCTCATCCAGCAATACATGGCCTGAAAAAAGGCCGTATAGACTAGTATTATAAGAGATAGACAGAGATTACGGTATATTGACTGTTTTATTGATGCTCTCATGGGTGCAAAGTTAATCATAATTTTTAATATAACGATAAAAAAATGACGATTTGTTAGAATAAAGGGCCTCACCAATGTCTGTGAAGCCCTCTCCGAGTTTTTAGATATGATAGATTTTTGGAATCACTACTTGATTATCAATTTTCTGCCGTTGACAATATATATGCCAGCTGGAAGCTTTTCTATAGTGTCTGCCACCTTAATGCCCATTAGATTGAAGACTCCTTCAGTTTTGTTATCTGATGAAATGCTGGCGACTCCGACATTTGTATCCAACACATAGGTAAAGACGAGTGGTTCCATATTGTAATATGAATCTTCTCCCTCGCAGATTACCGCTCCTGGTTTGAAAACAAGGTCGTAAGTCCCTGATGTAAGAATCTCTTCTTCCGGAGTGATGATGGCCGAAGTATAGTCTTCTGATATGTCGGCATACACGCCGCATACCTTCTTGCCATTCTGATAGACGTAGGTCATCATCTCTGATATGTCAAGCTCATCGTAACCATCCTTAAGTGTCATCTTTAAATTTAATGATCCGATAGGTGTGTCGGAGGGAGTCGGATCCAAAGTGAACGGAAGCTCTTCAAGAGCAGTGCTGATTCCTTCTACATTGTAGCTGTAGGTCAGGGTCTCTTCGTTGGCAATGAAATCGCCTTCCTTCTCTTTTATCCACGAAATTGCTCCCTTCTCAATCACAAGCTGATATTCTCCTGCCATGTATATGATTTCTTGTGGCATGATTTCAAGCATCTCTATGTCAGGATATGCAATAACTCCACAGAATCGCTCGCCATTACGGTTGAAATAAATTCCATCGATATCATTGATCTCAAAGAGATCCTCGTCATCATAATAGAAATCCGGTTCAAGGTGAAGTGTAATATAACTTATGGTATTCTGTGCCTCTCCGCTTTCCGGCTCAACTATGATTCCCGATTCTGACGGAGTCTCACTTCCAAACTCGCCTTCTGTGAAAATCTTTATCACATCGTTTGGATCAAGGTTTTTCAACTCTACCTCATTGTAATATGATATGGTCTTCGGCGTTCCATTGATGGTGATTCCGGTTATTTTACTTTCTTCGTCTCCTATTTCTACATTAGTGATGACCAATGTGGCATCTTCTTTAGGCAATTCAATAGTGTTTTCTCCATTAGTAAGATAAACACGGTCGTTGTAGCTCTTGTCGACTCTATATACCTCAACGTTAGAAGGATTGTCAGCCTCTAATGATACTGTGATTATCTCCACTGCAAGTGCTTGTTCTACAGAGATCTTTGTGTCTTCCTTGACTACAAATGAATATCCCGACCAGAACCATTCAATTGCGGTATTGTTAATTTTGACCACGACTGGGCTCTCTTCAGCATCCCAGCATGAAGGGTTATAATAGAGCGCCACGTTATCACCGCATTTCACTTCCAAACCGTTATTGAAGTTGGCTGCTGTTGTCCCATTGACAGTAATTGAAGTGAAGAAGTCAGTGATTCCTTCTGGATATGTGAAATCTACCGTACATTCGATATCTGGATAGTCGGCAGTTATCTTGATGACTCCACCAGTTTCCGGTGTCACTGAATAGCTTCCATAGTAGCTCTTGAGTTCCTCGTTGTTGTATAGCACCTGGTAAAGTTCCTGTCCATAATTGGCGCATCCGATTATCAGAGGGAATTTCAAGGCACTCATTGCAAGGTTGTTTACACCGGCTTCAAGAGTTATCTGCTGATAGTCGCTGTCAGATACTATCACCTTTGCCGGATTGTCAACATCTATAGTGAAATTCACTTCCGATGCCTTCTCGGAAGTGATTGTGTATGTCTCTGGGATAGCCTCATAGACCATAAACGACACCACACCATCGGTAATTGCCATTTCCTCATTCTGTGAATTTACCACCGACTTAAGGGTGCAACCTTCCTTTGGAGCGATGCTGATGTTGCTCCATTGCATCACCTCAATTGTATTCGATCCGGTCGTTATCCCACTAATCTCATCTCCAGATATTGAGATCGCAACGCGCTCAGCATTATCCACTACAAATGTCAGCTCGGTGGTCGTCTCTTCTTCTTCGGCGTAAATGGAGGGCACTTGCAGTAATACTGCAACAAGCATGAAAAGTAATTTGTGCTTCATAAGGATACTTTTAAATTTAATCATGCAAAAATAATTATTACCTTTTCTACAATCAACCATGATATGATTATAGCGGATTTTTGCATACCGAATTGGGATTTTTGCTTGCTGAAAGGCGCATAACGTTTCATCTTCCTTAAAAACTAATTTAGTATACGATAATCCCAATTCATCACAATAATGTTGAATATGATTTTCTTCATTTCTATCTTTGCCTATCAAACATAAATGCTCAACCGATATGCATAAAAAGTACTTCCTTGCATCCTTGCTGATGTTCATGTCCTTCTCTGCTCTCTCACAAAGCAAGATGGATCCCCGCACCATCTTGTTTTCAAAGTTTCAGTCTACACTTTCTGAATCAAATCTAATTTCAGACTCATTAAAGACTTCACGAAAAAATGTCCGGGCAATGATTCCAGGGAATAAAAATCACCAGCTCATGGATGTTCTGCTGACTCTTTCCCATGAAATGACGGAAGGCGAACTGATTGAATTAGGTGTCATAGATCCTGTCGTGATGGGCACTGTAGCTGTTGGCTATATTAATTCCGCAGATCTCTCCCTAATTGAGGATAATCCTCAAATTGTGAGCATAAGCATCCCTGGTAAAGGCAAATTACACTGCGACCTTGCACGAAAAGATGTGGGGGTAGATGCTTTAAGAAATGGAGAAAAGCCCCTTCCTCAAGGATTTGATGGCTCCGGGGTAATAGTTTCCATATTTGACCAAGGAATTGAGCCAGGTCATATTAATTTCCTGACCGCTGACCGTACCGAAAGTAGAGTCAAACGGATCTGGGAGTATAACACTACTCAAAATAATTCAGGTGGCTCTTCTACCAAGGAGACCACATATATCACTCCGGAAGAAATAAAAGATTTTGTTACTGATGATGAAACTCTCACTCATGGGACACATACCCTTGGCATTATGACTGGTTCGTTCGGCGTCAATAAAGAGGACCCCGAACATGATTATTCTGGTATGGCTCCGGCTTCCGATATTCTTATAGGTTGCGGCACTCTGGTCTATTCAAATGTTATCCGCGCTATAAAACGATTTAAAGAGTACGCAGAAACGGAAGGAAAGCCATTGGTAGTAAATCTATCTTTCGGCGACAACATCGGTCCACATGATGGTTGCGATGCTTTTCCAAAAGCATTGGATATCCTTGCAAAGAATATTCCGGTCTTCATGTCAGGTGGGAATGAGGCAAACACAAAAATTGCCCTCAACAAAACACTTACCGAAACAAATAAAGAAATTAAAACTGTCATTGTGCCGCGAAGCTCTATCAGAACTTATCTTGGAGCTTCCTGGGAAGCTGCATGTGAAGTACAGATATGGAGTGAGGACGACACTCCGTTCACTGTCCAAACCGGTCTTTGGGATAAATCTTTGGAGGATTGGGTGTTCATGTTGCCTTTAGCACCCGATGGAGAGGCATCATACATAGCAAATGGCGCATATCAGGAAATAAGTAATTATCAAAACGATGATTTTGATTATTTATATCAGGAATCGGCAATCGGTATCAGTACCGGACTTGATCTAAGCAACCATCGATATACTGCAGACATTTGGTTTATGCTTGACAAGAGAACCAATCATATTGACCGCAACATAGTCCCTGTCTTGATCGTGACTGGACAACCAGGCAAACGTATTGACATTTATTGTGATGGTGAGTATAATGAATTTGACTCAGGTAAAATGGAAGGATGGGACAAGGGAAGTGCTGATGGCACAATATCCAATATAGCATGTGGAAAAAACACTATCGCTGTCGGATCATACTGCACACGCAGTATGAGTGAAAGCGCCGAAGAAGGAGAAGTGTCTAAGTTTTCTTCCTGGGGAGTTATGTCAGACGGAAGGATATTGCCCGACATTCTTGCTCCCGGTGAATGCCTCGCTTCTTCTATGTCAACTCCATTCACGGCCTCTGATTACTATAGCGAGCAAACGAATCCTGCTGTCTATGGAATGATGTATGGTGAAAATAATCCATTCTTTTGGACCATTATGTCGGGTACTTCTCAAGCCTCACCGACAATGGCGGGAATCGCTGCTCTTTGGCTACAGGCAAACCCCGACTTGACTCCAGCTGATATTCGGGAGATTGCACAGGCTACTGCGCGTCCGACTGCTAATATGACTCCTCAATGCGGAGCTGGGAAAGTGGATGCCTTAGAAGGTCTTAAGATGGCTTTGTCGCAGGTCTCTTCAGTTGATTTAGTTGCTGCTAATCCTTCATCCATTTTAATGACGATTGATAATGGCAACTGGAAAGTGGAAAATATCAAGGGACAAAAATTTACAATTGATATTTACGATGTGACCGGCAGAGTAGCCCTACATTTGGAATCTCCCGATGGAGAATCAATCGGATTAGGTGAGAAATGCAACACATTGACAGGAATATATGTAGTAAAAGTCAATTCTGCATCCGAATCAATAACACGAAAAATTATATTATAGCATATCTAACTTGCCAAACCGACCTATCTTACCTAACCCTGGGCCCCATCTGCGAGATCACAGACTGGGGCCTTGATGTATTAGTTCTATAATAGCAATTCAATCTTGTAAGCCGATTCCTTTTTCAAACATAAGAGGGTGTGTCATAATGAACTGACCCCTAAAAGTTAGACAAATAACTTTTAGGGGTCACTTCAAACGGATTCCGTCTTTAATAATTTATTCAGCTTTCTTCATTTCAGCTTCGCAATAGTTGCGAGGGCCTCGCGGCACTTGTCAGTGACATATTGCCAATCACCTGCTGCCACCTTATCTTTCGGGAAGAGCTTTGAGCCCATGCCTACGCAGTATACGCCTGCTGCAAACCATCCCTTGAGATTTTCTTCTGTAGGTTCTACGCCGCCAGTCACCATGATCTTTGACCAAGGCATTGGGGCAAGAAGTCCTTTCACGAATTTCGGACCAAGCACATCGCCTGGGAAGACCTTGCAGAGGTCGCATCCAAGTTCCTGAGCGAAACCGATCTCAGAAACAGTACCACATCCGGGTGTGTAAGGCACAAGGCGACGATTGCAGACTTTAGCAACGTCAGGGTTGAAAAGTGGGCCTACCACGAAGCAAGCGCCAAGTTGTATATACTGTGATGCTGCTGCAGGCTCTACAATCGAACCAACTCCGAGTGCGAGTTCGGGGCATTCTTTTGCTGCAAACTTGCTGACTTCAGCAAACACTTCATGTGCGAAATCACCACGGTTGGTGAATTCAAAAGCGCGTACGCCACCATCATAGCAGGCTTTTACGACAGCCTTGGCCACTTCCGGGTCCTTGTGGTAGAATACCGGCACCATAGGAGCTTCTGCCATCTTGGCGAGCACCTGCTGCTTATCAAATTTTGCCATTGTTTTATAGGTTTCAGTTTTTCAGGTTTCAGTTAGCGCTGTACGCGGCCATTTGCATTGCCGCCTGCCAGAGCCTCTACTTCTGCGATTGAGACGAGGTTGAAGTCGCCGGGGATAGTCTGCTTAAGTGCTGATGCTGCTACTGCAAATTCAAGAGCCTCGCCCTGAGTCTCCTTATTGAGAAGGCCGTAGATAAGGCCGCCAGAGAATGAGTCGCCACCACCCACACGGTCTACGATAGGATTGATGTCGTAGCGTTTTGACTCATAGAATTCCTCGCCGTTGTAGATCATAGCCTTCCAGCCGTTGTGGCTTGCAGAGTAAGACTCGCGGAGTGTAGACACGACATACTTGAAGCCAAATTCCTTAGCCATGGCCTTGAAAATGCCCTTGTAGCCCTCAGCAGAAGTCTCGCCGGCTTCTACGTCAGCGTCCGGCTTGAAGCCGAGACAAAGCTCAGCATCTTCTTCATTGCCGATGCATACATCTACATACTTCATGAGAGGGC
Organism: Bacteroidales bacterium GP3; assembly: GCA_001701075.1. Classification (GTDB taxonomy): domain Bacteria; phylum Bacteroidota; class Bacteroidia; order Bacteroidales; family Muribaculaceae; genus Lepagella. The sequence continues at coordinate 7,872 of DAAK01000176.1, read as the reverse complement.
GCATGATCGACTGAGCCTTTTCGCTTGTCCACAGTTTCTTGCGGAAATTGAGGTCGACTGAGACAGTCACACCATTGCGCTTTGCAGCTTCACATGCAAGGCGAGTCAGTTCGGCTGCCTTGTCGCTGATGGCAGGAGTGATACCGCTCCAATGGAACCAATCAGCTCCCTTCATGATCTCATCGAAATCGAAATCAGAAGGATCTGCCTCTGCAATGGCTGAGTGAGCACGGTCGTAGATCACCTTTGAGGGGCGCATCGAAGCTCCGGTCTCGCAATAGTAGATGCCAACGCGATCGCCACCGCGGGCGATGTACTGGGTGTCGACACCATAGCGGCGCAGTGCATTGACAGCAGCTTGTCCAATCTCATGTGTAGGCAGTTTCGTTACAAACTTTGCGTCCATTCCATAATTGGCGCAACTAACAGCGACATTAGCCTCTCCGCCACCGAAGATGACTTCGAAGATGTCGCTCTGTACAAATCGCCGATTTCCTTCCGGCGATAGACGGAGCATTATTTCTCCAAGGGTTATTACTCGTTTCATATCGCAAATTTAAGCAAAATTTTGCAAACATCATAATATTGCATAAGAAAAAAAATTTTTTTTCGTTTCTTATACAGCCACGCTCCTTTGCGGGCACTATTCTGAATGATGATTTCTGTACTGAAAAATAGACATAAGACCCTCTTCGGCATCGCATTTCGCCTGTCGTTGCTGCTTGCTTTTGCCTGCAACGCCACGTCAGCCTATGCTAAGTGGGGAGAAAAAGTGCCCAACCGGCAATATGCCGATTTAAAACGTTGGCACTGGGGTTTTTCGGTCGGAACTCATGTGCAAGACCTCTCGTTCACTCATTCCGGCTTTATATCAGAAGATGGCAGGCAGTGGCAGATGGAAGTGCCGAATTTTTCACCTGGATTCAACGCGACTATGCTCGGCGATTTACGACTAAACCGCTATTTAAATCTGAGGCTATCTCCTGGAATGTATTTCGGCTCCAAGACCGTCAATATGCTTGACTTCAACAGCGGGGAAAAGCAAATTCAGGATATCAAGAGTGCTTTGGTGGTGGTCCCTCTCGATCTCAAGATTTCTGGCGACAGGCTTCACAACACGCGTCCTTATGTCACGGCAGGTGTGATGGGAGTGTTTGATATATCAAAGAAGCGTTCAGATCCCATTGTCACCAATAATTTCGATGCTATGCTCACTGTCGGGTTGGGATGCGACTTCTACCTTCCTTTCTTCAAGCTCTGTCCGGAGCTGAAATTTTGTTTCGGACTCACCGACATTCTTAAGCATAACCGCCCTGACCTTGATGAGAATCCCAGCACTTTGCAAATCACGCAGTCATTGACCAAGATGAAGAGCAACATGGTGGTGCTCTCCTTTTATTTCGAATAGATGGATAAGTCGGTATATATCCTACGTGTATGGGCTATTTCAGCTGTCTGTGTCTTAGCCGCTATGATTCCTCTGTCTATCTATGGGCAGAGCGATCCGCTATATTCACAGGCCTGGGCTTTGCCTACGCTTTACAATCCTGCAGCTGTAGGATCCACCGACTTCCTGAGGATAAGGGGGGCAGCACGCCTTCAATGGGTAGGGATTAAAAATGCTCCAAAGAGTTTCACAGGGACTGCTGATATACCTTTCAAGTTGTTCGAACGAAGATGGGGTGGGGGCGTCAACATAACCCAAGAGGGTATCGGCCTCTTCAATAATACTTACATCAACGGCCAGATAAGTGGAAGACTTAAAAAGCTTTTCGGTGGAGAACTTACAATAGGTCTTCAAGTCGGATATTTTGGATCGAGCTTCCGAGGTTCAGACGTATATATACCCGATGATGATGACTATCATGATTCGAACGACCCTTCAATACCTAATCAGGATGTAGGGGGCGGAACAATTGATTTTGGTATTGGGCTCCAATATGTTCACCCGAAATTTCATGCCGGTGTCTCCGTGCTTCATCCGGCATCCCCAAAAGTTAAGTTAAACACTAAAGGGACCACCTCATCAAGCTCCACTTCAGACAACCATGAATACGAAACATACGTCTCACGTACACTCTATGTGAGTGCCGGAAGCAATATTCCGATAAAAAACACGTTAATAGAATTACAACCGGATCTTATTGTTGCCACCGACTTTAAGAATCTGTCGGGGGTGTTGTCGCTCAAAGGATGGTACAACAAGATGATGTTCGGAGGCATCGCCTACAGATGGGACGATGCTGTCAGCATCAACCTTGGGGCGGAATTCAAGAATTTCCTTTTGGGTTATTCCTACGATATCCCCACTTCAAAGATTCTCAAGGCATCAAGTGGAAGCCATGAAATAACGGTAGGTTATCGATTGAAACTCGATTTTGGCGGCAAGAATCGCAACCGGCACAGAAGCATAAGGCTGATGTGATGAAATATAAAGCAATAAATACAACCTCTATATAAATGAGAATTTCAGACACCAAGAATATCAAAACGGCGCTTTTGACCCCGACATTCAGATCGGGATGCATAGTGGCTGCTGTGTTTTCGCTTGCAAGCTGTGCCTCGCTCGGACGGGGTGGTTCTGGAGGCGAAGTGACCGGAGTAGGTGGGAGCACCTTCGCTGAGCCAGTGCCATATGGCATGGTGCTCGTAGACCGTGGTGCCTACGCCATGGGTCCTGCTAAGGACGACTCAATATGGGGCATAAAAGGGAATCCACGCGGAGTGTCAGTGGATGCGTTCTGGATGGATGAAACCGAGGTGACCAACTCGAAATACAAGCAGTTTGTGCTTTGGGTGCGCGATTCCATCATCAGGGAGCGTCTTGCAGATCCGGCCTACGGTGGTAATGAAGCCTTCAAGATAGAAGAGGATAAGGAAGGAAATCCGATCACTCCATATCTGAATTGGAACAAACCGATACCTTGGCGTAATGCCAATGAGGATGAGTTACGGGCTATAGAGAGTGTATATCGCACCAATCCGATCACAGGGCAACGTGAACTTGACCCGACGCAACTTAACTACCGCTATGAGATTTTCAATCATACGGATGCAGCCAAGCGAAAGAATCGTCTTGACGCTACGCGTCGCGACTACAACACCGACAATCCTGTCAATTATGAACTTCCGATTATATCGAAAGACACAGCTTATCTCACCGATGAAGGTGAAATAGTGCGTGAGACAGTGACTCGTCCTCTGACCGGGGATTATGACTTCCTGAATACCTATATAGTCAATGTGTATCCCGACACAACAGCTTGGATCAATGACTTTGACAATTCTTATAATGAGCAATATACGCGCCTGTATTTCTCAAATCCGGGATATAATAATTATCCTGTGGTAGGAGTGAGCTGGGATCAGGCGAATGCTTTTGCCAACTGGCGGACAGATTATCTCCGTCGTAGCCTTGGGAAAGAGGGTGTCTATATCGAACCTTATAGACTTCCTACTGAGGCTGAGTGGGAGTATGCAGCGCGTGCAGGTAATTCCGAAAGCCCTTTCCCTTGGAGTGAGACGCTGCCTATGGATGAGCGTGGGTGCTTCTATGCAAACTTCAAACCGGGAGATGGCGACTACGTGCGCGATGGACATATTATCACGTCTCCAGTAGGAACCTATCAGGCGAATGATTTCGGACTATTCGATATGGCTGGTAATGTCAGCGAGTGGACCTCTACTGCTTTCACGGAAAGTATCGACAGACTGACCAGTGATGTCAATCCGGAATACAGATACAACGCTGCTTTGGAAGACCCATATAAAATGAAGCGCAAGATTGTGCGAGGAGGTAGTTGGAAAGATGTGATGCACAATCTGCGCAGCGATCTCCGTCAGTGGGAATATCAGAATGAGCAACGATCATACATCGGATTTCGCTGTGTGCGCTCACAAATCGGCTTCGCAAAAGGGACTCAGAAGAAAAAATAATCCAGGCTTTGCCTGTCGCCAAACAACATAACATTCCAATGGTAAAGATACGCAAATACGCCAATTTTATAGAGCGCTTCCTTCACGGAGAGAAGGGGCAGCGCTTCTTCAACTTCGCATATTCTATTGGTGCCGCAGTAGTGATCTGGGGTGCACTCTTCAAAATACTTCACCTTCCTGGAGGAAGCACACTGCTCTGCATTGGTATGGGCACAGAGATTGCAATGTTTCTTCTGACAGCATTCGACCGTCCTCCAAAAGATTATCATTGGGAAGATGTATTTCCTGTGCTTGACAGCCATGATCCGGAAGACCGCCCTGATTTGAGCGGCCATGATAGTGGAGTCGTTGGAGGTGTATCAAGTGGTGTCATAGTAGCCGGAGGAGATTTGAGTCAGACTGGTCTGACAAGTTCGACGAGCTCGACAGGTAAGACGAGTCAGGCTGGTCAGCCTGGTGCTATTGTTATAGCCGGAGGTGGCGCAGGTTCTGCTCCTAATGTGGATATCTCTGAAGAGGACACTGAAAATCTTGTAGAGTCTATGAAGGATATGGCCGAGCAGATGAAGGGTGTCACTGAGCAGATTGCACAGCTTCGTGAAACTACGGATGCTCTCAACAAGGTCAGCGAGGTTCTTCTTAATTCTTATAAGGCAATCACCGACAATTCGGAGTCGGTATCAGCATCCTCAAATGGATACGTAGAGCGTCTGGAGGATCTCAACCGCAATATCGGAGGCCTCAACACCATCTATGAAATCCAGCTCAAGAGTATCAGCTCTCAGCTTGAAAGCATCGACCGAGTCAATCGTGGCCTGAAGGATATTCGCGATATGTATGAGAAATCGGCCAACGAGTCAAGCCGTTATTGTGAGGAGACAGAACGTATGAGCCGCTACATGCGCCAGCTCAATAAGATCTATGAGAATATGATCACTGCCATGACAATGAATATGGCAAACCCTATGGCTGCAGCTCAGCAACGCTCAAATCCTTTCGACCAAAACCCCAAAGCTGACAACTGAAAACTTAAGACTTAAGACTTAAGACTGACAACTGAAGACTGAAAACTGACAACTAAAAATGGCAGGAGGAGGAAACAACGTAGCAAGAATGTCGCCAAGGCAGAGGATGATAAATCTTATGTATATCGTCCTTACTGCCATGCTCGCGCTTAATGTATCGAGCGATGTGCTTAATGGCTTCAGCCAGGTGCAGAATTCTCTGCATCGCACCAACGACAATCTGTCTACAAAAAATAAAATACAATTCGACTATTTGGCAGAGCTTTACGAAAAGAACCCTGCAAAGGCCGGCCCATGGTATGAGAAAGGAAATACTCTCCATGAACGTACCATCAATCTTTACACTCTTATCGAAGAGGTAAAGAATGACATTGCTGTCAAAGCTGACGGCAAAAAAGGAGACTACACTAATCTTAAAAATCTTGATGACCTTGAGGCTGCTTCGGCAGTTCTCTTGAATCCCTCTTCAAAGAGAGGAGAGAGACTGCGTGAAGCCATAGACGAATACAGGACATATGTGACAACTCTCGTGCCTGATTCTGTGAAGCGTAGCGTTATCAACGATATGCTTTCCACTAAGGTTGCCCCGGTCAAAGGCACTGTGGGGGAAGTGAAGTGGGAAGAGAAGCTATTCGACAATATGCCTGCTATAGCGGCCGTCACTATGCTCACCAAGATGCAGAATGATGTCAGCCAAGCTGAAAGTGAAGCTCTTTCGAATCTTATCACAAATGTCGATATAGGCGATGTGCGTGTAAATGAACTTAATGCATATGTGTTGCCAAACTCCAATATGGTGATGCGTGGGGGAAAATACTCCGCAAGGATAGTACTTGCAGCCATCGACACAACGATGCGTCCTGAAATCTTCATAAATGGTCAGAAACTTGGGAATCCTGACGGGCTTTATGAATTCACAGCCGGACAGACTGGCGCTCATGAATATTCAGGATATTTGGAAGTCAAGAAGGGCGACGGCACTCTTGAGAAGCATGAATTCAAATCGCAGTATAATGTCATAGAGCCAATGGCGACCATTTCACCGACTATGATGAATGTGCTTTATGCAGGTATTGACAACCCGATTTCAATTTCAGTGCCTGGCGTCCCAATGACTGCTCTTACAGCCACTATGACAAATGGAGCACTGACACGGAGTGGCGACCATTGGGTCGCACACCCTACGAAAGTAGGCGAGAATGCTGTCATCAATGTGTCAGCTTCTGTCGACGGACATTCGCAGAATGTCGGAAGCATGACTTTCCGCATTCGTCAGCTTCCTGACCCGACGGCCTATATTTCCGTGAAAGATGCCAATGGCAATATGGTGAGCTACAAGGGTGTGCCAAAGCGTATCAGCAAAGCTGCCCTTTTGGCTGCCGAAGGACTTTCTGCTTCTGTCGACGATGGAATACTTGATGTGCCTTACACTGTGGTGTCGTTCTCTTCGATTTTCTACGACTCGATGGGTAACGCAATACCGGAGGTCAGCGACGGAGCGAAGTTCTCAAATCGTCAGAAAGAGCAGTTCAAACGTATGAAAAACGGGCAAAGTTTCTTCATATCCTATGTGAAGGCTAAGGGTCCGGACGGAATCACGCGCGACATTTCACCTATGCAGGTCACGCTTAACTAAGAAATTATTTATATTATCATGAAGATATTCAAGAATATATTGACAATCATCGGCGTTCTCACTATAAGTTTTTCCGCTATGGCGCAGGAGAATACTGGTGTCGTCCGTCGCAATGGCTCCGAAAGGAGAGGTCAGAAAAATGAAGAGGCAGCAGGTCCGAAGATAACTGACAGAATGCAGGGATTCTTCGACAATGGCAAGACACACGATGCCGATATTGCATATATGCGCGAGATATATCGCTCGCTCGACCTGAAGAATGTGGCCGAGAACACTCCTCTCTATTTTCCTGAGGATGTGGTAGATGGGCAGATGAATCTGTTTCGTATCATCCTCAACTTGGTCGTTGGTGGCAAGATTCCGGCGTATGAATATCTTGATGGTAAGGAAGTATTCACCGATCAATATAAGGTTAAGGTAGGCGAGATGCTCAACCGCTTCGACATTATGTATCAGACGCAGGGAAGCGGTGATCGTGCCACTTATACCATTGAGGAGGCTGACGTCCCGACTGGTCAGGTGCTGAAATATTATATAATAGAAAAATGGCAGTTTGATCGCCGTTCAAACCAGATGAAGACCTATGTTGAGGCGATTTGTCCGGTATTGACAAGGGTCGGAGACTATGGTGGAGAAGACAATTATCCGATGTTCTGGATTAAGTTTGACCAACTTCGACCGTATTTAGCTCAGCAATATGTTTTCCTGACCGACGACAATAACTTGCCTCAATATAGCCTTGACGATTATTTTAATCTCGGAATGTATAAGGGAGATATTTACAAAACTAAGAATCTTCGTAATCTCTCTATGGCTCAGATGTTTCCGGATGAAGATGATATGAAGAGGGCTCAAGATAGCATAGATAAGAGACTCCGTGAATTTGGCAAGAATCTTTGGGTTCCGACGCGCGATGAATACCTTGCTATGCGAGATGCGGAAGAGGAAGCTGCTGCTGCTCGCGAACTTGCTTTGGCAAATGGCGATTCAATCCCGGAAAGAACTGTAGTTTCAGCTGATGAGGATAAACCTGTTGCCAAAACCCGCACATCAAAACGTTCAGGACGTAAGAAATCATCTGCAGCTTCAAAGAAGAAACCACGCACTGCAAAGGTCTCAAAACCCAAATCCTCAAGCTCCTCCTCAAATTCCAACGCTGCAAAATCAGTTCGCCGCCGAAAACGCTAAATTTTTATTCTCTTTCTCAGTTTCTTCGTCAAATTTTACCTCAGAACTTAATTAACAGACTAAACCTATGCAAAAGAAACTAATTTA
>DAAK01000031.1 GCA_001701075.1 Bacteroidales bacterium GP3 | reverse complement strand
ACAGATACAGATTCCTACGCTTTTTCATTTTATAACCTAACGCCAACGAGGGGAGGACCGCGGCATATGATTTTTTTATTTTATTATGGTACGTAATTTATTATTAGTTGCTTCAATCGCACTCGGTTTGATGATTGGGGGATGCTCAAAAACTGATGAGCCAACTTCCGAGAAACCTGACATAGAAAACCCAAGTGATGGTCCCGAGGATGGCGATGGTGGCGAAGATGATTCCGAGCCCGCTTTCGGGGAAGTCAACGATCGTGAATATGTTAATTTAGGCCTTCCCAGCAAGACAAAATGGGCGACTTACAACGTCGGAGCCTCAACTCCTTCCGAGTTCGGCACGTATTTTGCATGGGGAGAAATTTCACCGAAGTCTAAATACGAAGGTTCCACTTCCATCACTTGGCAGAAAAAAATGAATGATATCGGTGGCGATCCCAAATATGATGCAGCCACTGCAAATTGGGGCGCTCCTTGGAGAATGCCGAATCTTGAAGAAGCGACAGAATTGGTAGAAAAATGCACATGGAAATGGAAAACCGTAAACGGCCATGGAGGATATGAGGTCATGGGTCCTAATGGCAATTCCATATTCCTTCCAGCCGCAGGTTTCTTCGTTGGTAAGCAAGTCGGTGGTGACGGAATACACGGCAATTTTTGGTGTTCGACTCCCGATCCTTCAAATCCCAACTACCCCGACAATAATGCCTACACTATCACTATCAATGACAATGGGAAATTCGGCATTACAAATGGTGCCCGTTACTATGGCATGTCTGTCCGTCCTGTCATTAAGAATAAATAATCTCTAAAAAACTTATGATTAGTGTTGAAGGGGCTGTCTAACAAGTTTAGACGGCCTCTTTTCCATCTCAGCCTCAGGGGAAATATCTATTGACCCCAGGCAAATCCGCAACATAGCTGACCTCGAATAAGCCAGATCTTTTGAAAAATTAGGGGTGGCTTTAACATTTGGAGGGGGAAGAATGTTATGCATATAAAGAATGATGATGCTGGAGTGTCATTGTTTTGATAAAACGATTCAACTTTTGCAAACAAACGAAACTTAAATAACCTATAATGCCATGAATTTACCTAATTTGAAAGATTTTAAGGATAGCCTTGCAAGCTATTTCGATTTGTCGGCTGACTTGCTTCCACAGGAAGAGGCGGAGAATGTGATTCGTGAAGGTGTCTCTTTTCGCGGAACCAACATAATCATTCTGATTATCGCTATTTTCATAGCATCTCTTGGTCTTAACACAAATTCTACGGCTGTCATAATCGGAGCGATGCTTATATCTCCTCTTATGGGCCCGATCATTGGAATAGGACTTGCTGTCGGTATCCAGGATTTTGAACTGATGAAAAGATCGTTCAGAAACCTGTTGGCAGCCGCTTTCTTCAGTATTATCACTTCTTGTATCTACTTCCTTATCTCACCTGTCAATGAAGGACATAGCGAGCTCTTGGCGCGTACTTCTCCTACCATTTACGATGTCTTTATCGGCTTTTTCGGTGGATCTGCCGGTATTTTGGCTATTGGAAGCAAAATAAAAGGAAACGTGATACCTGGTGTGGCAATCGCCACAGCCCTCATGCCTCCGTTATGTACGGTAGGTTATGGTCTGGCTACTTGGCAGATGAACTATTTCTTTGGCGCACTCTTCCTTTTCTTTATAAACTCAGTCTTCATCGCATGCGCCACATATGTTGGTGTAAAGTTGATGAAATATCATGTCAAGGATTTTTCCAATCCTCAAAGGGCAAAAAGAGTCAGGAATCTCGTGTATACCATAGCTCTCCTGACCATGATCCCGTCTTGCTACCTGACATGGCGTATGTTTCAGCAGTCAAAGTTCAATTTGAACTGCGAGCGATTTGTGGAGCAACAGTTCAATTTCGATGGTACTCAGGTGCTTCATTCATCAGCTGTAATGAAGGGAAACCAAAAGACCCTGACCGTAAGTCTTATAGGCAAAGTCCTACCTCAAGACTCCTTGTTGCTCGCACTGACTGATAAACTTCCAGATTATAATTTAGGAGGCACACGGCTTAAAATCATACAGGGAGACAGTCAGGATAATATGTTTGATGCTACTCAAGCTACATCGACTATGCTCAGGGATATGTATCAAGTGACGCAGAATACTATCAATAGCCAACGTGAAACCATTGACTCTCTTCGTTCTGTGTATGCCGATATTTGCCGCAACGATACTATGGGCGCTACTATCTCGCCTGAATTGAAAGTGTTATTTCCGGAAGTTGCAGATATAGCTGTGACACGCGCTATAGTCAGCAACGTTAACACACGCGCTCTGGATACTCTGAATGTTGCGCTTGTGAAATACTCAAGACCGATGAATAAGGCGCAAGGAAACAAATTCCGGGAGTATCTTGAGGCTCGCCTTGCAACAAAATCAATAAAAATCGTCCCGACCAATTGAAATATCTGAAAAGCAGTCGGTTAAGTATAAAATGAACCATTTTGTTTCAGAATTGTTGCACGCATATTTCAGCATGTTTCAATAATGATATATTAATTTAATTGTCCGTAATACACTAATTCATAGTGTGTTGCAAAATTGTTTAGCCAATATTGCAGTTGTTGCAAAAATTTGTCGAAACATTTAAAAAATTGCTAACGTTATACAGACAAAGAGCAATTCTTTTAAACTTTTAAAAAAAATTTTTCAACCCTTGAATTTGCGAAAGCAAGTCAAACAAAAACTTCAAAGATATGGCATCCAACAATACATTCCGCACCAACCTCCTCAACCTCCAGTCAAACCTGCTGAGCTTCGCTTATCAGCTTACCTCCGACCGCGAGGCAGCCGCTGATCTCCTCCAGGACACTACCCTCAAGGCTCTTGACAATGAGGACAAATTTACTTCCGATGCCAACTTCAAGGGTTGGGTGATGACAATCATGCGCAACATCTTCATTAACAACTACCGTCGCAATGTACGTCAGGCAACAATCGTCGACACTACCGACGACCTCTACCACCTCAACACATC
>DAAK01000106.1 GCA_001701075.1 Bacteroidales bacterium GP3 | reverse complement strand
ATGAGAAAACCCGGGAAGACAAATTGAAGTCTTTCCGGGTTCTCTCATCCATTATACCTTAATTTTCCTAACAATCTTATTATGCTTTTAATAATAAGACACCGTAGGACTAAATAAGTTAAATGACAACCTATTACTTTTAGCACTTTTTTGCATTTGTTTATCTTCTTTTAGGAGCGCGTACTGCAAATTCCGGATGCTCTTCGAGGGTAAAGTTGAAGAAATCATCATAAGGTTTGAGGATTCGGAAGAGATCCGAAAGCTTCTTTACAATATTCTTCGATGAAAAGTCCTTGTCTGGAAGGATTGATGCATATACAAAACTCTTTGGTTTCAGAAGATCAATATGTTCCCAATCTTTTGGGAAACCTTTAGGGGCAGTCTTCAGAGGTTCCTGCCAATAAGGCTTGAAATTCTTAGCAAATTCCGGATTTTGTATTATCTCGAGGTATTCATCGATATTATTGTAGATCTCGCTGCGATATTCCTTGAGCAATGGAGCTTCTGGAAACCAAGCCCCGCCTCCCACAAGGCATTCCCCCGGCTGAATGTGGACATAATATCCGCAGAATTCGCTTTTCTTTCCCCCTCGAGGATTAATATAGATGCCTATATGACTTTTATAAGGCGTCTTGTCGGCTGAAAAACGAGTGTCACGATATATTCTGTAGAGGCAATCAGAGGGAGTCAGCATAGCTGCTTCCGGCTCTATTTCAGTAAGTGCATCTATAAGTTGCTGTGTAAAAGCCTCTACCTGAGCCTTTACATTCAGATATTCATCCTTATGCGCATTAAACCAGTCGCGGTTATTATTAGCAGCAAGTTGTGTCAAAAATTCAAGTACTTCTTTCATATTTTCTAAATTAAGTTTCCCGAGCGAAACTTAAGGTTATGGGGTTATAGGGTTAAAGGGTAATCGGAGCATCTTCTATAATAACAAATATAGATTGGCATTTATAAGATTCGGAGGTAAAAACGTTATATAGATAATGACTGGAAACGAATTCGATAGCTTTTTCCGCCGGATGTATCTCCCGCTTGGCATGTACGCGCTCCGCATCCTTGATGATGCCCAGAGTGCGGAAGACATCGTGGAGGATGCCTTTATGAAAGCGTGGCAAGTGATAGAAGAGGGAAAAGAATTTGATGATTTCAAATCTTATATGTACCGAATGGTACGCAATGGGTGTATCTCTTTTATCCGCAATCGGAAAGAGATGGTAGGTCTCGAATTCGTGCCGGAGACAAATGACGAGGCTATCGATACTTCGGAACGAGATGCATATATTTGGAAAGCAATAGATGAACTTCCCGAGAAATGCCGAGAGATATTCCTGCTTAGCAAACGCGACGGCCTCTCCAACGAGCAAATTGCCGAAAAAATGGATATCTCCGTCAAGACGGTTAAAAACCAGATGACCAAAGCCTTCGCACGTCTCCGCGAAGCACTTTCCTCTGGACACAAGCCCTTCTTCCTCCCATTCCTTTAATTTTTTTGAATTTCGAATAGGACCTTTTCGGGATTGCTGCGTCTTTAGGGAAAAGAGAAACAAAAAAGACGTTATGAAAAGAATTATTATTGCAGCATTTGCTTTGATGCTTACAGCAACGAGTGGCTTCGCACGTCAGCCAGAACGTGGCTACCGTGGTTTTGCCGAATGGACCAACCGCATCTATCGTATGAATTATGGATCTCACAGTAATACTCATTATAGTCCTGGTATCGCGACTTCTCACGGATACCAGTTCAATCCCTGGCTTTTCGTCGGAGCAGGCATTGACTATACACTTGATGACACAAATTTCTTGAATGGTCACCACTACCAGCCCGACAATTATCTTCTGTCACTGTTCGCAGAAGGACGCACTGACCTACAATTCGGAAAGTTCACGCCTTTCGCTGATGTCCGCTTAGGATGGAATGCCAGTACCAATGGCACCTTTTACTTCTCACCATCTATCGGCTACCGATTCAACTGGGGCCGAAAGGTCGGCATCAACGTAGAAATTGGATACACCCTCGATGGATTCCGTTATGAGGAAGGAAAGCAAGTTGAATCCGTCGACGGCTATCTTACCTGGATTCCTACTGGAGAGCACAACAATTTCAATCAATCATCATTCACATTCCGCCTCGGCATTGACTTCTAATTCAACTTTCGCGAGCGAAAGTTGAAGGTTATAGGATTATATGGTTAGGGTTATAAGAATATAATAATGGAATCAAAAATGGAAGAAAATAATGAAATAAGATATATAGCAAAGCATTATCGGAAAGGCCTTTTCTCTGTAGAACCAGCGCTCAGACGCATTAAGCCGGCGGCTTCGCGATGGTGGACACAATCACGGATAGCAGCAGCTTGCATAGCTGCAGTAGTCTTGACCGCTACGGCTACAGTGCTAATCAAGCAGAATTATTTTATTGCTCCAACCACAGAAATGGAGCAAGCGCAACCGACATCTCTTCCTGCCTCAGAAATTATAAGGGTCATTGATTTCGAGGAGGCATCTTTACCCACAATAGTGGCTAAAATCAAGGAAGTATATGGAGTTGAAGTCATAAACTTGCCTGCCAATGCTGAAGAATACACCCTATCGCTTCACTATGAAGGGTCTGCATCAGACCTCGTGGATACAATCAACGATATTCTTGACATCGATTTGATAATCTTGGAATAATCATACAAGAGTAATGAGAAAATTAATCCTAATTATCGGACTTATCCTTTGCACTTCCGGGATAATGGCGCAAAATGTAACCATAAGGGCAGTGAATAAGCCGGCATCTGAGGTATTCCGAGGCATCATGGAGCAGACTGACAAAAACTTTGTCTATCCCTCGGAATTGCTTAAGGATATGAGGATTACCATTGATGCTAATAAAAAGCCTTTGAAGAAAGTACTTGACGATATATTCCGCGGATCAGACATAAAATATGAATTGAGGGGAAAAAACGTCATACTGAAAAGGAAGAAAAGCAGGGCGCAGACAAAGAAAACTCCTGCGCCCCAAAAACGTAGCGTATCTAAAATTCATGTCTCAGACAGCGTCCAGATCACAATGCTTGAGCCAGTGGAAGTGGTATCACAATCAGAGAATCATCATCTTGAGACCGCGAAACTTGGTGTAAGCACACTTAGTGCAGCAGACATCAAGAATACTCCAGCTCTGTTTGGCGAACCGGATCTTATTAAGGCTGTCCAGATTCTTCCAGGTGTGACCGAATCCACAGCCGGAATTGCCGGGATGAACGTGCATGGCGGCAATGCTGATGAAAATATGTATATGCTCGACAATGTACCACTCTATCAAGTGGAGCATTTCGCTGGACTCTTTTCCCCTTTCAACACCGACATTGTAAAGCAGAGCGATTTCTACCGGACATCCGTGCCAGCAAGATACGACGGGCGACTATCTTCTTTCCTTGATGTTCAACTCAAGAACGGCAACCGCAACGGTCACCATGGGTCAGCAAGACTCGGTCCTACTGCAGGTGCCTTCAATATATCGGGACCAATTGGCAACAAGACAAGCTACGTTGTTGGTCTACGCCGATCTTGGTATGATGTACTGACTGTACCTATATTGGCGATTGTAAACAGCAAAAGAACGGAAGAAAAAAATACTTTTCGCTATCACTTCATGGACTTCAATGCAAAAGTGGAGCACAGACTTTCTGATCGCACAAGCGCATTTGTCAATGCATATTATGGGGATGATTATTTCAAGGTTGTCACAAAAGGCAACTACAATGCCCCCAATGATTATAAGGAAGAGCATAGCTTCAACTGGGGCAATATGCTTATACAGGGAGGCCTCAACCATAAATTCGGCACGAATTTGTCAAGTGAATTTTCTTTAGCGTACACAAGGTATTTTTCTCATATGGGATATGATATTCTTGAAAAGAGTGCGACAGCAAAAGATACAATCTCCGAAAGGGATAAAATGAAAAGCACCAACTATATCAACACTTTTTCCGCACGAGGAGACTTCAGGTTGCATCCTTCAGACAACATATCCTTAAGATTTGGAGCCTCATATGCCCTTCACTCTTTTCTTCCAGATCGCCTGCAAAAAGAAATTGCATACAACGACACCACATTCTCCTCCAAAGTCCCAGGGAAATACATCAGCGCAAACGAAGCTGATGCCTATATAGAAGATCATTGGAAGATTTCCGACAAATTCCATATCGAAGGAGGCATACACGCCTCGCTTTTCAACATCAACAACAGGAACAAATGGGGAATTTCTCCAAGATTCTCATTCAGTTATATGCCATCTTCATCCTGGTCACTAAAAGCAGCATATAGCAGGACAGTGCAGTACGTGCACAGAATGGATGAGACATATCTATCGCTTCCTAGCGACAGATGGGTGCCGGCAATCGGTGATCTGAAGCCGATGACAGCAGATAAAATCGGCATTGGAGGGTATTGGCAAACAGATGGGGGTGACTATGCAGTCTCAATAGATGGATATTACAAGTTTATGCACAATCTTATGGATTTCAGAGATGAATATTATCTTCTCGTTCCTACAGGATCTTGGAGTCAAAAGTTGTGTTCAGGAAAGGGCACAGCAAAAGGAATCGACTTGATGATAGAGAAAAAAACAGGAAAGCTTACGGGACATCTCTCCTACTCCTTGGCGTGGTCTGACCGACAATTTGCAGAACGCAATGGAGGCAACCCTTATCCTGCCCGATTCGATCATCGCCATACTATAAAGGCATTCCTTAACTGGGAGATTAGCGAAAATGTTTCAATCAATGCTCTCTGGACAGGACATTCAGGCAATCATTTCACGCTTTTGCCACAACGATTCGAATCGCCTGACTTCCCTAACGACATAGGGTATGAAATTCAAGCTCCATTAAAAGCAAAAATCAATAATTATCAACTCCCATTCTATCATCGGCTCGACCTCTCATGCAACGTGAAGAACGGCCATGGATACTGGACATTCGGACTCTACAATGCCTATTGCAACATGAACACTATAGCAATAGTGACTGGATATAAGGATGGCACAGGGAAATGGGTCGAAACCACAGAGGGATTGTGGGAATATGTACAGGAACATGGAAAACCAGTGTTTCAGAAACTCAAATTAATACCAATTATACCTTCAGTATCTTACACATGGCTATTTTAAGAAAAATCATCATACTATCTCTACCATTGCTCTTGACGGGATGCTATGAGGACTTCGAGCCTCTCATAGACACAAAGCCGATGTTATGTCTCAATTCGCTAATCACTGCAGGTGAGCCTATTGAAGTCTCTGTCACACGCACATGGGTCTATACCGACGAAAAAGGAGAATTTGACCATTCAGTGAAGGATGCTACAGTCCAAATATATGCGAATGGACAACTGACAGACACAGACTATATACCACTTGAGGGAGACACAATAAGGATTGAAGCCTACAGCGATACATATGGCGCTGCCGAAGCTGAAGTCATAGTGCCAAACGCCACTCAGATTACGGATCTCATTTACAGACCCATAGTGAAGAACTTTTCGTATGCGGATACTGACGAAAGGGGAATCTCTGCAGATTTCAAATTCAATCTTCCTATCACCTTAACACTCCCCAACCATAAAGGCAACAATAGCTATTATAGCCTTATTTACAATATCTTCTTTCCAAAAGATCTAATATATACCGATGAAGAAGATGACCCTCAAGATTTAACGCGTCGGGAAACTAACCCTGTTTTGGTCGGTTTTTATGAGGGAAGCTATTATTGTAAGGATCAATTCTTCTCAGAATTTATCGGAGCTTTCGATGATGTCATGGATTATGGAGAGCAGTATAGATCTTTATACTTTAGCAACCGGCAGTTTGAGGGGAAAACGAAAGACTTGCATATAGGATTTGAGAACTGCAGTTTTAACATAAGCAAATGGGACGGGAATCCGAAATTTTTAGATCTCGGTTTTGTCTTCACACTCTATTCAATATCTGAAAGCTACTACAACTGGATGAACTACAGGTGGCAAAGCGCTGAAAGCATCTCAGGAGAATTCGCAGAATTCGGATTAGCCGAGCAAATGTGGGGCTACAGCAATGTCTCAACAGGAGCCGGAGTTGTGGCAGCCCGCTCCTCCTCAACTTTCACCGTCAGCCTGAAAGATTTCCTCGAAGAGACCTTGGCAACCCCATAAACTTAGGTCTCGGCTCATAACTACAGAAAGAATTCACGATTTTTATATAGATGAAGAATAACAAGTTACAACAAGTCTCTAAAAATAATTCAAAAAAAATAGTAAAAAAATTTGCACGGATGAGAAATTTGTTGTAATTTTGCACTCGCAAACGGGAAGAAAACCTGTTAGCAACTCCACAAAAGGAAATTGGTGCGGTAGTTCAGCTGGTTAGAATGCCGGCCTGTCACGCCGGAGGTCGCGGGTTCAAGTCCCGTCCGCACCGCCGAGGAGAGAGGAAGAGCAGTATTGTTGACTTCGGTCGCATACTGCTCTTTTTTCGTTACATCAAATGTAAGGAAAATCTCTTTTTATAATTGTTATACCAATATGATTCTTGATTGCCATACACACCGCAATGCGCCCGATCCAACCGCTATCATATCGACATCGCCGATAGGGTTCGTCGCGCAAGGATCCCAACTATGGTCGGTTGGTCTTCATCCATGGGATCTTGATCTCTTTTGTGCAGACAATATGCGAATCAAAGACGAGATATGGGTAGAGCTCGTAGCTGCAGCAGCCTCACCATTTGTCGCTGCCATTGGGGAATGTGGCATCGATCTATCTAAGGGAGGGCTACTTGCTACACAGATGCTTGCATTCCGCAAGCAAGCACTTCTTGCAGAAAGACTCAAAAAACCTCTTATCATCCATGCAGTCAAAGCCCACGACATAATCACCGGGATGAAGAAAGACCTGAATCCCGAACAACCATGGGTCATACATGGATTCCGCAACAAGCCGACCATAGCCGAAATATATATTAAGGCCGGATGCTGGCTCAGTTTCGGTGAAAAATTCAGCCCTGAAGCCCTCGATATCACACCCCCCGACAAAATCCTTGCCGAAACAGATGAATCCACACTCTCAATTGATTCAATTATTATGAGACTCGAGGAATCATCACAAAAACACCTGCGCGAGGCCATCATAGAAAACGGCAAAATCTTCAAAACAACCGATTACACTTCAATCTCCTCCAGATAAAGTATGAATAAATCTATCTCACTTCTTTTTATTTGTCTCTCTTCCTTATTCACAGCACAAGCTCTCAGGCTTGAGCCTATCAAATATGGAGATATGGAAAACTGGGTGACCCGACATATCACCGAATCCAAGATTATCGGAGGCAATGGAAAGACCTTATATGAAATAGCACCGACAGCAACGGTCAACGGGAACAAAGCTTATAAGAACACCGGAGGCTCTCCCTGGGCAAACTCAAACGCTTATGCCAAAGTGTGCGGAGTAGTTAAAACGTCGACGACAGTTTCTCCTGCCAAACGCGGAGGAAGCACAGTAGCGAAATGCGAGGCAAAGATGGAACATGTGAAGGCGCTTGGCATAGTAAATATGGATGTGATGGTGGCAGGCTCCATCTTCCTCGGCCAGCTATTTGAGCCGGTCACTTCCACGAAAGGAGCCTATGGCAAAATGGAGATGGGTATTCCATACACAAAGCGTCCCAAAGCCCTCGTGTATGACTACGAAATCGTAATGCCTCCAGAGAACACCCGCACTAAATCAACCGGATTCAGCAAGCAGAAGACGCTTCAAGGGCGAGATAATGCAGAAGTGTACGTGCTGCTTCAACGACGCTGGGAAGATGAAAACGGCAATATATATGCGAAACGTGTAGGCACAGGACGAGAACGCTACAACAAGTCGATCCCATGGACTCGCCAACACGAGCTTCCCATCCACTATGGAGATATCACCAAAGAGACATTCTATAAGCCTTGGATGGGACTTCTTGACGGCGACAAGGCATACTATGCACGCAACTCGAAAGGCAAACTCGTGCCGGTGCACGAAGTAGGATGGGATGATGCAGACGCAACACCCACCCACGTACTTATGATGGCCTCATCTTCATGCGGAGAAGCCTTCATAGGAACTGAAGGATTGACCCTTTATATCGACAATATTAATTTTGGCTTCTAATTCAACTTTCATATGTGAAAGTTGAAGGTTATAGGTTTATAGGGTTATAAGGTTATAGGTTTAAAATACTGATAATATCAAATATTATGAAAATAGCAATAATAGGCTACGGCAAAATGGGACATATGATCGAGCGCATTGCCCGCGATCGAGGACACGAGATAAGTGTCATAATAGATGTAGATAATGAAGCAGACATAGACTCGAAGGCATTCCGGAAGTCGGATGTAGCGATAGAATTCACTCGCCCCGACACGGCAGTCAACAATCTTCTCCGCTGTTTTTCAGCGGGAGTCCCTGTAGTCTGCGGCACCACCGGTTGGCTTGATTCCCTTCCCGCAGTGAAATCCGTATGCGATAGCGGCAAGGGAGCACTCCTCTATAGCTCTAATTTCTCCATCGGAGTCAATATCTTCGAAGCAGTGAGCCGCTATCTTGCAGGAATTATGAATGGATATCCTCAGTATACCCCGACAATGGAGGAAGTGCACCACATTCATAAACTTGATCACCCATCGGGCACTGCCATCACTATTGCCGAGGAACTCATTGCGACTTCAAACAAAGTCGATAAGTGGGCAGAACCAGCAGAAAATGATGAGAACACCGAGAATGCTGACAACATAGAAAACACAGACAACACCAATGACTCAAAAACCCTGCTCATCTCCCATCGCCGTGAAGGAGAAGTGCCGGGAATTCACACCGTAATCTGGAATTCTCCACAAGACACCATCACAATCTCTCACTCAGCCAAGAGCAGAGAAGGATTTGCGCTTGGAGCTGTACTTGCTGCCGAATGGCTTGCAGAAAAATGTAAGAAATTCTCAGTCGGACCTCTCAAGATTGGATCCGGGCAGACAGGATTCTTCACAATGAAAGACATGCTTAAGTTCTGAATCCATTACTCCTCAAAATAAAACGGCTACGCATTCCGTTATACTAAGTATGAACAATTTTATTTCTGACCTTCGCGAACGACTAAAAAAAGTGCGTCCGACACGCTGGGTGCGCTTCGGCATAGTATCACTCATATTCTTTCTTTGGGTGATCTGGATGCAGAATCCATGGCTGTTGCTATTGTGGTTGCTGCTCATCGACATATATATAACAGGGTATATTCCTTGGACCTGGTGGAAAAAGACCAAAGAGCCAGTTCGAACCATTTTTTCATGGCTCGACGCTATCATCTATGCATTGATCTTAGTCTATTTCATATTCGCATTTGTAGGGCAGAACTATAAGATACCCTCCTCATCACTTGAGAAGTCGCTGCTTGTAGGCGACTATCTATGGGTCAACAAGACTATCTATGGCCCTCGCGTGCCGCAAACGCCTCTGCATTTCCCACTTGCCCAGCATACGCTGCCGATTATCAACACAAAAAGCTATATTGATGAGCCCCAGCTGAAATACCATCGTCTTGCCGGCCTTAGAAGCATCGAGCGTGGCGACATCGTGGTGTTTAACTACCCGAATGGCGACACCGTAGCCACAAAGGTTCCAAACCCCGACTACTACCAGATATGCTATGAGCTGCGACGCCGTGGGATTGAGGATCCTAAGGCTTACATCGAAGCGAACAAGGCTATGTTTGGTGACGTTGTGGTCCGTCCTGTCGACCGCCGTGAAAACTACGTCAAGCGCACAATAGGCTTGCCGGGAGAACGGCTGCAGATAAAGGACGACGTCATCTATATTAATGGCGAGCCGATCGAAGATGCCGACAACGTACAGTTTAACTATGTAATCCCAGTCAAGGGAATCATTCCAACTGAGAAATGGCAGGAAATAGGAGTCAGGGAAGAAGATCATGGCAATGCTCCAATACAAGTGGACGGAGTTCCATTTATTTTCTACGACGTGCCTCTTACAAAAGAAGCCAAAGCCATAGTGGAAAGCTGGCCGGAGGTAGACGGAGAGCTGATAAAGGAATCAAAGACAGGCTTCTACGATCTTGGAGGAATGTTCCCACTTGGCAATGAATATGGCTGGACACGTCCTGACATGGGAGAGATATGGATACCGAAGAAGGGAAGCACCCTTAAACTTACGCTCCACAATCTTCCTGTCTATGAACGTGCAATCCGCACCTACGAGGGGAATGACCTTCAGGTAAAAGATGGCAAAATCTACATCAACGGAGAGGAAACGGACCGCTACACATTCAAGATGGATTATTACTGGATGCAAGGTGACAACCGTGACCGTTCTGCCGACTCCCGCTATTGGGGATTCGTACCTGAGGATCACATCGTAGGAAGCCCGATGTTCATCCTCGCATCATTCGATGAAGAGAAAGGTCTATTTGACGGCAAAATCCGTTGGAATCGCATCTTGCGGAATGCCAATCCGGACAAGGACTCCAAATGGAAATAATTCCTCCATATCTCGCGTCGACGGCTTGGATACAAGGCAAAATCCCGCCAATACCTCTGAAGACACGTGACTATACACGCACGCTCATAGAGTCGAACAGCCCGGAGGGGATGGTGTTGACAGTGCCGGTGGTAGGAGGATCCTCCTCAGCAAAACGCCTTCAGCCAGATGAATTGGAAATCTCGAGCCACGGCGACTGGACAAGGATTCATCTTGGAGCTATCGAGGCCGCATATGGACGTGAGCCATATTTCCAGCATTTTTTCCCTGATATAGTTAGCGTAATTGATAATTATCCGGAACAACTTGCAGAGCTAAACGTTTCCCTTATGGACAAGATGATGGATTTCGTCGGCTATAAAGATAGCATCGAAGATATTAGAGGGCTTAGGAAAGATAATCCTGAAAGATGCGAAGCCATCTGCCAAAGATTAGAATCAAAAATCAATCCGAATCACTCCTTCCTCGAACCACTCTTCCGGTTAGGGCGAGACTCCATCTTCCTTCTAATATAGATAGCGCTTTATGGTAATAAGACTATGAAACTTATACTAAGATTGACATTGACTTTGCTATTAGCTGCCGTTGCTTTCGGGAGCCGTGCCGCCGTGCCGGAAATCCCAGAATACGAAGGAGATATTAAGGTCAAGGTTAATCCAGTCAAGGGGTACTACCGTTTCGTAGACGAATATGGAGACTCCGTACGCATGACAATTTTCAAGGACTTCCACGTGTATCCGCCGATGAAGTTCAAGAATAAGAAGCAGGAAGATTATTATTGGAAGACAGTCCGCGACGTGCGCAAGACCCTACCATACGCCAAGCTTGCTTTCGCCACACTCTGCGAGACATATGAATATATTCTTACAATCCCAGACGAAAAGACACGAGAAAAGCATCTGAAGCGTCTGGAGAAGGACATCTTCGAGCAATACAAGCCGGTAGTGAAACACATGACAAAGAATCAAGGTAAAATACTGTTGAAGCTTATCAACAGGGAGACAGACCAAAGCTCCTTCAACATAGTCAAGGCATTCCTTGGAAGTTTCAGAGCCGGTTTTTGGCAGACATTCGGCAAATTCTTCGGCATGAACATGAAAGCCGGATTCCATCCCGAATCAAACAAAGACGATGCGATGATCGACCGCATCGCCT
>DAAK01000110.1 GCA_001701075.1 Bacteroidales bacterium GP3 | reverse complement strand
CCATAGTATCCACATGGACATGGATTCATAGATGCCACAAGCATGAAGGAAGCGGGGTAGTCAACAGTATATTTTGCACGCGACACCGTAATAGTGCGATCTTCAATCGGTTGCCTCAGCACTTCCAAAACTGACCTGGAAAATTCCGGGAACTCGTCGAGGAAAAGAACGCCATTATGGGCAAGCGAGATTTCGCCCGGCATAGGATTAGTACCACCACCGACTAAGGCGACCGGCGATACTGTATGATGAGGTGTGCGAAACGGCCGTTTGGTCATAAGCATAGATCCTCTGTGCAATTTTCCGGCTACAGAGTGTATCTTCGTAGTCTCCAAGGCTTCTGCCAGACTAAGCGGAGGCAAGATTGAAGGAAGGCGCTTTGCCATCATCGACTTTCCGGCTCCCGGAGGACCCACCATCAGGATATTATGGCCTCCGGCGCAAGCCACCTCAAAAGCCCTTTTCACACTCTCTTGTCCCTTGACCTCCGAGAAATCGAAATCATAATTCTCAGCCTCTGCAGCAAAAATCTCACGTGTATTTATAATTGTCGGCTTAATATCTGAGGTCTCAGCTATCACCCCAACTGCCTCGGCAAGGTTTTTCACCCCATACACCTCTACCCTATTCACAACTGCCGCTTCCGTCACATTAGCCTCAGGCACGATAAGACGCTTAAAGCCCATCTCACGCGCCTTTATAGCCATCGGGAGCGCCCCTTTCACAGGCAAAACCGACCCATCCAGGGAAAGCTCTCCCATTATCATATATTCAGACAGATGCTCAGTGGGCACTTTCTCATTTGAGGCAAGCACACCAATAGCCATAGGAAGGTCAAACGCTGCACCCTCCTTCTTCACATCGGCTGGAGAAAGGTTTATCGTTGTGCTTTTATGAGGAAAACCTACGCCACTCTGCTGAAGAGCAGTCGTAATTCGTGTATAAGCCTCCTTCACTGCTGTGTCGGGAAGTCCTACAATACTGAATATCGTACCTTTCTGCACCGCAGTCTCAATCGTCACTACGATGGCGTCAATGCCGGATATGGCGGCTGAATACACTTTCGTCAGCATCTCACTTATTATTTATTTCTTCTAAACTTAAAACCTACAAATTTCGCATGCGAAATTTGATTTTATTTATTCATTTCCTTTCTGAATGCTGTGACGGCTTTCTTCAGATCATCGCCAGCATAAGTCTCCTTTCCCTGCTTATCCTTTACAATAAACCATGGCAATCGAGTCACGCCCATCTTAACCACGACATCTTCGGCCAATCCTCGCGGCTGCCATGCGCGCACAGCCCCTTTCAATGAGTCTCTACGGATAGCATTCACCCATGTCATACTGTCAGAGTCCATATAGAAATCGGCAATTATTCTCTTAGTGGAGTCTGAGTATGTCTTTCCCAATGTCTTAAGGGAGTCTGCGGCTTCACGTCTTGCTAAATTGTTTTCAGAATAAAAATATAGAATAGATCCCTTTGCCTTGGAAAATCTAAGGGTATCTAACCCCCTGTCGCGTGAACGCACAGGCATACTCTTCAGGGAGGCATTCTTGGCATACTCTAATTTGCCATCTGCCCGAGTGATAAATTCCACACCGACAAGGTCTGGGGCACCACACATCTCTATGAGCTGCTGGCTATGGGCACTTTTATCAATCAAATTCCAAAGTTTCACAAATCCCTCGGGATTCTCACGTCGGTTCCATTCCGTAAGTAAAAGTATCGATGAAAGCTCATCAGAAGGATTATTCTTCACATATTCTTCTATGCTTTTCCCAAATGCCTTGCTATTTGACTTCTTCGGATAGGCCTCCTTTCGCCATTCGCTCCAACGTTCAGACATTTTATTCCCTTTTACGCTCCAGGTCGCCATATCCTTCTGTTCTCCGACAATCTTGATATTGTCGCCACGTTCCGCATAAACCATCATCGAATTGGAAGGGAATGATGCATCGGTGATATAGACAATAGTCGGGTTGCGGGTAATGCATTGAGCAGTAGCTACTCCCTCTTGTATTGAAGCAGTCTGTTCTATCCAGCGCCTACCTTTGGAATCCCATGAATAATATGTAAGGAGATAGTTGCCAATATGGTCTTTCGGGAATTCAAAATCAATTTTAAATTCATTTTTTCCACACCCCGCAGTCATCAGGGTCATGAAACAAGCCATCAAGGCGAACATCTTATATATAAAAGTCTTCATATCGCAAAATTAACAAATCTTATCCATTCTTGCAAATAAAAACCCGGCGGCCTCCACAGGCAACCGGATTTTTGATTATAGGCAAGACTGCATGAACTCTTGCCCATCATTCATTTCGAACCTTAATATTTACCTAAAAATGAAAAACGTAGTCTGTAGTATAATGGTTTAATCGTGCCATTTAAGAGAAGTTGCAGTGACTTCCAAAGGAAGACGATACTCGATGCGGTCAGAGGCATTGCCGATAAGCAACTGGAATTTACCCGGCTCCACGGTCCACATGTTGTCGCTTGGATTATAGAAGGCAAATGCATTTCTGTCCAGTATGAGCTCGACATCTTTTGTCTCGCCAGAAGCCAGATTTACCTTTCCGAATGCCTTCAATTCCTTATAAGGGCGATAGACAGAGCTCTTTTCATCGCGCACATAAAGCTGAACTACTTCCGAACCTGCAACATCACCAGTATTAGTAACGGGAACAGTCACAGTGACAGTTCCTTCTCCATCAAAGGTTTTTGTAGACAATTGTGGCTGACCGATCTTGAAGGTTGTATAGCTAAGGCCATGGCCGAAAGCATAGTTCACACGATCTTTCTTCAGCTTATCAGTATATCTGTAGCCCACATCAAGGCCCTCCTTATATTTCACATCGCCATCTACACCCGGATACATCTCGCGATCGCCCGAAGCATGGGCAGCGTAGTCAGTGAGTGATTTTGCAAAAGTCATCGGCAACTTACCGGAAGGATTCACGTCTCCAAAAAGCACATCGGCTATGGCATTTCCAGCCTCAGAGCCGATATACCATCCTTGTACTATGCCTGGCACCTTATCACGCCATGGCATAGAATAGGCATTTCCAGTCAGAGTCACGACCACAAGATTAGGATTCGCCGCCGTAAGAGCCTCTATCACCTTATCCTGCTCATAGGGAAGACTAAAATCAAGACGATCCACACCCTCGGCATCCTGATGGTCAGATTTATTGAGTCCGCCAATAAATATCACCATATCAGCATCTTTGGCTGCTTTTACAGCATCGGCAATCAGTTGGTCGGCATTGCGGCTCTCGCTGAGATCCTGACCTGTCTTGACTCCATTGTATTCGCCGGTCACATCTCCGACGTAACCACGCTCATAGACCACTTCAATTCCCTTGTCGGAAGCCGCCTTCCGGATTCCATCGAGCGGAAGAGTCTCTCGCTGCACTTTCAGTGAGGAAGACCCTCCACCCACAGTCATCATCTTAATGGCATTCTCTCCTACCACAAGGATTTTCTTAGTGCCCGGTGCGATAGGAAGCAAATTATTGTCATTTTTCAGAAGAACGATTCCTTCTCCGCCAATTCTGCGGGCAGCCGCATAATGCTCGTCGCTGTTGAGAGAGCCATAGGGGCGATTCCGATTCATTTCCGTACGCATTATAAGTCGGAGCACTCTGGCAGCCTTGTCGTCAAGATCCGACATCGGAAGTTTTCCTTCCAAAATCAGCTTCTCATATGGTTTTGCGAGATAATAATCATCATATGCATTGCTGGCACCCCAATTCAGTCCGTTGGTCCAAGAACCGAATTCCATATCAAGGCCATTCTGAGCCACTTTTTCAGTGTTATGGACTGCTCCCCAGTCGCTGATAGCGACACCATCAAAACCCCAGTCTCCTTTCAGTATATCAAGAAGAAGAGTTTGATTTTCACAGGCATGGTCGCCATTATATTTGTTGTAGCCTGGCATTATTGACCAAGCACCACCATCTTTTACTGCTGCCTTAAACCCGGGAAGATATATTTCGTGAAGCGTACGGTCGTCGACAAGCACGTTGACATGATCCCTATCCACTTCCTGATTATTAAGAGCATAATGCTTCACGCATGCTGCCACTCCATTTTCCTGCACTCCTTTGACATAAGGAGCCACCATCTGAGCAGTCAGATACGGATCTTCACCCATATACTCAAAGTTACGCCCGTTTAGAGGCGTACGATAGATGTTGACCCCTGGTCCGAGAAGCACATTCTTATTCCTGTAGCGAGCTTCCTGGCCGATAGACTCGCCATATATCTTAGCCATATCAGGATTCCAAGTTGCAGCCAGACAAGTAAGAGCCGGAAATGCCACGCAGGAGTCATTGGTCGCTCCAGCCTGTTCCCACTCATCCCAAAGCACATC
>DAAK01000039.1 GCA_001701075.1 Bacteroidales bacterium GP3 | reverse complement strand
TCGAGCGATTTCTCCCAATCTCCGTGCTTACTTGAGAAACTGAGTCCCGTTATACTCTCACATTGAGGATAAATGTCCATCAAAGGGCGACGGAATGCCTTGACCTTTGGATCAAGCATCAAGATACGGCTTCCAGTCTCAAGGTCGTTCCAATTTGGAAATTCACCTCTCCAGCCACCGGCTTTCCTTAAAAAATCAGCCTTGATTGCGTAGCCAAGAGTGCGGAATATAGAATGCACAAGATGTCTTTCAAGCAGATTGCCCGTAATAGAGTGAGTGATCTCGATATTATCACCCTTATGCACCGCTACAGGCCATGCGATAACGTCGACATCAGGATATCTACTCCATAGATTCATAATTGAAGCCACGCAATAGGGTTTCATTTGGTCGTCTGAATCAAAAAACATCACCTTATCGGTCTTCACATTGCGTAGTCCTCTCTCACGGGCATACGCAGCCCCATGACGAGGCTCTGACAATATCTCTATGGAGAACTCAGCATCTGCATGCGCATTCTTCCATTTATCTACATTTGCCAAGGTCTCGTCGGTAGAAGCATTATCTACCATTATAATATGCAATGGCCTGTATGTCTGCGCTTTTAAGCTTTCCATACATCTCACTACCAGATTGGGGCGATTATATACAGGCACCACTATAGTCATGCAATCCTTATGCTGGATAGTATCTTTCATAGTCTTTTAACGCCTATACCCCGCTAAAAATTGAAAATAACTTGCAAAAAATATTGGAATTTGTTAATTTTGTGATGTGAAGAAGATATCATTGCTCATACCGGTCTATAATGAAGAGGAATCGCTTGACGCTCTCTATACAGCGCTGCTTCCTCTGCTCGACAATACCCATCCCGGACTGAAAGGGGTGCAGTATGATTGGGAAGTCATACTCATCGATGACGGAAGCCGCGATCATTCTTATGAGAAGCTCAAGCGACTCAACTCGCGCGATTCAAGATTCAGATACATAAGGCTTTCAAGAAATTTCGGCAAAGAAAATGCGTTGCTTGCCGGATTCGACAGAATGACAGGGGATGCAATGGTGATTATGGACGCAGATCTTCAACATCCCGTAGACACAATCCCGGAAATGATAATTCAATGGGAGAATGGATTCGAGGATGTCTATGGGCGTCGCCTTTCAAGAGGAAAAGAGTCTTTATTCCGCAAATTATTCACTAAGGCTTACTATGGCATACTTAATAAAAGCACGCGTGTCGACGTGCTTCCCAATGTAGGGGATTTCCGGCTTCTTGACCGCAAGGTTGTGGATGCCATACGTGGGCTTAGGGAGTCACAACGCTATACAAAAGGCCTGTACTGCTGGGTAGGATTCCGGAAAACCGGAGTTGACTTCCAGACAGCCGACCGCGTTGCAGGAGAGACGCATATGTCTGCAGGACGCCTGATAAATCTTGCTCTTGAAGGAATCACAAGCTATACTACAGCGCCTTTGCGTATTGCCACAGTGCTTGGATTCATCATATCGCTGTTGTCGATATGCTATATGGTCTATATTGTCTGCAAGACACTGATCTACGGAGAACCGATACAGGGATTCCCCACCATCATCTGCACTATTCTCTTCCTCGGCGGATGTCAGCTAATTGCCCTTGGCATCATTGGCGAATACATCGGAAAAATCTACAATGAATCTAAAAACCGTCCCCCCTATATCGTAGCGGAAGAAAGCCCTTCAGACATAAATAATAACTTAAACATCAAGATCCAAAGTCATGAAAATACTGATGCTCGGTGATTATTCCAATCTCCATGCCTGCTTGGCTAAGGAACTCCGGGAAAGGGGACATGAAGTGACTCTTGTTTCCGACAAAGGGGGATATATGAAGACTGATGCAGATATCGAACTTCGTCGCCGTCCGGGTATATTTGGAGGCTTCGGATACTTATATCGGATCATGGCATCTCTTCCTTCATGGTCAGGATACGACGTGGTGCAACTGATAAATCCGGTATTTTTCAGCCTTAAACCCGGAAAATTGAAGATAATATATGACATTCTGAAAAAAAATAATCGTTCTGTATTCCTGACATTATGCGGCAACGACCATTTCTTTGTCAAAGATTGCGTATACAGCGACATTTTCAGGTTTTCTGAGTTCCGCATAGGGAAAGAAAAGGCACCATTGGTGAAATGCGATCCTAAGAGAGAAAGCGGATGGCTCATACCGGAGCATGCCAGCTATACCCAGTATCTCTACGACACTATTGACGGCGCGATGTCGGTGCTTCCAGAGTATGATATGTCGGCCAGATGCCATATGAATCCTGAAAAGCTCGTCTTCACAAATCTCCCAATAGAAATCGAAAGATTTGAATACACTGACATGAATCTCGATGGCCCGGTGAGGATTCTCGTAGGGATACGAGGCAATATGCAGATTCAGAAAGGGACAGCAAAGATGCTTGAACTTTGCCAACAACTTGAGAAGGAAATGCCCGGGCAATTGGAAGTGAAAAAAGTGATGAATCTCCCCTTGTCGGAGTATCTCGAGGAGATGAGGAAAAGCCATATAGTAATCGACCAGCTATACTCATATTCACCAGCCACCAATGCATTGCAGACAATGGCATTCGGACGAATCTCCGCATCAGGAGGGCAACTGGAATACTATGAGTATATCCATGAAGATTCCCGGCCTGTATTCTGCCTGACACCACTTGAAGATGACGCAACAATAAAGCAACGTCTGCGTAAGCTCATAGAAGACAAGGCCGAGATGCAAAAGATGGCAAAAGAGGGGCGTAGACTCGTGGAGAGACATAATGATGTCAGAGACATTGCCCCTCTCTTTGAGAATCATTGGGAAAGGCATATAAAGGATTAGTATGGAGGAGAGGGAAAGATCAATTTCGCATGCATCGCCACAACTGCAAGTCATGATTTGCACTTATGGCAAGGATGGCATTGAGCGTGTTGCTGCTGCCAATCATCCACACGTAGACGGAGTGGAATATCTCGTAAGCTGGCAGACGGATGTCGAAGTGGAGATTCCATCTGCATTAAGCCGTGGTGATTTCAAGATTTTGAGTTCCCCTACAAAAGGATTGGCAACAAATCGGAATATAGCCTTATCGCATGCTACGGCTCCCCTTCTTCTGATAAGCGACGACGATGTATTATATACCAAAGAAAGCCTCCAAGCTGTCATCGACGCATTTTACACCCATCCTGAAGCTGACATAATAGCATTCAGATATGCTTCGTCGGCCAATAAAAAATATTATCCTTTCGCTCCTGTTTCGCTCTCATCACCTCCTAAGGGATATTTCGTTTCATCCATAGAAATAGCGTTCAGAAGAGACGCAGTGAAGGGGAAAAT
Organism: Bacteroidales bacterium GP3; assembly: GCA_001701075.1. Classification (GTDB taxonomy): domain Bacteria; phylum Bacteroidota; class Bacteroidia; order Bacteroidales; family Muribaculaceae; genus Lepagella. The sequence continues at coordinate 12,843 of DAAK01000039.1, read as the reverse complement.
ATGGTTTAATGAGAACTTTGGTATTGGCGCAATGTTTCCCTCCGGGGAAGAGGATGTTTTCATATGCGATTGTCTTGATTACGGCCTCAAAGGAATATTCCTCCCCATTACGATAGCACGACACAACGACGCCACTACTTCAGGGCGCAACCTGAAGCTTCCGTCGCGTCCGCAGACCAAAGGTGCAGTCTTTCTTCGCTTGCATCCCTGCGATTGGCCTCTTAGGATGATAGCACATGCCATGCGCGAGATTCCTTTATGGAGAAAAGGGGTTGTGCCCTCTCCCCTCTCCTATTGCCTCAATTGGCTACGGGGAAAGAGAAAAGCAAAAAAGAATAAGGTTTTCCCAACTCCCGACTACTCCAACAAATACGCTTGCAATGACTGAACGAGAGAAAAAAGAGGAAAACAGTTTCCGCAATATATTGAAGGGCACATCTATCTTCGGAGGTGTCCAAGTCTTCAATATACTCATCTCGGCCATCAGACTGAAATTTGTAGCGGTAATACTTGGGCCATCCGGGATGGGTGTGGCCGGTCTTTTCAACTCTGTCTCACTGACTATCCAGCAGTTTACATCCCTTGGTCTGAATCTATCGGTAGTCAAGGAAATAGGTAAAAACAAGGAGAATGACTCCCGACTTGCCGATGTGCTGGCTGCAATACGTCCGCTCATCCTAATTTCTGCACTGATAGGAGCACTTGTATGCCTTCTTTTCCCACGTGTGCTCTCTACCCTCACATTTGGCAATACAGACTATTCCGGAGGATTTCTGATGCTCTCAGCAGCAGTATTCTTCTCAATCGCTGGAAGTGCACTTATGTCGGTGCTTCAAGGTCTGCACGCCATAAAGCCACTGTCTAAGGCAAGTCTGATAGGGTCGATAGTCGGACTGATCATAGGCGTACCGCTCTACTGGCTGTTCGGAACTCAAGGTATAGTCCCGGCAATGGTAGTTCTTGCGCTTTCCACCTGCACATGGTATTTTCTATCATTACGGAAAACGCTTCAAGTCAAGGCCTCTCCTTGGAACCGAGAAATCCATCTGCCAGTGCTTAAGAAAGTCCTTTTTATGGGAATAATCTTGATGAGCAATGATCTATTCCGAAATCTTGTCAACTATCTCGTCAATATCTATATCCGCAGCCATGGAGGAATGGATGAAGTCGGATTCTTCCAGTCGTGCAACACCATGACATCTCAATATTCCGCCATTGTCTTCACAGCTATGGCCATGGACTATCTTCCCCGACTGTCTGCAGTCTCAGGCGACAACAGCAAGATGTGTGAGGTAGTAAACCGCCAGATGGAGATAGTAGGACTTTTGATTGCCCCGATAGCATGCGCCGTCATATTCCTTGCCCCCCTTGTCATCAAGATATTCCAGACATCGAGTTTTCTTGTGGCGACTCCACTGCTTCGCCTTCTCGCTTTAGCCGTAGTAGTAAGAGCCCTGATGTATCCCTTGGGTTATATTGTGTTTGCCAAAGACAACCGACGGCTATTCTTCTGGATGGAATCAGTAGGAGCAAATCTCCTTACCTTATGTCTGACATGTGGAGGCTACTGCCTCTTCGGACTTACAGGGCTCGGATATGCAGCCATCGCAGACTGCTCCGTCTGTCTCTGCGTCTACATCATCGTCAACAGACGCCTATATGGCTACCGTCCCTCCCACCGCGCTATCAGCATAATGCTCCTTGCCCTGATTTCCGGCGTAGCCATGACGCTCATATGCTTCACCCTTCAAACCACATATCTATACATATTCGCTACCGTCCTGCTCCTGGGCGTATCAATAATGTCAATCAGAGGACTTATAACCAGGATAAAAAAATAGCCCAGACCATCAAGTCCGGGCCATTATTGGGAATGTCATTCTAATTATTGGAACATCGAGTTGCTGTAGATACCGAAATCCCTGTTGTTCTTTGGCAACATTGGCGTAAGATCAGGATTTCGTTCAGGTTGCCATGTCCTGATCTTTATGACAGGTTTATCCGCATCATTCAGGTCGACAAACAAGAAGAGGTATCCTTGGTCGCCATAATGCTCCGAATAGTAATCCTGCTTAATCTGGATGCCAAATGTATCGCCTCCGTAAGCTGCTTTCTGAACATCATTGTCAGAGAAGTTTATATTGACATATTCATTGCTGCCAAAGCAACGCCTCAGCTGATCCATATACTCCTCCTTGCTCTTCTGCACATACTCATATTTGGGCACTACGCTAAAACCGCCAGCATCACCAGACACCTTCTGCATCTGCTCCAGCTTATGTCCGACTATGATATACGCATTCTCATCGAAAATGCTCTTGATATAATCAAGACGCTTGAGAGCGAAGGCAGTCTTATAATTCTCAAGGAAAGTCACTATCACCATCTTGACAGAGTCGCTCCAGGCTCCGACACCTTGCTCAAAGATGTCCTTGCGGGCAGTAGCACCAAGACCGAATGCAACGCTCTCTATCTTCTTTTCTGGAGAGAAAGTAAATGTGACATCTTCGATAAAAGTCCTCTTATTATTTTTGAAGTCGAATCTCATCGGGACACTTCTGGCCACAACCCTCTCTCCGAAAGGATAGAAACCGACTTCGGGGCTTCCAAGTACATAAGCATTTCCGTATCCGAGAAGCTTGTTGAACATATCAAGACCATCCTCAGTGAAGTAAGATGGATCGGGCTTATAGCTCTTATCAATTACAGATTTGAGCACTTTGTCGATAACATCCTGATATTCCTTAGTCTCCTTCTTATCAAGAGGAGTGACACCCTCTCTCTTTCCGGCGGAAGCGATAGCGTTAAACTCTTTTTTTGCCTCTTTATCAGCTTTCATTGATTTTCCTTCCACTCCAATCATCTTTCTTGCGGAAGGGAATGGGAGAGGCTTGAAATCACCGATAAGCATCTCAAGTTCCTTATCACTTTGGCTTGCCTCTGCAAAGCTTGTCTCGATCACGAGCATCACATCCTGGATAGGATAATCGGGTGGGAATGCGAGCTGACCAAGACCCCCCTTAGCGCTATTGAGACTTGAATTAATCTTTCCGTTCCAATAGGTGAAGTCAATTCCGGCAGCCGGCTCACCCTTATAAGTGAAAAGCACATCAAGGGTATTGTCATCGCCTACCTTTGCCACGGCTACATTCACATTGTCGAGGATCTCATTCATCTGAGTTGGAATCCAATTGATGAGAAGCTGTTCTTCGCCATTGATCTTCATCTTGACTTCAGCGGGATATTGCAGAGAGTGGAGCAAGACGTAAGCCCAATTGAAGAATCTGAGGGCATCATCCACACGCCCTTTCTCTTCAGAGCGAATGGCAGTGCGGACATAGTCTTCAACACGGTCGCGGCGACGCTCAAACATCTTGTCAAGCTCCTGACGAAGCATGTATCTCACCTGATAAAACTTGCCGTTTTTGTCTTTCCAGCTGAGTGTCTCAGTGTTATTGACAGTAGCCTGAGAATAGGAGTTCATCATAGTCTTGACATCGCTCTTCGAATCAAGCACGCCGTCGACACTGTTCTCCTCCTCAGTCATGCTAAAAGATGTGTGGACTGTGGTGCCAATCTTGCTAAGCAGGTTTTGAAGAGCAATCCGGTCGGCATCGGCGGGGGTTTCCCCCTCGCCTTCGCCGTAGATATATTCCGGATTATCCTTTACAATCTCAGCCTTCTTGGCCGCATCAGACTGGGCAAAGACTGCCGAATGGGAAAGAGCGACAATCATAAGGCCCAAAAGCAACTTACTTATAGATCTCATTTCTTAACCAATATTTTAGTATTACCTACGAAATAGATACCAGGAGTGATGTCCTGAATGCGGACTGTCTCGCCAGCCTTGACATTTACAGAACGGATGAGCTGGCCGACTGTGTCATATATTCTGACCTTCATGGCTATGCCACTGCGAACGTAGATATCATAGCTTTCGCTCCAGATTCTGACACCGGTATCACCCAACAAATCATCCACTGCCGACTGATCGAATACAGGCATTCCTTTGACGCCGCCATCGCCCCATACATAACATTCAAACGGAACCACATCCTTCTGGTCAGCTACGAAAATACCGCCAGGGAGGAAAGTATGGTTATTGTAAGAATACTCTTCATCATTGAGGGCAAGGATATCAGGATCCTTTTCAATGAAATTGTAGTTGCCGATTAGATATTTGCCAGCACCGAAACCGGAAGTCATATCACTTTCCTCAGGAGTCATCGGCACACTAATGTTGTTGGCACTGAAAGTCACATTTCCATTCACATTGTACTTATCGTCGTACAAAGGATTGTTGGGGAATGCGATGAGATATGGAGTGTTAGCCTCTATGAAGGAAACACTCTCCCAGTCAGTGTCTCCACCCTTGAATAGCCAGAACGGACTTTCTGAAGCATCAAGATTAGCCACGCCAAATGGTTTAAGGGTTCTTTCGCCACATTCCACCGTCTGAACATTGAATGGCACAGTCATTGTCTCCCATCCGGATCCGAGTCCATCAATCTGCGTTTCCCTTGTGAATGGACGAGTGAAGGTTATCTTCTGGGCTGTAAAAGATTTCGGAGCATAGAAAGCATTTGCATGACTCAATGTCACGTTGTCTGAACGATTCACACCATTGACATTTCCGAGCACGATAATATTCTTCACATTCACACCCTCAGCATTGACGGCCTCTTCCACATGGTTCTTGCTCTTTGCATATAAAAGCACATTGGGGTTGTTGACACCTTCAAGGAGGGTAGCGGGCGCGAAGGCATCGCCAGGAAGTTCCAGAGCACAAAGAGTGGTGTTGTCAGCGCCAAACAATCCGGCTCCGGCTTCCTTCATTGTCTTAGGCAGAGACACTGATATTAGTTTGCTTCCATTGAGTGCATTTTCTGGAACTGCGGCATCTGTCACATCAGAAAGGTCAAGATGTCTCAGTTCTGGAAGACCTCTTAGGAATGCGTAACCGCCGTTGTCTTCTGTATCTGTTCCAAGTATTGGTCCATTCACTGTGAGAGATGATATTATCGACTGGTCAGTACACCAATTGAAGGCTTCTTTCAATACCCCGGCCTTTGTAGTGTATGCATTGGTCTCGTTGGCATAGTATTCAGGAGTGTAAGAGAACTCTTCCGAATCGTCAGCATCTGAACGGACAGCGATTGCACGAATCTCATTGAGGCCTCCAAGGTCAATCTTGCCAGTAGCCTGCTCACCATTGTTTACATTTTTGTTGCTTCCAATCACATACTTTATGGTAGAACCTTCCTCTGCTCCGAGAGTGACATAGCGTCCATCATAGCTTTTAACCTCTGGCTTAAGGCTTCTACGATAAGTAATATCCAGAGAAGCTTCAGAAGGCACCTGTTCCCAAGCAAATGCGGCAGCTCTTACCTTACAAGTTTCCGTAATATAGAATGGGCCCTCGTAAAGTGTAGATGACTCGGTCGGCAAAGATCCGTCGAGAGTGTAATACAAAGTCTGTGTACCCTTACCTTTGATAGTCACCTTAAAGAGTTCAGTTGAAATCACAGGAGCATCCGTTGCTTTCACCTGTTCTGAGCGTGAGCTAATGGCATCCTTCCGATAAGCGTAAGCTTTGATAGTGGTATTGTATGGCACCTTCACCTTAAGAGGATCGTCAGGCTCCGGCTGCATTTCCTTATCATCGCCATCAGTAAACTTCACTGTCACCTGATCATCATAATGCTCTGCTGTTGCATACCCGTCAGCATAAGATAGTGATGGAGAACCAAGCGGATAAGTATAATTATCATAAGAAGGATAATAACCAGCCTTTTCTGCACGCCACTTTACAGTGGTATTATTCTTTACGGTGCAAGTAATCTTGTTATTTTCCTTATCATATACAAGGTCTTCCGGCTCGTAAGTATTGTCCTCCGATTCGATAAAGAAAGTGGGAACAATCGTGACAGTCTTGTCATTATGAGTGAAAGTTAAGACATTGTCCTTGATAGAAAATTCAGGAGTGTTCAAAGAGCCTTCGTTTGTCCATTTTGAAATTTCTTGCGATCTTCTATATCCCTCAGCTTCTGCATACGCAATGAGTAATTCACTTTCTCCAACATCTATACCATCCGGGTTAGCTGCAGCATCATATTCCTTTCGGTTAAGATCATTGATTCCGTCACCATGAGGACTTAAGTTATAATATATCTTAGCTCCCTGAGTGGCACAAGCAAGCTTGATTTTTCTTTGTTCCTTTGATCTATCATAATTGAATATGATTTCTGGAGTTGCAGCTTGTTCCAAAACCTTCAATGGATCCGCTTCAGATGGAATACAACCATCCATAAAGCATACAACTCTGACAGTACCTGATGTTAATGTAAATTCTTCATAGGTATACTGTGTTGATTCCTTGGTCGGGGTACTTCCATCCACAGTATAGCGGACATCTACATCTTCATAATAATATGGAATCCAAAAACTGATTCTATTATTATCGTAAAGATTAATTGTCGGTTTCTCCAAGGGTGTCATCACAGACTTTTCTGAATCATTCCAACCCCACTTCGTCACAGAGGCACGGACAGTAGTGTTGTAGTCTGGATTGAACTTAATATGATTAGTTGCAACCACTTCATAGCCAGGCTGCTCATATACCGATTTCGGTTCGCACTCCACTGCCAGAGTTACATCTTCTTTTTCATGAGTTATATGGAGATATCCATCCTCCTTAAACTCTATTATCGGACGATTTAAATTTCGCTCATCCCTATAAAAATACGTGGCCTGTGATTCAGCATATCCAGGAGCCTCAACCCAATAAGTGACAACATATTGTTCCTTAACATCTATACCATTCGGAAGATCGTTTGCCGAATATGTCAATGCGTTTTCGTTGTCATAAGATCCAAGATTGTATTTTATAATTCCTCCTGGTACGTCAGTTGACAACTTCAACTGATAGTTGTTGTATTCAGCCTTAGGCTTTTTAGCCATAACCCAATCAGTGTAATAATTTCCGACCACTGAACGGGCCTTACCTTCTGTCTCAGCATATACCTGAACTGTCTGGTTGCCGCTGAGAGCACCACCAGGCAATTCTATCCATCCATCATTCACCTCAGTATTATAGAGAGTCCATTCTCCTTCGTCAATATTTTCGTCGGAAGAGAATTCCTGCTTACCAGCTTTAATACGATAGTAAGCCTTACCTTCCGGCACCCATATTAAAAATTTTTCCTTTATATCTGAATAATTCTCATAATCTTCTCCAAATGTCTGATGATTATCTATTTGAGGAGTCATGGTTATAAAATCTAAAAGACGCATTGTTCTTTCAAACACTTCTGAATCAGCGAGCTTATCCTTTACGCTATAAGCCTTGATAAATGTACCATCCTCAATTACAATTGGATTACCATCATAAGTATACCTGCCTTCTGAATCATTAAGACTGTTGGAATCAAACCTATAATAAGTAGTGACTCCATCAACTCTATTAGTGAACTTAAACTCATTATTTCCTTTTCCTCCGACATACTCTAATTTAGGAAGTGGAATTTGAAGAATAGTTTCGTTATACTGTTTATCAGCCATTTCTGAAGGGGCATACCCATCATGCACTGCATATGCCTTTACTCTTGTAAATTGAGTAAGTTTAAAGGAGTTAGAATACACAGGACTATTAGTATCCGGGTCTGAGTTATCTGTCGTATAATATATAGTTGCTTTCTTATCATGACATGAGATGGTCAGGTCCCAAGTGTCAGGATCAAGATTGATTTCAGGAGTCGGTACCTTGTTTTCTTCCAACATAATGTCTACCGTAATATCTTCATCAGGATTATTTTTATCTTTTTTCGTATCATAAAATACTGCCAAGTTATGGTCACTACGTCCTGTCCAAACACTCGTTGTTACGCCTTTATTAAGTTGATATCTCGAACTTAAGCCTAAATTTGATTCTCCATATCCCTCCCCAATATAATAAATTTCCAAATAACAGTCTTGATCAGGCTTGACATAAATATAACCGGAATAATTATTTGAAAACCGAAAAGCCTTAAAGTTATGATTATCTACTTTTTTAAAAGTATACTTATCGGGAATAGCAATCGAATCAGCGGATAGTTTAGTTTTAACTGGAAGACCTTCTATCGTAGATATGAATGGAACTCCCCAAATATTTGGAGCTGACATGAGTTGTATTGCACAAGTATTTTTTCCTTGTGCACGCATTTCAACAGACTTTTCACTTATTATATAACTGAAAGTTCTATCAGTTACCGTTTTAAGCATCGTATTTTCCGGATATGCCTGGGTAATAGTGAAGGGAGATTCATTCGGAAAGTCTTTCTCAACTATCACTTCATCATTCAGTAACAAACGATATTTTAATGGTGTATTGTCCACTCCATTCGAATTTGGATCTGCAGCAGTATCTGCATAAGATGCGAAAGCCGAACATATTACCAACAATACAACTATATTAATCAATCTCTTCATAATTCATATTTTAAAAAGTTAATTGCATTTATTGGCATCCTAATTATTACCTGGAATATTAATTGTTATCGTAATTTGCTTATCTATCGTATTTGCATCAATTTTTGTCTTTGAATAGTCAAGCACAGGATAAGACGAATTCAAAGTGTATGGTGTATCACCACCTAAACTACCCACAAGCGTACCACCATCATCTGGAATAATATTAATGGAATCACCATTATAATCAAGCGATGGAAATGAGGATTGATTATTATCAAACCCCTCGGCATTGTCATATTCTGAATCTGATAATCTAAAACAGGATACTTTAGTGCTCTGATTAGCCCCATATGATGAAAAATAAACACAATTTTTCAAATTGACGTCAGAAGTACCATTGTCATAAGAAATAATGGAATTTCTAATATTTCCCTCAAAAAATGAATCAATGTGTTTTATATAACAATAATTTAGTTTTACAGAGACATTCTCTGTACCTTTTCCGGTAATTACCCCTAACTTGGAATTATTTATTTCCACGTTCTTTATAATTTCATCCCCGATATTTACATAATCTGTCTTACATCTGTCTATCAATAACCCCTCTATTGTTAAGTCATTTTCAGAATTTCCGCAATCAAAACCTCCTCCAATATAGGTGTTTTTTAAAATCAACTGATTCAAATCTGAGATTACAAACACCCCGTTGTCAAAACTAACACCCTCAATTGTGACATTACTTTTATTATCTATGTTACCCTTGAGATTAATTCCTAAATCCCAATAAGATAAAGTAGTGGCATGCTCATTTCCATCAGCATCATAATATTTACCGGCTCCAATAAGAGTAAGCGGTTTATCAATCACTGCTAAAGTACGTGTAACGCCTCTATTATCGACATAATCATTTTTTATTGGCATGCCATACAAAGAGAATCTTCCTTCCGTAAAATAAATGGTATCGTTGGGATTTGCCTCATTAAAGGCCTCTGCCAATTGGGTATGGTCAAAAACCTTAATTGTAGACTTTTTAGTATTCGCATCATATGAAGACACCATGACGCATGCATTCTGTGCCATAGCGACAAGGACCAGGCTGAAAGCTGCCATCAATGTGAATATTCGTTTCATATTATATTATATTCTATTTTACTTGTTTCTAATTAATCAATCAGAGTTTATATCGCTATTCAACAAGTGATTTATTCCCCGATGGTCGGTTTATTGTTGTCGTCATCTCCAGGTGTTCTACCCTGAGTCTTCAGTTTGCTGGAGTATGTTGCTGTCTTATTGTTCATCTGTCCTTGACTTCTTGGCAGGTCGTTGCTGGTCACCACAATCGAATAGTCGTATTGGGTGTTGGAAATCAGATCATTTGCCTGGAACACATATAGCCAGCTTCCTTCGCCAACTGTAGTGGCTGTGCCATTTATCGTCTTGCCATTGATAGTCATCACAGCACTTGCGATGCGATTGTCACCAAGAGCTTCGACATCCGAAGTGACTGCAGCCGTCACCTTTGCGGAAACAAGGTCAACCTCAACAGAGACACCGCCATTATTTGGATCCACAATAGTGACACCTTCATAAACCATATTCTCAGGTTTTATACCTGTCTTAAACTCACGATAATCACCTGTCATCGTGCCCACTTCGTTGATACAGAATGGCACAAGACGATATGGAGTGTCTTCAGGCAAATCTGGAATAGAGATAGAATATAGGCCATTCTTGGCATATTCACCATTTTGAGTTGCAGGACGGATAGTATTGTCGAGCACACTTTCCCCGTTAGCGTCAACTTTATACAGATATAAGCCGCAATCTTTCACCGGAGAACGTGAACTATATTCCAAAGTGACATCAGCATTTACAACGTCAAGTTTTTCGAGCACGCACCTCAAACTCTGTGGAAGAGTGCCAGCACTTTGAGTCAAAGTGATAGGACGAGGAAGATCTGTGAGATTGAAGCCCGAAGACGGCTTGAACTGGAACCTTATAGTGCGCTCTGCATTCGTGTAGTTCGGACTCCAGGTAAATCTGAATTCGAGAGGAGTATTACCTTCTTTTCCTTCGCCTGACAGACCAGGAGTTATGGTAAGCCATTCTGGATTACCAACATTATGATCAGCATCATGCTCCACTACTTCTAGAACCCAGTCGAGCGAGCTATACGCTGTCATCGTCACGGCACCTCCTTCTTCAGGAGCAGCTTCTGTAGAGGGGAAGTTTTCTATAGAAAAAGTAGTATTGGTCTGACGAAGCACGACAGTCACAGGATCCATCTCAAAATTAAGAGGACTTATTTGCATATCTGCTGTATAGCTTGCTGCTGTAGGATTAGCCTTAGCAGTGACAGTGACCACAGCATCACCCTTCCCGGAGTCGGGGGTCACAGAAAACTGGCCAGCATTATTATTAGCCAAGGAGATCTTCCATGAAGCTATGGAAGTGATGTGAATCTGATAAGTTGCACCCTCCGGCGAGAATGTAAGCTGTGCCTGGTCTACGTTTAGGAAATTAGCCTTCTGAGGCTCTTCGCCCACAAAGAAGATTCCATCATCCTTAGTTTCGCAGCCGACAATCAGCAGTAGAGGAATGGCTAAGAGAATCAGTTTTAATGGATTGATTAGCGTTCTCATTGTTTGATATAATATTAATCGTTTCATAGACTTATACTGAACGACATTCCAGCACTAACATAGAACCCTCCTTTTGAGAATCCACCTTGCGATGCAATGTCGGAATAGAGTTTATTGACCATTAAAGGAATTGCGTATTCCGGCTCAACGAAGATACCGAAATAAGGCACCGGTTTGAACACGAGCCTTGCGCCAATAGTCATGTCATGGCACATGGCTCCATTTCCGTAGAGGCCACCGCGCAGACGCTGCATCATATATCCGAGACGCGGAGTAAGACCAATACGATTCACGAAGCTTAACTGATAGCCGGCCTTAGCCATGATCTCATCCATCGTATAGGTGCATTTATTGTCATAAATACCGGAGGAACCTTCAGCACCTGTCTCATACCAATATACATCTCCGCTTCTGCCAAGACCTAACGTATAGCCGAGTTCAATATTGATATTATGGAAGAATCCACCAAGTCGGGCAGATACGCCATACATCGGGCCATACGTGAAGGCAACATCACCATAGCATGAGTTTGGACGGATATACTGGATACGTTGCATAAGAACGGTGTCGGTGGTTTCATCGTTGCGGGTGACATGGAATGTCTTTGTCACAGGCACATAACCTTTGCGTCGGAATTCAAATGTGTACTCACCGACATTCAGAAGTTTGCTAAGACGATGCTCGGCAACGATTGTGTCACCATCGTAGACCTTAGCACCGGTGCTCGGACTGATGTCGACCGACAGGTAGCCGCGATAAGGCACAGGAGCCGGACATTCCACTGTCGTAGGCTTGCCAGCTACGGCAAGGAAATTGACTATCTGATTTTCACAATTCTCCTTCTTCACTTCCACGGAATATGTGCCACCAAGCAGACGCTGTGTCCATTCACCAACACCGACTTTGTTGCCTTCAAAATATATATCGGCATTGCCTGGAACGGTGACAGTCACGTCAGAATACTTCTTACTCTCATCTTCCATGGGGAGCTCAAAACGAGTGGAACCATCCTTTGTGATATTGATTATTCCTTGATATATCATCATTCCTTGTTGAGCGCGAACTTCATGCTCACCGTATCCGAGATATATCTCAAGCGGACTCACGCCTGCAGAATCTCCATCCACATAGATTGGTGCATTACGCACGTTTGCTACAAGATTCACAACCTTTCCTTCTGCAGTAAGCTGCATAGAGTAGGTCTTACCAGCTTGAATTTCTTCTTCAAAAAAGTATTTAAGTGGAGGATAATTTCGGTTTGTAATCTGTATAGACTGCGAGCGTGCCGGTATATAAAGCCATATCTGGCCAGGCTTGTTTTCTCTTGCAACAATACCCATAACGCCATTGTCGAAATAGGTCTGCGTTTCATTCAATCTTGTGTAGATTTTAATCAGAGCTGCCGTCCTACCGTTTTGATCCTTTTTCATCGTAGCGCTGTTTATAGCCGTTTGATCAGTCGGAAGCATCCGGAAATCTCTTACCACGAGTTCGGCGGCTTTTGTCGGCAGAGCAAAAACGGTCATAAGCATGATAGTCATTGCTACTCCCGCAAGTCGTTGATAACAAATTTTCATCTTTTGTTAAGTTTTTGTGACCCTATGTGTAATTGTTAATGTTGTTCCTAATTTTCAAGCAAAAATCCATCTAATATAGATGGATTATACTAATAAAATACAAAATTAAATAAAACTGAGCAATCTCACCGTCAATCAATTGTTAAAATATATTAAAAAGGGTCTATTCCTGT
>DAAK01000035.1 GCA_001701075.1 Bacteroidales bacterium GP3 | reverse complement strand
AGAGATGCGTTCTGCTTTGTTCATTCCAAATTTCGTGTCGAACAGTGCCTCATAGTCAAAGTTCTCGATATCAAGAACACCGCGTTCGCGGTCAATAAACTTGCCGACGTCACAAGAAAAATACATTGCAGTGCTGTCTTTTAGTGATTTGATTGCTGCTTCCTTGAGGTCTTTCATCGGAACATTGAGGTAGGTCCAGTCCATTCCATCGTAGCTATGACGGTCATAATCAATGCGATAAAGCTTCCAATATTCGCGAGAAGGGTCGTTCATCAGCATTATATAGTTGTTCTTCAGATCGTTGCCAAGAATTTCCTGATAGAATGATTGGGGAGTATATGTTTTGGTTTCCAATGCATTTCCCTTGCTGTCTCTTTTTGTCCATGTGAATTCTGTTGGAGGTTCTCCGAGAGCGAGAGCAAGCATTTTGTAGACTTCTCCGAGTTGTTGTGTCTTCATGTCTTGAAGAGCCTTTTCATCAGCTCCTTTTGCCTTTGCTTGTCGCAGTCTGAGACCATCTTCACGCAGACGGGTTGAAAGGTGTTTACGGAAAGCAGATGTGCTGTTGGCAACCTCTGTCTCAGCCATAACTTCGGTAGGTACTATTCCATACTTGCTTACTATGTCAGCTACACCGCAGAATGTTCCTCCGTCCGAAATAGGGTTTTGGAATAGCCATTCCACTTGACGGTTTTCCATCGGGAGGTCAGAAGTGTCGATTACACCCTGAAGAAAGAGGTTCGCTTTTTCGAGTTGGTCAAAAAAGAAGTTGTAGTTTTGAGAGAATGTCAGTTTAGGCAAGTTATGTTTTGCCATAGCTTGAGCTCGAAGCACGTTAAGACCAGTAAAGAGCCAGCATCGACCGGATGATTTCTGGTCGGTTATACCCTTAGTCTCCACTTTATGTGAGAAATGGTCGTCAAATTTGTTGCGTACTTTCTCGTTGTAAGCCAATTTTTCAATACCGGCAGCATTTAGGGCATTATGTCGGGCCCTGTTAGCAGTATTATTCTCGTATCCGGCTTTAAAGCCATTGAGCATTTCCTGCGTTATTGCCCCCCTTTCGTCAGCCATTACCTGCAGAGATGCCGTTGCTAAAATTGCAAATAAAATTCTACGTATCATATGATGTTGTCTTATATTGTGAGTTTGTAGATCTGATAGGCGGTGCCACGGCCGCCAAGGCCGGTCTTTTGATGGAGGAGGCCCGAGTTTAGAAAGTGACCGGCATCTCCATTGCTTGTTCCAAAGTCAAAATAACGATTGCCTTGGAATATTTCATGTATCAAATGATACATCAGATAGGTTAGAGTTCCATTTGCTCGTCCTTCCTCAGAGGTAGCTATGTATTGGCAGTGAGCTACAGAGTTGGTGTCGTAGATGCATACTGCCGCTTCCGGCTCAATTCCAGTCCCAGCCAAGAAGAGTCTGATTCCTTTAGGGAATTTGTCTTTAAGTGTCTGGAGTTCGGCTTCTGTGTGTACCGGCGAGGCATCGTGACGGATACGGAGACATTCAGTAAGAATGGGCATAAAGTCAGATGCTCGGGAAGTCTCTTTTATCCATGGATTAAGCAAAGATACCTTTTTCAAGTGACGCTTTTGGAGGGTATTGAACCCTGGATTATCCCCCATGTCTATGACTGATGAGAGATTTGTAGTCTCAATTAGTGCATTGAAACGGAAGAGTGCATAAAGGTCTTCTTCGGCTGGAATACGATGATAGATATGTGGCACTGCCTTATAGATTATCTCTTTTATCCCGTTTTCTCTACACCATTCGAGCCATATTTCAAAAAGCTCAAGCATTTCTGTTCCGTCGAAGTGAGAGAATGGCGTAAGCCATCCACCGTAAGTAAGTCCTCCGTGAGAGCAAAGAGTGCCGTCTTCTCGCAAATTTGCAGGGAGTATTGCTGTAGGATTCCCTTTTTTGTGTGCAATTAATGAACAGTCACAGAATCTGTCGGAATGATAGTCCATATACCCCCGCATATGAAGCATCGTACCTTGCCGCGATTCAGCGACAAGGCTATCCCAAAGCTTCACATCTTCAGGCACATACTTACGTAGGCTCCATTCTGATACCATCTTCTTATTTAATTTCTTAGCAAATTTAGTGAAATATTTGCAAGTTAACAAATATTTTTATTAACTTTGTTTTGTGAATCTATAATTCATGAAAAAACAATCTAACAATATCCAAAATGAAATTATTCGTATCCCTTGCTGCTACAGCAGCAATCGCTTTGACTGCGTTCCCGGTTTTCGCCGATCAGAAAGCTACAGTTAAGCTGAATCTTGACAAAGTGAATCCAGACCTGACAATTCCTGCTGAAATCTACGGACAGTTTGCTGAGCATCTCGGCACTTGTATCTATGGCGGACTTTGGGTAGGAGAAGATTCTCCAATTCCAAACACTAATGGATACCGCAATGATGTATTGCAGGCCCTAAAAGATTTGAAAGTACCGGTTATGCGTTGGCCCGGAGGTTGCTTTGCCGATGAATATCATTGGGTAGATGGTATTGGGCCGAAAAAGGAACGCCCGGTTATGATCAACAACAACTGGGGTGGCACAGTAGAAGATAACTCATTTGGCACTCATGAATTTTTCAACCTTTGTGAATTGATTGGTTGCGAACCTTATCTAAGTGGTAATGTAGGTAGTGGTTCCGTTGAAGAGCTTGCTAAATGGATTGAATATATCACCGCAGAAAATGGTCCGATGGCTGAAAAGCGCAAGGCAAACGGTCGTGAAAAACCATGGAAACTGAAATATCTCGGAGTTGGCAATGAAAGCTGGGGGTGCGGCGGTAATTTCACTCCCGAGGATTATGCTTCGGAATACCGTCGCTATCAGACCTATTGCCGCGATATAAGCGGAAATCATCTTTATAAGATTGCTTCAGGTGCCAGCGATTACGACTATAATTGGACTGATGTGTTGATGAGGAAGGCAAAGAACCATATGAAGGGTCTATCTCTCCATTATTATACAGTTAAAGGATGGAATGGCAGCAAGGGATCCGCTACGAACTTCGACAATGATGATTATTATTGGACACTCGGAAAATGTCTTGAAATCGAGCCAGTCATCATGAAGCATGATTCTATCATGAATGTGTATGACCCTAATAAAAAGGTTGCTCTCCTTGTCGATGAATGGGGCACTTGGTGGGATGAAGAACCCGGCACTGTCCCCGGACACCTTTATCAGCAGAATACAATGCGCGATGCAATGGTGGCTGCTCTCAGTCTCAATATATTCAACCGCCATACCGATCGCGTCAAGATGGCCAATATCGCTCAGATTGCAAATGTGCTGCAGTCAATGGTTCTGACCAAGGGCGATAAGATGGTGTTGACTCCTACTTATCATGTATTCAAGATGTATGCTCCTCATCAGAATGCTACATTCGTTCCTCTTGAGGTGGAGACATCGGTTCGCGACGTACGCGATGGCCGTCAGGTGCCTACTATCAACGCCACAGCATCTCAGAAGGATGGCAAGCTTAACGTGACCCTTACCAACATTGATCTAACGGAGAAGGCAGAGGTTACGATTCCACTTGCTAAGCTTAGCAAAAATGCCGTTGCCGGAGAAATCCTGACATCTGCTACTCCTAATGATTACAACGACTTTGAT
>DAAK01000027.1 GCA_001701075.1 Bacteroidales bacterium GP3 | reverse complement strand
GGCAGATTTCGAAATGTGTGAGTTTTCCAGCTAAGGAATACTATTTACAAACCTAATATATAAGATAAACTGCCGAATGAACCTAATCTCAAAGTGTCGCAAGGTAACCTTATTTGGAGTGCCTGCGCTTCTTGCCCTGACGGGCTGCAGCAACGACAATGAGTGGAAAGATGTAGATGGTGCGGCTCCTGCTCTCGCTCTTTCCAGTTCTCACCAACGTACTGAGGCCGGTAGATCTATAAATATCACCGGCAAAGTCACTGACAACGACGGTATCGCTACTATCGCCCTCGTATGCCATGACCTGAACCTTAACAAACAGATTAACCTTATTAACATCTACGGCCAACCCCTAAAGGAGTATGATCTTGATTATGCTTTCAAGATTCAAGAAAATCAGGCCGGTGAGGAGTTTAATGTGGAAATCACTATTATTGACGTTGGTGGACGTAAGGAGACGCAAAACCTTAAGATAACTATGGACGGTGACTGGACACCACCCTACTTCACCACAAGCCCTGACGCCGAAGTGATTGTACTTATCAAGGAGAAAACGAGCTTCAACCTTAAGTTCAGCGTAGCTGACAACAGAGTTGTGGACTATGTGGATATTGATGTGGTAGATATCACCGAAGGTGAAAATTCTCCAAAACAAGTGGCTGGGTTCCCTCGCCGTGTCGATGGCAACGGAACTGGAAAGTTCGACTTCTCTGAAAACCTTATCCTTCCAAGTAAAGAAGCAAACCTCCTTGCTACTGTAACAGCCTACGACCGAGAGGCCAACGAAGCGGCTCACTCTGCCACTTTCACTTCCCTTGTAAAGGTGCAGGAACTTCAGGATATGGAAAAAATGTGGCTCTGCGATGTGACTAATGAGGATGACTTGAATTCGGACATCTTCGGAGTGCCTATCCTTTGCGACCATGTAGGTCCGTATAAATATGAGGTGCGCTATTATAATGAGAAAGCTGGTACAGAAATATGTCTGCTTGGTCAGAAAGGTTCTTTCGGTCCCCTATGCTTCGCGCCTTCAAAAGGCAATGCTTCAGTGCTTGGAGACAATCCTGACGAGGTAGACCGTATTAAGCTTAATCAAGCCAACTCTTACTATCTCATCACTTTTGACACCTTCAATGGCAGTTACACTGCAGAACCCTACTCGATCGCAGATGCCGTCGACCCGGTGATGCACATGCATTTCGGAGGAGATGACCTGAATACATGGTGGGACTGGAATGCTCCGGATCCATGGTGGCAGGAATTCTATTTCGGTCCGATGGATGGCGGTCCGGATAATGTCATGAAGATGACTCAGGATTCCCAGAATCCTCATATCTACATTCTTGAAGATTGGAAACTTAATCAAGGTGACGACTTGCATTTCGCTATCCACAACTGGCATTCACATGGGTGGTGGAACTTCGTGACTTGGAGAGTTGACGACAGTGCTGATCCAAGCAAATTCATGTATTACGGCAATGTGCACCCCGACAATCCTCATTACACCGGCAATGCCGACTATTTCCAGTGGAAATATGGCAACAAGGTAGATCTTGACAAATGGGGCGACGAAAGCTATCGCAAGGAATTTGTACCCGACAACTGGGTTGACATTAAGGCCCTTGAACGTGGGGGCACTTTCAAGCTCGTCTTCGACGCCCACACAGAAAGAGCTAAACTGATACCTATGAAATAATTTATGTACTAATTTAGAATCTTAGATGAAATAATTCTAAATTCTAAATTCCAAATTCAAAATTCCAAAACTTAGACAATCATCATGAAAAAATACCTATTGACAATGCTCTTCGCGCTGTTTGGACTTTCGGCTTGGTGTCAAGGACTGACAGTGACAGGCGTTGTCACTTCCAAAAATGATGGAGAACCTCTGATTGGAGCCACTGTAAGAGTGCAGGGAACGAGCAAAGGCACAGCAACCGACTTTGACGGACAATATACCCTTACTGATGTGGCTTCCAATGCTACCCTCGTATTCAATTATGTGGGTTATCAAGAGCTTTCAATCCCTGTGAAAGGACAAACTCAAATCAATGTCGAACTTACCGAAACTGCTACTTCTCTTGACGAATTGGTAGTGGTCGGATATGGCGTGGCAAAAAAGAGCGACCTTACATCTTCCATCTCTACCATCAAGGGTTCAGAACTAAACGAGATGGTGTCTGGAAATGCAATGGACGCTATCCAGGGCCGCCTTCCCGGTGTTCAAGTCATTTCCGGTGGAGGACCGGGATCCAATCCTTCCGTAATGATCCGTGGTGTCACATCTGTCAACGGCACAAGCCCTCTATACGTAGTGGATGGTGTACCATTGAATACAGACAACATCAACTTCCTCAACAATAATGACATCGAGAGCATGGAAGTGCTTAAAGACGCCTCGGCTTCAGCTATCTATGGTACGCGAGCTTCAAATGGTGTCATCATCATAACGACTAAGAAAGGTAAATCAGGAGCCACTCATGTTGACTTTTCTGCATCTGCCGGCTGGCAATACATACCGAAGCCAAGCATAGCATGGGCCGACGAATATGAGAAAGTATTTTATGCCCGCTATGAAAATGACGGCCGCGTGGCTCCATGGAACTCCCCCTATATCGATTATGGTGAAGTTGACAGCACTGACTGGTGGAAACTTGTTGTTGACAAGACTGCTGTCGTTCAAAATTACTCTCTCAGTGTACGTGGTGGCAATGAAAAATATGTCTATAGCCTTTCAGCCGGTTACTACCGCAACAATTCTCAGTTCAAAGGTGGCTACTGGGACAAGATGAACGTCCGTCTCAATACTGAATACAATTTCACTAATTGGCTAAAGGCAGGTCTTGACCTTGCGCCTAACCTTGAAAGTTGGGAGTCAGCCCCTGAACTATTTGCGGCTGCCATGAGCATGGACCCCACTACCCCGGTATATCGTCCGGAAAACGAATGGGATTCCGCTAACCCAATGAATGATTTCCAACGTTCATACAACAATCAGGAATGGAACCCGGTTGCTTCTCTTGCACGTATGGATAACCATTCAACCAAATTCCAGCTCCTGATGAATCCGTATCTTCAGATTCAACCAATACGTCAACTTACTCTCCGTACTCAGTTCGGAGCAAATCTATGGTATCAACGTAGCGATGGATACAACTATGCATTCCATATTGACGCTCTTGAGCAGAGCTCAAAAGACAATGCTTACCGCAACTATTCTGATCAGCTTAACTGGAGCTGGACAAATACTGCCACATATATGGATACGTTTGCCGAGAAGCACAATCTGACAGTAATGGCCGGTTTCACAGCTGAACGCTATGCAAACTACTGGGCAAATGCCTCTCGTCAGGACATCCCCGGCAACAACGGTCTTCTGCATGAAGTTGGTGCCGGCACTGGCGACCAGTTTGCTAACGGTGGCACTTCTTACCAGACTTTGGCTTCTGTTCTCGGTCGTGTAATGTATAACTTTGACAGTCGTTATTATCTGACAGCATCAATCCGTTACGACGGAAGCTCCCGATTCCCCAAAGGGAACAAGTGGGCAACTTTCCCATCTGTCTCTTTAGCTTGGAGACTTTCAGAAGAAGCCTTTATGGAAACCACCCGAAATTGGCTTGATAATGCAAAAATCCGTCTCGGTTGGGGTAAGGTAGGAAACCAGAATATCAATCCCGGTCTCTTCCTTTCTACTATGGACAATGGAGTGAACTACGTTTTCAACGATACACGCTTCCCTTCTACAATTGTTGGACAGATGGGTAATCCCTATCTCCGTTGGGAAACTGTAGAAGACTATGATTTCGGTATTGACGCTACCTTCTTGCGCAACAGATTGAACCTGACATTTGATCTTTATCAGAAGAACAGCCACGATATGCTTTATGCAGCTCAGGGTCTGCTTATAGCAGGAAACCCTGCTTGGATGGGAGCAATCACACAAAATATCGGTGAAATGCGTGCCCGTGGTTGGGAACTGTCACTCAGCTGGCGCGACACTGCCGATGATTTCGGATATGACGTTGGCGTACAGCTCTCAGGAGTCCGCAACAAAGCAATCAAATTCTCCGGTGATGGTCCGGTACTTACAGGAGGTGGTCTTAACGAAAGCATCATCCGCAATGAGGATGGACAGCTTATCTCACGCTTCTACGGATACACTGCCGATGGACTTTTCCAAAATTGGGAAGAAGTTTACTCCCATACCGATGAACATGGAACTCTCCTCCAGCCAGATGCCCAACCTGGTGATATCCGCTTTAAAGACCTGAACTATGACGGTGTGCTCAATGAGTCAGATAAGTCATATATCGGTAACCCCTACCCTGACCTCATGATTGGATTCAATATTGGTCTTAATTGGAAAGGATGGGACTTCATCGCCAATTTCTATGGCACGACTGGTAATGACGTCTTTAACTTGGAAAAGAAACGCT
Organism: Bacteroidales bacterium GP3; assembly: GCA_001701075.1. Classification (GTDB taxonomy): domain Bacteria; phylum Bacteroidota; class Bacteroidia; order Bacteroidales; family Muribaculaceae; genus Lepagella. Next base: position 8,289 of record DAAK01000027.1, on the reverse strand, counting down.
ATTCCGGTGGCGGAGGACAGAACGTCTACAGAGGAACTTTAAACAAAGCTTGGCACGGAGAAGGAACAAGCAATGATATCCCCCGCCTATCCTACAACGACCTGAATCAGAACTATGGTAGAGTTTCAAGTTTCTATGTAGAAGACGGAAGCTACTTGCGTTGTAAACTCATCACACTTGGATATACACTCCCAAAGAAATGGGTATGCGACATCAATCTACGTCTTTATTTTTCTGCACAGAATCTTTTTACAATCACCAAATATACCGGTATGGATCCCGAACGTCCATTATATGACGGAAGTGTAATTGAAAAAGGTATCGGTAATGCCAAATACCCAACACCCCAGACATATCTCTTCGGCGTTGACTTAAAATTTTAATTTTAAATTATAAAATGAAAAAGACAATATATGCGTGTGTTGCAGCTGTAAGCCTCGGGGCTTTTTCATCATGCAACGACTTCCTTGATCAGGAAGTGCGGGGTCAGGAAAACCTCGACACTTATTTCTCAACCCCGGAGGAAGTGGAGACCTATGTAGGCGGATGCTACTATCAGATAGCTAAAGGTGGCGGATGGTGGCAAGTCTACAATACGTGGTTGCTCTCAGATATGTGTACTGATGACCTTTGGGATGGCAATACCACCCAGGACGATGGATATCAGGAACTCTCCCACTATATGCCCAACGGCAATATGAACGGCATAATCCAGAATTTCTGGGGCGCACGCTATCAAGGAATAACCACTTGCAATCTTGGACTCGAAAGAATACCTGGAGTCTCAATGGATGAAAACCTCAAGAAACGCCGTTTGGCTGAAGTGCGTTTTCTACGCGCATTCTTCTATTTCGATCTTGTGCGAAACTTCGGAGGAGTGCCTTTGATGACAGAATATGCAAGCACTGGTGCCGGAAAAGAGCGTGCAACTCAGGAAGAATGTTATGATTTCATAGAGAAAGAACTTTTAGCCGCAATTCCAGACCTGCCGGAACGTTCACAGTTGGCAGCAGCAGATAATGGACGTGTCACAAAAGGGGCAGCTCTCGGTATACTTGGTAAGGCGCAGCTATATCAAGCTAAATGGGCTGAGTCTAAAGCAACATTGAAGACAATCATTGACTCTGGAGAATACCGACTTTTGGAAAATTTCGGAGACGTGTGGAGCGTAAAACATAACAATAGTGCAGAAAGCCTTTTTGAAGTGCAACAGGCATATGGAGGTGATACTTATGCACTTGGAGGAGCATTGACAGTGGTGACTGGATGTCGAAATGGTGTAGGCGACGGATGGAGTTGGGGTCAACCTACTTCTGATTTGGAAAACGCCTATATAGCAGCCGGAGATACTGAGCGTCTACGCTGGACCATCATCAAGACAATGTGTACTGAGATAGCCGGCGAAAACCAGTTCTCAAAGTTTATATCCAACAATACAAATGTTTGCGGAGTCAACGATGCCAAATATAAGGACTATATCAGTAATTTCGGCTGGACTACGACTGACTACTATAAATGCTACATCATAGATCCGGCACAGCATAAATCAGCTCGTATCATCCGCAAGTATTTCCTTCCTCTTGAGGATCGTCCTGAAATTTATAACATTGACAAGATTCCGCTCAATCACCGAGTACTCCGTTATGCCGATGTGCTTCTGATGTATGCCGAAGCTTGCGCTGAGACTGGTGACGACAGCCAGGGGCAATGGGCACTCAATCAAGTTAGAAGTAGAGTCAATCTTCCTGCTGTCAGCAGCGCAGGAACCGCTCTTAGAGATGCTGTTCGTGCAGAACGACGTCTTGAGCTTGCACATGAGCAATGCCGTCTCTACGACTTGCGCCGTTGGGACTGCTCCAATGGGAAAAAGATGATCTGCAATGTGATGGGCCCGAATGGAAGTTTTGTCAAATACAACACTGGCGAGAATGCTGATATGTATGAGAAATGGAATCAGGGTGAGCCCAGCGACAAAGGTATTCGTTTCCGTGAAGACAGAGATATGCTCTTCCCCATCCCGAACTATGAAGTGGAACATTCTAATGGGGCTATAAAGCAGAACCCAGGGTGGTAAAGCAATGATCAATGATCAATGATTAATTATCAATGATCAATTATTAAAGATAAAAGATTAAATATTAGATATCTGAAATGAATAAGAAAACTATAATGACGCTTGCGTTGTGTGGTGCCGCTATGCTTTCATTTGGTGCTTGCAGTGATGAGCCGCATGGTGAGTCTACCAAGCATCCTGTAGGAAGCGATGGTCCTGAACGTCCTGGGTTCAGTGAGAATGACGATGTCACTTCACCAAAGGCAAGTTTCCCCCTAACCTCCCAGAAAGTGACTGTCAATACTGCAACGACTTATCAGGAGATGGAAGGATTTGCAGCTTCTGATTGTTGGCTTCCCAACCAAATAGGACAATATTGGACTGATAACCGTAATGAAATAGCACAGTTGCTGTTCTCACAGAATATTTCTTCAGATGGTCAGCCACAAGGTATTGGTCTTTCGATGTGGCGTGTCAATCTTGGGGCCGGAACTGAGGAACAAGGTGATGACAGCAACATGTCGCTCAACAGCCGTGCTCAAAGCTATCTCAGTAGCGGAAGCTATAACTGGAACAGTTGTGCTGGCCAACGCTATTTCATGGAGCAAGCAAAGAATCTTGGATGCGAGAAGTTCGTTCTTTTCAGCAACTCCCCTCTTGTGCAATACACACTAAATGGAATGGGATATTCCGACAATGGAGCACATGGCAACCTAAAGGATGAGGCATATTCCCAATATGCTGAGTATATGGCAGAAGTGGCTAAGCACTTTACGGAAGCTGGATATACCATTTCTCACATATCCCCTGTCAATGAACCACAATTTGATTGGGGTGTCGCGGAAAATGGGATCGCAAACCAAGAGGGTTCGGGGTGGCAGAACACAGAAATTGTTAAACTCGTGAAAGAACTTGACAAGTCTCTTTCTGACCGTGATCTTGACACATACATCCTGATTGCAGAATCAGCATCATGGAACGATGTAACAGGCGGCAACAATGCGAGATCGAATACCATCAATGCCTTTTACAATCCCACATCGAATGCATATGTAGGCGATATCAAACGTCTTGACAACATAATATGCGGCCACAGTTATTGGACAGAGGGAACATGGGCTGGAATGCGACAAGTAAGATCAAAAGTTGCCGAAGCAGCTAAGGCTCGCAATCTGAAGGTGTATCAGACTGAATGGTCGATGCTTGGAGATGCACCGGCAGAACTTGATGGCAACTATGAAAACGCCACAGAGTTTGATATTGCCCAATATATGAGCCGCGTTATCCACAATGACATCACGGTAGCGGGATGTGCATCATGGAGCTATTGGACAGCAATGTCGGTGGAAAGATATGGACAGAAAAACCGATTTGAACTGATCAAGACCACTCCAGTAGGTGGAGAATACAGTGATGACTTCAAAAATGGAGGATCAGTGAAGGCTAATCCAAACCTATGGGTACTTGGAAACTACAGTCTCTTCGTTCGACCCGGATTCAAACGTGTCGACTTGACTCTTAGCGAAAGCAAGGATTTCTTCGGCTCGGCCTATACATCGGCTGATGGTTCCCAGCTTGTGATCGTGCTGACAAACTACGACAAGACCAACGGCGTAACGATAGATATGCCACGGCCGGATGGCACAAAGGCAGTATTCACATACACCACTACAGCCGAAAAGAAGCTGAAGCAGGCCCGTTTCAATCTAAATGACAAGGTCTTCATCGATCCAGCTTCCGTCACCACAATCCTCTACTACTTCTAAAGCAAATAAAATTAAATCAAAATATAGCAAGTATTATCAAATTATGGCTAACAAGAAGGTTTATCTTGGAATGGTTGCTGATATAATGCATCCAGGACTTATAAATATCATTAAGGAGGGAGCCAAATATGGGGACTTGATTATTGGATTATACACTGATAAAGCCGTAGCTGAACGCAAAAGACTTCCATTCCTTACTTACGACCAGCGTAAGGCTGTCGTCGAGAACATCAAGGGCGTTTCTGAAGTCATTCCTCAAGATGAATGGAGCTATGTTCCTAACCTGAAGAAGATAAAACCGGATTACATTATCCATGGTGATGACTGGAAGTCAGGAATTGATAGGGAACTCCGTGATGAAGTCTTCAAAGTGATGAAAGAAATTGGAGGCGAAGTAATAGAAATTCCATATACAAAAGGAATCAACTCCACTGGATTGGTAGCTGAGGAGAAGTCGTTAGGAACTACTCCAGAAGTGAGAATGAAATGTTTGCGACGACTTATCGAATGCAAACCCATAGTAAGAATAATGGAAGCACACGATGGATTATGCGGCCTTATCATCGAGAATCTTGAAGTTGAGGAAGGTGGAAAGCGCAAGGCATTCGACGGCATGTGGTCAAGCTCATTGACCGACTCCACCAGCAAGGGCAAACCAGACATCGAGGCTGTAGACCTCACAACACGTCTTCAGGACCTGAACAACATCCTCGAATGCACCACCAAACCGATTATCTTCGACGGCGACACTGGCGGCAAGATCGAGCATTTCGTATTCACAGTACGCACACTTGAACGTCATGGAGTATCTGCTGTAATCATAGAGGACAAGATCGGACTAAAGAAGAATTCCCTTTTTGGCACTGATGCAATCCAGACACAAGACTCAATCGAGCACTTCTGCGAGAAGATAAAGGCCGGAAAGAACGCCCAGGTGACAAAGGACTTCATGATAATCGCCAGAATAGAGAGCCTCATAGCTGGCAAACCAGTTTCAGATGCCCTCGAAAGAGGATTCGCATACGTGGATGCAGGAGCAGACGGCATCATGATCCACAGCAAGGACAAGAGCGGTGAGGACATCAAGGAATTCATTATAGAGTTCCGCAAGAAGCATCCGAAAGTTCCTATTGTAGTGGTTCCCACAACATACAACCAGATTTATGAAAAGGAACTTGCCGAATGGGGTGCCAACATAGTCATCTACGCCAACCATATGCTCCGGGCTGCATACCCTGCTATGAAGAAAGCCGCCGAGACAATCCTCATAAACGAGCGGGCAAAGGAAGCCACTCCCCTCTGCATGCCCATCAAGGAAATCCTCGAGCTCATCCCCGGCACCAAATAATGCATCCAATAACCAACAACCAATAACCGCGAAGCTATGCTTCGCCATACTATGGTAAAGCCTGAACTATTCATAAAATCATTACAGTCCAACGGAGTCTCGTTCTTCGCAGGAGTCCCCGACTCCCTTCTGAAGAATGTATGCGCCTATATCACGGACAATGTCAACCCCGACCACAACATAATAACGGCAAACGAAGGCAGTGCGGTAGGAGTAGCCGCAGGCCATTACCTCGCGACAGGCGAAGTGCCAATGGTCTATATGCAGAACTCAGGCATCGGCAATGCCGTGAACCCTCTCCTCTCACTAGCAGACGAGAAAGTCTATTCAATCCCCATGCTCGTCATGATAGGATGGCGCGGAGAACCTGGTGTGCATGACGAACCCCAGCACGTGAAGCAAGGTGCTGTCACACTCTCCTTGCTTGATGCAATGGAGATTCCGTGGCTTGTCCTGCCTGAAGAAGACCAAGCTGCAGCTTCAGCAATAGATTCAATAGTCGCAAGCTGCAAGAAAACGTGCAAACCTCATGCGATTGTAATCAAGAAAAGGACATTCGGATCCTATAAGCTCCAGAAAAAGGTTCCCAATGAAAATCCCGTCTGCCGTGAGGAGGCAATGAAATGTGTGGTCGACACGATTCCATCTGACTCCATCATAGTCTCCACTACAGGAAAACTCTCAAGGGAGCTTTATGAGTACCGCGACGCGAAGGGACAGGCACACGAGTCTGATTTCCTCACAGTCGGTTCCATGGGACATTCCTCATCGATTGCACTTGGAATAGCACTTGCAAAACCCGACCGCAAGGTATTATGCTTCGACGGAGACGGCGCCTTCATAATGCATATGGGAGCCATAAGCAACATCGGTAACCTTGCCCCCAAGAACTATGTGCATGTCCTCTTCAACAACGGTGCACATGAATCAGTCGGAGGTCAGCCGACACTCGGTTTCAAGATTGATGTAACGGCAATAGCCAAGGCATGCGGTTATAAGAATGCCGTGACCGTATCCTCCATTGAGGATATCAAGTCAGCCCTTACAGATCTTCTCAAAACAGAAGGGCCATCCTTGATAGAAATAAAGGTAGGCATCAACTCACGCGAAGACCTCGGCCGACCCAAGACAACACCGATAGAGAACAAGGAAGCCTTTATGAAATCCATCGAAAACTATGGAAATTAAAAGAAACATACTGCTCAATCCGGGACCAGCCACCACCACCGACACAGTAAAGATGGCCCAGGTCGTACCGGACATATGCCCACGTGAGAAGGAATTCGCTGACTTGATGAAGCAACTGCGTACAGACCTCGTGAAAGTGGCGCATGGAAATCCCGATAAGCACACCTGTGTCCTCTTCTGTGGCTCAGGAACCATCAACATAGACATATGCCTTAATTCACTTCTTCCCGAAGGCAAGAAAATACTGGTCATAAACAACGGAGCCTACAGCACCCGCGCAGTTGAAGTCTGCCAATACTACGGAATGCCCCATATAGACCTCCGTCAGCCGATATTTGACAGGCCAGACCTCGGGGTCGTGGAGGAGACACTCAGGGAGAATCCGGACATCGCCCTTGTATACACCACACATCACGAGACAGGGACTGGTCTTCTCAATCCCATAAGGGAAATAGGTGAGATAGCACATAGGTTCGGCGCTACATTTATTGTAGACACCACATCGTCGCTTGGCATGATACCATTTGACATAGAGAAAGACAATGTTGATTTCTGCATGGCATCTGCACAGAAAGGCCTGATGGCAATGAGCGGACTATCTTTCATAATCGGAGACCGCAAACTCATAGAGCAATCTAAGGACTATCCGAAACGCTCCTACTACTGCAATCTTTTCCTTCAGTATGATTTCTTTGAGAGAACTGGCGAAATGCATTTCACACCACCCGTACAGACAGCGTATGCGCTACGTCAGGCGATAAAGGAATACTTCGAGGAAGGGGAAGAAGCCAAGTTTGCACGTCATAAGAGAGTGAACGAAGCCATACATAATGGAATCGAAAAGCTTGGATTCGAGTACGTCATTGACCGCGACAAGGAATCGGGTCTTGTAGTGTCGGTAAAGTATCCGGATCATCCGAACTGGGACTTCCACAAGATCCACGACTACTGCTATGACAGGGGCTTCACAATCTATCCTGGTAAGATATCCACTACAGACACATTCAGGCTCTGTTCCCTCGGAGCTATCGACACACCCGACATAGAAGCATTCTTCGTGACATTTGAGAAGGGACTCAATGAAATGGGAATAGAAACACCATTGAAGAAATGATAGAGACAGCAGTGATAATGGCAGCCGGAAAAGGAACGAGATTCGGAGCCCGCACTACCGATATGCCTAAGGGATTCATAGAGTTCAAGGGTAAGCCAATGATAGAGCGATCCATTGAGAACCTGCTTTCAGTAGGAATAAAACGGATCATAATAGGCACTGGCTATCACCGTGAATGGTATGAGGAACTAAGCAACAAATATCCTGAGATAGAGACTGTCTTCAGTCCGATGTATGCCGAATCCAACAGCATGGAGACCCTTTATCAATGCAGCGAGGCAATCGGAGAAAGCGACTTTCTTCTTTTGGAATCCGATCTCGTATATGAACCAAAGGCATTGACTCTACTTCTTGAAGATGAACATCCGGATATCATGCTTTGCTCGAAAGTCGTCAAGTTCCAGGACCAGTATTACATAGCCGTTGATGAGAACCTTGATCTGCTAAAGTGCTCTACCGACAAGAAGGCCTTGATGCGCGAAACTGGAGAAGAACCATATGGTGAGCTCGTAGGAATCCATAAGATATCCAATCGATTCTATCTGGCAATGGCAGATGATTATGACCGTAATCGTAATGAACACATAAAGAGAGGTTACGAGTTCGAGATTGAGGATGTAGCCACCACAACAAGACTTCCTCACCCCCTACCCATATATGTTCTGAAGCCGAAAGGTCTGCAATGGTATGAGATAGATGATGAAGAGGATTTAAGGTTTGCAGAAAAAAATATTAGAATTTAACTTGATTAATCAAGTTAAATTCTAATATTTAATAGTTAAGTGTTAAACGATTAATTTATTTCCTATAAATGGTGAAA
>DAAK01000156.1 GCA_001701075.1 Bacteroidales bacterium GP3 | reverse complement strand
ATAGTCCAAAGGCCACCATTGCAAGTCGCAGTGAATACATATGCAGGATCTACAGCACCGTCAGTCACAACCGGAGCATCAGCTAAGTTGAATGAAGTGTAAGTGCCCGACATATAGCTGTAGCGTCCATTTGAGTCAACGATGAAGAACTGTCCTTCACCAAGTTTGTATTCCTTGTCGCCTACAACAGCGCTGCTGGCGAAAGTGAATGCATTGACTTCATTCTTCTGTTCAATCACGCCGTTGACAATATTGACAGCTTCAGTATACATGTAACCGTAATTCTTGGAAGCAGCTGTCGGTATTGCACAAATGCCTTCTGATACGATCAGATACTGACTGTCAAGGATCAACTCTGTTGTATAGTTAAAGTATGACTTGCCTACATATTTTACGAAGTCCCAGTTATTGCCCTTCTTCACGAATTGAGCGGTCTTTGTCTGGAGGTCATTGTTGTTGATCGTCCAGTTCTGGCCGTCGAATACGAGAACCGTACATTTCGTCACGTTGTAGACAACTGCCATGGTATCACCTTCCACTGCATACGGGCAATTCTCCTTCAGGAAGAGTGGCAGATATACATCAGCATTGTCAAGCTTGTTGTTTGCAAAGCCCATAGCTGCATAGTCTGCTGCGTCGAGAGCAGTCACGCCTTCGGCCGGAGCCCACTTGCTTCCATCGAACTTATAAACTGAATAGATAATTGAAGTGACCGGAGTGCCGGCAACTACCTTTGCAGGTTTGTTTGCATTAATCATAGTAGAAGCAGCTGCGCTATACATCTTGGGAAGAGCACCCTTAGCCTCGTCATAAGAACCCCAGCTATCATATCCGTTGACACCATACTGAATCCATTTGCCAACTTCTGTATTGGTTATTTTGACTACGCCATTCTCGTCTGATGTCAATGTCCAGACAGCACCCGTTTCAGGCAGATCGGCTGATACATTGAAACTGTCGTATTTGCCAGATTGATATAAATAGCGTCCGGTGGAATCCTTGATATAGTAGCCACCATTAGTTATTTCAAAAGTATAGGCATTTGCTGGATCTGGATTGGTGACTATGCCATTCTCTACGGTCATTTCTACACCAGGAAGATAACCATAAGCCTTGTCGGAAGCCAGAGTTCCTGCGCCATGCCCATCTTCGGTCACGAGATAATAACTTGGAGCGGGAGCCTTATAAAGCACAGGTAGAGAACCCTTGGCTTCATCATATGATCCCCAGCTGCTGTAGCCGCCGTCATACTGAATCCATTTGCCAACCTCGGTGTTTGTGATTGTAGCCTGTCCGTTGGATGCAATGTCTACTGTCCAGATAGCGCCTGATTCCGGAAGCGTAGCAGAAAGATTGAAATTGTTATAAGTGCCTTTCTGATATAGATATCTGCCGTATCCGTCTTTCAGGTAGTAACCACCTTGAGTTGGAATAAAAGTGAAAGCGTTGATCTCGTTAGATTTTACAGAACCGTCTACGACAGTCATTTCCACGAGTGGAAGATACCCATATCCTTTGCTATAGTTTACGGGACCAGCGCCGTTAGCACCGTCAGCAACAAGGAAGAATGTGCCGCCCACAAATTCCTCAACCTCAGAATCTGAGATAAAGATTGGGTTTGTAGCACTCTCGTTATAGCTTACGATAGCCAATTCGCCGGAAGCAGCATCAGGGAAAGCATTCTTGAGGATTGTAGGAATCTTGTTGTCGGCTGGAGTCATAGGAGCGAAAGCATCAATGTAATCCTTATCGCTACCCCAAGCAGAGATATAGTCATCTTTGGATACAGTGTATTTCTGAGCCCCTGCGATTTCTGCGATGATGGGATCAGTGATGCCTGACTCTGAGTAAGTGACATTCACCTTTGATCCTTCTGGAGCCAAGAAGTATGGGGCACTGCTTGAAGCGAGGAAAGCAGGCAGATATACCTTTGCCGGAATTTCGGCAGAGAAAAGACCATTGTTGCCGACAGCTTTGAGCGCATTGCTCAATCCGGCAGCCTCAGCGAGCGACTTATTTGTAGAATTGGAGGCTACAGCGTTATAGTCTGTGCCCGACATAGTGAACTCACCCTCTATTGGCGAGTTATAGTTCACGCCGGCTTCGAAGCCATCCAGTTTGTCGTTCCAGGAGTTTTCGCCACAAGACGCCAAAATGGCAGTCGCACCTAAGGCGAAAAATATGTTTTTAACTGAAATCTTCATATCGTAGTCTTAGAATGAGAGTTTGAGACGAAGTGAATAAGTGCGTCCGAAGCTGTAGAATACGCGGAAAGCATTCTGCCAAGTGCCGTCGGAAGACGCAGAAGTGTATGCGTCCATAATGTAGTTGTAGTTGCAGAGGTTGTTGACGTTGCCGAAGATTGTGGCGTTCATGCCTCCGAACTTAAATGAGTAGCTGGCGCTAAGGTCAAGCTGGTTGCCCCATGGAATTTCCCAAGGTTTGCCCAAGTTGAGTTCCTGACCTGCGCTCAGATTGCTGCCTGTGATGGAGTAGTCGGAATAGTTGCGTGCTGATGCCACCCAGTCAACACCGATACGCCAACCTTTGAGAGGTCTTACAGTCATGCTGAGGGCACCAGTAGTCTGTGCGGAACCACCGACCTTACGTCCCTTTGTGTTCAGTTTTGCCCAAAGGTGGTCTTCTGCCATGATTCCGGATGCGATAGCACCAGTACTCAAGTTGGCAAGAGGCTGCGATTCTGAATTGTAGAAGTAGCCGATAGTATTGGAGTCGTTGACCCAGTCACCATATGAGAACATACCTGAGAATTCAAGCCACTGGAAAGGTTTGTAGGTTGCAGCTACTTCGACACCCATATGGCGGGAAGCAACACCACTCATGTTCATGACATAGCGTGTGCCATCCTGCATCGTATTAGTCTTCACCATTGTCTGGTCCATCCAGCGTGTGAAGTAACCGTTCACCTGGGCTGTGAATTTCGGAGAGTGGAACTCATATCCGATTTCAGCAGAAACGCACTTTTCATTAAGGGCGTTAGGGTTGGCTGCATTTGAAACTTCACGGGAGAGGAATGCTGCAGACATAAACGGAGCACGGCTGATATATCCGGCATTTGCAAATACGTTGTTATGGCGGTCAATGTTGTAGTTGATACCGGCCTTGACATTTCCTGCGAGGAAGTTAAGGGTTTCGGAACGTTGATGTTCCTTATCATAATAGAAGCGGTTTACAAGCCAATCTGAATTGTTGTTGACCGAACCACCGAGGAAAACATTGAGCTTATTGTCGTCGAGACAGCTATATTCGAGCTGTGCATAGAGTCCTTCCTGAGCTACATAACCGGTATAGTTACGATAGACGATGTCGCCTACACCAAGTTTCTCATACTGCCAGTTTGGATCAGCTGCAGCACTGTTGTTGGTTGCAAGCACGCTCTTACGGGAAGAATCATCGACGTAGTATTGACCATTGAATAGGTCGCTGATTTTTGTCTGGTGAAGACCAGCGTAGTAGCGTATGTCTAGACCTACGAGAAGGTTAAGGTTCTGGATAAGCTCGTTTTTGTAAGTTGAAACGAGACCTACCCATGTGTGGTTGTTGATAGACTGAGCCATTACCATGTTGGCGCCGGTAGTTGAAGCTGCGTTCATTTCTTCGATGCCAGCATAATCGAATGTTCCGTCAGCGCAGCGCCATGTGTCAGAAAGGACTCCATTGCTGGCGCCATACCACTGGCTGCGGTAGTCGCTTGTGCGTCCTTGTCCGCTATTGCCGTATCCATTTGCGATTGAAAGGTATACTGCGGTCGAGAGGCTTGACTTGTAATTGATCTGCCAAATATGGTTGAGAGAAATCTGTGGTTTGTGGAAATGGTTTTGGTTGGAGACATATTCCTGACCATTCAGACGGTAACCGAAAGTCGGGTTGTAGCGGTACATGCTTTCGCCATTCATATAGTTTTTCACGTTTTGCCATCCTTCGATTGTCAAACCATTGTTGGAATTACGCTGCCAGTGATCTTGTGGCGAACCGAAAGCAGTAAGACTCAACTGATGATTGTCGTTGATTTTCTTAGAAACGTTTACAAACCAAGTAAAGGCATCAAACTTTGTGCCCTGGATGTATCCGTCGCCCCATTTACGGCTTCCCATGATGGTTATGGCCCAGCCATTCTTCATCAAGCCTGTGGAGGCTGAGAAACCGATATGGTTCATGTTGTCATTGCCCATTCCATAGAAGACTGTGCCACCTTTTTTCGCGTCGAGGCTCTTAGTTGTGATGTTGAGCGTGCCTCCGACTGAAGGAGTGGAGATGATTGCTGCTCCGAGACCCCGCTGAGTCTGCATTGAAGAAGTCACGTCACTGAGGCCTGACCAGTTTGACCAGTAAACGCCGCCCCATTCCATGTCGTTGACGGGTATACCGTTGACAAGCTGAGCAACGTTGGCGCTCTTGAAACCACGCATGTTGATCTTGGCGTCGCCGTAGCCACCACCGTCTTTTGTTGCCCACACGCCGGGAGTAGTCTTAAGCACTTCAGGAAACTCCTGTCCACCAAGTTTGGCTTCGATGAAAGGAGCATCGACAGTGGAAACTGCCACTGGAGTCTTACGTGTCTTTGCTACAGACTGGGTGACCACCACGTCCTGAAGCATTGTAGTCTCAGCTTCGAGCACCACACGTCCTACTTGAGGTTGGGCTTTTACTGTCTTGTCCTGAAAGCCAACGTAGGAGATCTTGAGCTCCTTCGTATTGTCGGGAACTGAGAGCTTGAAATTTCCGTCGATGTCTACAGCTGTAGCTGTCGATGTGCCAGGCACGGCGACGGTCGCTCCAATCAGGGGCTCACCCTGCTTGTCAAAAACAGATCCGCGGCATTCGTAGTTGGCCCAAGCAGCTGAGCACAACACCATGAGGGCGGATAAGAGAAACAGTCTCTTCATAGTTTTTTAGGTTGTTTATTGTTTTGGATAATTTTTTAAAGACTTTAAGGTCATTAAGGTCTTTAAGGACTAAATGACTATAAGGCTAAAAGACTTTAAGACTTCTTCGATTTGATTTTTACCTTATACATGTCGAAGCCTTTGCCGAATACGCCGTTGACGGCTCCTTGGGTGATGAAAGCGTCGTCGTCGATGCCCTTTACCAATCGCATAATTCCGGGAGCTTCAATTTTGCGACACCATACCATGAGGATTTTGACAGGCTTCTTGCTGTACCATCCTTCGCCGTCAAGAACAGTCACGCCACGCTTTGCATCATTGTTGATGGCGTCTGCTATTATTTGCCATTGTCGGCTGAAAATTATGAACTGCACTGCTTGCCTGTTGCCTACGACAATCATATCGGCACAGTAGGATGCTACGAATGTCACCACGTAGCCATATACTATGATAGGGATCCTTGCTTCCAGACGGGCTCCGAAACTGCCGTCGAAGGGGAGTAAGATGCTGCTCGATACTATGACCATATCTGTGATCACCATAGCGCGGCCTATGCTGACATTGCTGAGCTTATTGACCATCGAGGCAACAATGTCTGTTCCTCCTGTCGATCCGTTATGGATCAGTACTGTCCCTACACCGAGACCACAGATTATGGCTCCCAAAATTGCGCTCAGTGACATGTCTTCAAGAATCGGATGGCCGAGACTCATGAAAAAAGATTCGCCGACCCAAATTGCAATTGAAATCATCGTCGCTCCAAAAATGGTTCGGATCACAAATGTCTTGCCCACTACTCGATACGCAAAGGCAAGAAGCACAAGATTAAGCACATATTGGGTCGCCGCCACAGGGATTTTCTCGTCAGTGGCAAAATACACCAAAGTGCCTACACCGGAGAGTCCGCCCATCACTATCTTGTGAGGAAGGATGAAGGCGCAGAAGCCAAATGCATACATGAAAATGCCCAAGATAATCATAATATAATCGATTATCAGGCTCTTACGCGATATACTGAATCCTAACATTGTTTTCATGATGCAAATTTACAAAAAAATATTTAATATATTCAACTTTCACAGG
>DAAK01000034.1:28368-37531 GCA_001701075.1 Bacteroidales bacterium GP3 | reverse complement strand
CAAGATCATTGCCAAGGAATAGCAATCAAAGATCGACATGACTTTTCTGTTCAATTATTTTGTGGTTTATTTCTTTAATTCGATTGTTTTAGTTAATTTTGTAATATCATTTGCAATGGGAAACTGCTTTTGGAGATTTTGTCGCTTCACGTAGCACTCTAAAAAAGGTAAAGTCGAGGCAAGCTTGATATGGAGCCTTCCGTTGTATGGGATTGTAAGTGGATTATCAAATTAATAAAATGAAAAAAGGATATATGAAGACATTGATGGCCTTAACGATTGCGCTTTTGATAGGCACGGTCGGTAGTTTTGCATCTAAGTCTTCAAAGGATGCGGAGGCCAATAGGGCTAAAGCACGCTATTACTATGTAGAGGGGAGTGTGGCTCTTGCAGAGGGTCGCGCTTCAGAAGCGTATGAATTGATAAAGAAGGCGGCAAAGACAGACCCAGGCTATGCCGAGGCCAACTACACATATGCACTCATGCGGATGACACTTCGTAATGATACGCTTACAACCCCGACTGAAGTAGGGAAATCCATATCATTGATGCGTGCTTATGTAGACCAATATCCTCAGGAGACAGAAGAGGCCATGAACTATTCTTTCCTCGTGGCGCGTGCGGGTGATATTGACGAGGCAATTAGAGTAGCCGAGCGTTCTGACACACTTGCAGGGAGCCTGCCAAATATTCTTCTGCAGCTCGCACAATACTATACAGCCAAACAGGATTTAGACAAGGCAATATCCACTCTCGAGCGATATGAACGTATAGAAGGAAATGATCCAGACATCGCATTGAGAAAATTCTCATTGATGTATATGAAAAGAGACACCGCAGCTCTGCTTAATGAGAGCGCACGCCTTGTCAGGGAGAATCCATTGAGCACAGAATATCTCTTGATCCGTGGAAATGCGATGGAGGCTCTTGAAATGCCTGACTCAGCTCTTGTCTGCTATCAACGCGCTGAGGCACTTGATCCGGATGACGGAAAGGTGAAATTGACGATGGCCAATTATTATCTCGAAAGAGGAGATTCTGCAGCCTACGACCAGAAAAGCCGCGAGGCCATATTGAGTGAAAATATCATGCTTGAGGAAAAGCTCGACATGATGACACGTTACATGCAGAATATCATCTCTGACACAACAGCCGACCAACGCCGGGGTGCACGTCTTTTTGATGGTTTGCTACTTCAATATCCCCACGAGCCGAAGGTGCTTGATCTTGGTGCTCAATATTCTGCAACCATTGGTGATTACACTCGTGCTCAGGAACTGATGTCGTATGCTACCGACCTTGAACCGGAGAATCCCGACTATTGGACTCGTCTTGCTCATTTCTATTTTGCGGTAGATGATTATGCCAAAGCGATAGCTACTTGTGAGAAGGGAATGGAAAAACTTCCGGAGGTGCCAAGAGGTCTTCTGCTTGTCTATGGCACGGCTTGTTCTCTTTTCGGGGAATACGAGAAGGCACGAGATGCCTACCAGCAAATTCTTGAGATGGAACTTCCGGGGGCTTTGCTGACGGATGACGCTCAGACCATGCTTCAGAAAGCCGGTAAACTTCCTTATGAGAGCCTTATCCGAGTATCTGAATTATTTCAGATGGTCGGCGACGGAAGTTTTAAGACAGGAGATGTAGAGCGGTCGGCCAAGGAATACGATGTAGTGCTCGCCCTTAACCCGGAGAGTGTATTGGCTCTCAACAATTATGCCTATTATCTCGCCATTGGAGGCGGAGATCTTGACAAAGCTGAGGAGCTAAGCCGAAAGGCTGTGGCTGATCAGCCAGACAATGCAACATATCTCGACACATTAGCATGGATCCTATATCTGAAAGGTCAGTACACGGAGGCTTTAGAAATTCAGGAGAAGGCAATGGAGACCCTTTCTGAAGATGCAGAGTCTTCAGGGGAGTACTGGGACCATTTAGGCGACATACTGTATCGGTGTGGGCAGAAAGACAAGGCTCTTGAAAGTTGGAAAAAGGCTCTTGAGCTTGATAAGGACAATAAGAAAATTGCCGAAAAAGTCAGGAATAAAAAGATTAACGATTAACGATCAACGATTAACGATCAAATATTATTAAAGATATATGGGTTGGATAAGATATATTATAGCGGTATTTGTTGCATTAGTTGTAGTTTTTGTCGCTGCTGTTGACTCAGCAGGACAGAATGTTCCGGATTCCATTGCAATTTGTCCTCCCGGGGAACCAGCGGAAATAATGGAACCTGAGCCGGAACAGGACTCTGGAAGCGTGTCGCGACTGATGAGTGTGGAGGAGATTGCCATAGCTACAGACACAATAATTGCCAACTATGATTCAGACTGGAAAGACTTGGCTATGCAAGGAAAGCTGACGTTTGATGGTCTTCCAATGGCTGTAAGCATAAAACTTTATATGAAGAGGGGAGAATCGATTATCCTTTCTGCACGAGCTCCGATTTTTGGTGAAGTGGCTCGGGTAGAGGTAGGTCAAGATTCCATCGTGTTTATCAATAAACATACGCGTACCTTCAATGTCCAACCATTGATGGGGCTTAATGTGGATTCGAAGGCATATCTCTGTGACCTTCAGGATATCCTGTTGGGACAGGTAGCCTTTCCGGGACATGGTCGGATCACTCCTGAAATTGCTTTCCAATCCAAGTGGATAGCAATGCCTTCAGATGATGCATTGATATATCCATCAGCAGAGTTGCAAGTGGAGGGAACAGAATATGGATTCGTCATGGACTCCTTATGTTGGCAACTGCAGTCGTTTGTGCTCATGTTGAAGCAGAGCGGAGTTGTGGTGGAGACTAAATATGCGTACGGTGATAAGGGATGGACCCTTGGCATAGAAATTTCTCTTCCAAAGAAAAAATTAGGAGGAGAGGCTCAACTTTCCTATCCTGATTATGATTCAACACCTCTTGAATTCACTGCTCTCGGATCAAAATATCGGAAAGTGGATTTTAAGACTCTTATGAAGTTTTAAATTCAACTTTCGCTTGCGAAAGTTGAGGGTTATGGGGTTATAAGGTTATTGTTTATGATTAATTATAAGATGGCATTTTCTTTGAAGTGGATACACAAAGTAGCGGCGCGGATGCGTCATAGGGTCGTTGTAGTCGTTGCCATGTCGTTGCTGATA
The DNA here is from genome assembly GCA_001701075.1 of Bacteroidales bacterium GP3. Lineage (GTDB taxonomy): Bacteria > Bacteroidota > Bacteroidia > Bacteroidales > Muribaculaceae > Lepagella. Next base: position 34,387 of record DAAK01000034.1, on the reverse strand, counting down.
GCTGTCATGCCGGCGACTGATATTGTTGGGACTGTGGCTGCTCAGACTAAGACTACAACTTCTAAGAAGAAAAGGACATCTTCAGCCACGACTCAAAAGAAGGGTGGCTCGAATCAGAAGGCGGGTAAGCAGGGGCAGAAAAAATCTGCTTCACAGAATAGGAAACAGACATCCAATAATCAGAAGAATAACATTAAGAGCAAGCGGCGCAATTCAAATAATCAAAGTAAGAATAGCACATCAGCACCAAGATCGTCGGCGGAGGCCAAACGTCTTCAGGAGGCAACTCAGAGGGAAATCCAGCAGACAAAGGAGAAGCTTCGTCTCAATGAGCAGCAGGTGAAAACCGGGCTTTCAGATCTCAACCGTCTTTCATCTGAGATTTCAGTCGGAAGAACTAAAGTAGAGGGACTGCAGAAGAAAGTGGCATCACTTACCAGTGAAATCAAGCATTTGGGAGAAGAGATAACAAAAAACGAAGCAGAGCTGAAGCTGATGCGTGAAGAGTATCTGAAGGCTGTGAAGAAAATGAGGCTCACCAAGAAAAATCAATCTGTGCTGGCCTTTATCTTCGCTTCGGAAAACTTTAACCAGGCTATGCGACGGATACGCTATATGCGACAGTTTTCCGATTGGAAAGCACGTAAAAGTGCTGATATAGATAAAAAGATAGAGCAATTGGGAAGTGAGCGGACTCGTCTTGCGGAAGCGAAGGAGTCGCAGACAGTAGCACTCGGACAACTTCAGAAATCACAGCAACAACTTGAGGAAAACCATCGCAAGCAGGAGAATCTCGTTGCCACCTTGCGTAGCAATGGCGATGCCCTGCAGGCTCATCTTGTGGCCAAACAGAATGAAGCCAACAGATTGAAAGAAACCATCTCCGCTCTCATCGCCCAAGAGCAGGCAAAGGCAGAAGCTGAACGAAAGGCTCGTGAGAAAGCAGAAGCAGAGCGTATAGCTCGAGAGAAGGCCGAGGCAGAGCGTAAAGCGGCAGAGAAGGCAGCTGCAGAAAAGGCAGCTGCAGAAAAGGCAGCAGCCAAGAAAGCTGAGACAGAGAAATCGAAGTCAGAAAAAACAGACAAAGAATCGAAGAAGAAGGAAAAGGCTCAGAAAAAGAAAGAAAATAAGAAAAATAGCGAAAAATCTTCGAGAAATAAGAAAGACCGAAAGGACAAGAATAAAGACAAGGCAAAAGAGGCTTCGAGGGTAGAAGAGCCTGTATCAGTCACGACGGCTAAGAATATAGAGAAGGCAGCGGTAGGCACGTCGAGCAGTATCGATTTCGAGAGTCTCCGTGGTAAGTTGCCACGTCCCGTAGACGGCAGTTGGCGCATAACCAATCCGTTTGGACGCCATGCAATGCCGGAGTTGCCGGAAGTGGAATATGATAATCCTGGTATTGACGCAGAGGTAGCTACCGGAGCTACCGTCAAGTCGGTATGTGGCGGAAAAGTTTCAGGCGTCTATAAGGTGGCTGGATATGGCACGGTAGTGATTGTCAATCATGGTGATTACTATACTGTCTATGGAAACCTTTCCTCCGCTAACGTCACTGTGGGAACGCAGGTGGGAGGTGGCCATGTTTTGGGCACAGCTGGAGCCGACCCAGACGATTCCCGACACGGATCCGTCCATTTCGAGGTCTGGAAGGGCAGGGAAAAGCAGAACCCTTCCTCCTGGCTTCGCTAATAACAATGTATATTGTGAATAACTATGCATAATCATAATGCATAATCGGCTACTCCATATGGTTAGTCCGCTGAAAAATGGTTGATATGGGGATGTTTTTTGTGGATTTGATAATTATTTTGCTATAAGATTTGGCAAATATGATAAAAAAGTGTAATTTTGCATTTTAAAACAGGAAAAATCTTATGGTAAATCAGTTGAGAAGTCAAGCCACAACAGAAGGACGCAGAATGGCAGGAGCCAGAGCTCTTTGGAGAGCCAATGGTATGAAAGAGGAGCAATTTGGCAAGCCGATAATCGCGATTGTCAATTCCTTCACTCAGTTTGTGCCGGGACATACACATTTGCACGAAATCGGACAGATCATAAAGAAAGAAATAGAAGCCCTCGGTTGCTATGCAGCCGAATTCAATACTATCGCCATCGACGACGGTATCGCCATGGGGCATGATGGGATGCTATATTCACTTCCATCACGAGATCTGATAGCGGACTCCGTGGAATATATGGTGAATGCGCACAAGGCAGATGCCATGATATGCATCAGCAACTGCGATAAGATCACTCCGGGAATGCTTATGGCAGCAATGCGCCTCAACATCCCTACAATGTTCGTGTCAGGAGGCCCGATGGAAGCCGGACGTGTGGGTGACAGGAAACTTGACCTTATCGACATAATGATCGATTCAGCTGATCCATCTGTCGCAGACAGTGATGTTGAGGTGCTGGAGCAAGAAGGATGTCCTACTTGCGGATCATGCTCCGGCATGTTCACAGCCAACTCAATGAACTCACTCAATGAAGCCATCGGTCTTGCACTCCCTGGAAACGGTTCAGTTCTCGCTACGCACGCTAACCGAATGAAACTTTTCAAGGAGGCTGCCCGTAGGATTGTAGAAAATGCCTTCCGTTACTATAGGGATGGGGATGAATCAGTATTGCCACGCAATGTGGCCACACGAGAGGCATTCCTGAATGCAATGTCGCTCGACATTGCCATGGGAGGAAGCACGAACACCGTTCTCCATTTGCTTGCGGTAGCAAATGAGGGAGGTGTTGACTTCACACTCGACGATATAGATGCCCTTTCACGAAAAGTGCCTGTGCTCTGTAAGGTCGCGCCTAATTCTCATTATCATATGGAAGACGTCAACCGTGCAGGAGGCATCCTTTCTATCATGAAGCAACTTGCCGACAAAGGCTTGATAGATACATCGGTAAAGAGAGTGGACGGTATGACTCTTGCTGAAGCCATATCCCGATATGCAATCGGAGGAGATGCATTTGGCGAAGAAGCCGAAATCCTTTGGCGCTCCGCTCCCGGAGTAGTGCATACCACAGAAGCAGGAAGCCAGACCCTGATGTATCGCGAACTTGATACCGACCGTGAGAACGGTTGCATACGCGACTGCGAACATGCGTATGTGAAGGATGGTGGCCTTGCAGTGCTTCGTGGCAACATTGCCATAGACGGATGTGTTGTCAAGACCGCAGGCGTAGACGAAAGCATCTTCCGTTTCTCAGGCCCTGCAAAGGTTTTCCGTAGCCAGGACGAGGCCGTAGATGGTATACTCGGTGGCAAGGTCAAGAGTGGTGACGTAGTGGTCATCACATTCGAAGGACCAAAAGGTGGACCCGGAATGCAAGAGATGCTTTATCCTACAAGCTACATCAAGAGCATGCACCTTGGAAAGGAGTGTGCTCTCATCACAGACGGTCGCTTCTCAGGAGGAACCTCAGGACTCTCTATCGGACACGTATCTCCGGAAGCAGCTGCAGGAGGAAACATCGGACTTGTTCGCGATGGAGACATTATAGATATTGATATCCCGGCAAGGAGCATAAATGTAAGACTATCTGATGAAGAATTGTCAGCCCGTCGCGCCGAGGAAGAAGCTTATGGTAAGGAAGCATTCACACCGCGTGGTCGCGACAGAAAAGTGAGCCGTGCCTTGAGGGCTTATGCTGCTAATGTCACCTCTGCCGACAAGGGGGGCGTGCGTTGCGAGTTGTAAACATAGTTTAAAAGTTTAAGAGTTTAAAAAGTTTATATATTTATACAGCAAGTACAGTATAAATAGGAATCATGAACACTTAAACAATTAAACCTTTAAACAATTAAACCATAATAGATATGGAAGAGAAGATAACCGGTTCGGAGATATTAATCCGTGCGCTTGCCGACAATGGGGTCGAATGCATGTTCGGCTATCCAGGAGGGCAGATAATGCCGGTCTATGACAAATTATATGAAAACAAGGAGGGCGTGCGCCACTATCTTGCGCGTCATGAGCAAGGCGCCATTCACGCAGCAGAGGGATATGCACGCGCTACAGGGAAAACGGGAGTAGTGCTCACCACTTCCGGTCCAGGCGCCATGAACCTTTTGACCGGACTTGATGATGCCCTAATGGACAGCACACCGATTGTGGCAATATCCGGTCAGGTCGGGAGTGCAATGCTCGGCAAGGATGCTTTTCAGGAGAGCGACGTCATATCAAGTGTGCTTCCTGTGACGAAATGGGCCATTCAGGTGCGTCGTCCCGAGGACATAGCCCCGGCTTTGAGCCGTGCATTCTACATAGCGAATTCAGGACGTCCGGGTCCTGTCGTAATAGACCTTGCGCGTGATGCCCAAGTGGGAACAGCTGTCTACGAAAAGCAGACTGCGCCTTTCATCCGCAGCTATGATTCTGACCCAGCGCCTGCAAAAGGGGCAATAGAAGAGGCTGCCCGCCTAATCAATGAATCGGAACGTCCGCTCGTGCTTGCCGGACATGGCATCATGATTGCAGGTGCTGAAAAAGTACTCTCAGAACTTGTAGAGAAGGGTGAACTCCCTGTAGGCACTACGATGCTTGGACTTTCCTGCATACCGACGGATCATCCGCAATATGTAGGCATGCTTGGCATGCATGGAAATCTTGGGCCAAATATCAATACCAACCGGGCCGACCTTATTATTGCCGTTGGAATGCGATTTGACGACCGTGTGACTGGCGATGTGAAGAAATATGCACCAAATGCTAAGATAATTCACATAGATATAGATGAAAGTGAATTTGATAAGATGATCAAGTGCGACCTTCATGTACATTCCGATGCACGCAAGGCGCTTGAATCACTTCTCCCCCTTGTGGAAAGAAAGTCGCGTAAGGACTGGCGTGCCTCATTCGATCAGCATCGCAAAGTGGAGGAAGATCGGGTTATGGCAAGAGAGCTTGATTGCAAGTCGACCAACGGTAAAATGCTGATGGGTGGAGTGATAAGAAAGGTTTGTGAAGCCTATGGCAATGATGCCGTCATCGTCACCGACGTAGGCCAGAACCAGATGTTTGCTGTCAAATACTCACGTTTCAACAAATCGCGCAGCCTTATTTCGTCAGGAGGTCTTGGCACAATGGGCTATGGTCTCCCTGCGGCTATCGGGGCCAAGATAGGAGCTCCAGACAGAGATGTAGTGCTTTTCTGTGGCGACGGAGGCCTTCAGATGACAATCGAGGAACTGGGTATGATAATGGAATATGGAGTGGATGTAAAGATAGTGCTTCTCAACAACAACTTCCTTGGCAATGTGCGCCAGTGGCAGCGTCTCTTCTACAATGCGCGCTACAGTAGCACTCCTATGGTGAACCCAGACTTCCGGATGCTTGCAGGAGCCTATGGGATAGATGCCGCCGATGTGGCAGATGCCTCACAACTTGATGAGGCTATAGCCAAGATGTGGGCACATAAGGGTGCATATCTGCTTAATGTGAATATCGATGAGACAGATATGATTTTCCCGATGACGCCAGGAGGCAATGGAGTTGACGAGATATTGCTTAATGAATCTGAATACTATAAACCTGTCTGAAGCTATGGAAGAACAGTTGTTTACAATCTCAGTGTATACCGAGAACCGAGTGACCCTCCTCCATCAGATATCGATGATATTCAGCCGTCGCTGTCTCAATATCGACAGCATGACAGTGAGCGCATGCTCCATTGAGGGAGTACATAAATTCACGATCACCTGCCGCTCGACTCGCCCTATGATGGAGCATGTAGTGAAGCAGTTGGAGAAGCGTATTGATGTCATCAAGGCTTTTCTATTGACTGACGATGAAATCCTTTTTCAGGAAATCGCCCTTTACAAGGTGCCTACAGAAAATGTAGTCAATACGGATATCGAGGCGATAGTGCGCAAGCATGGAGCCAGAGTACTCGAGATACATCCTGAATATACGGTGTTTGAAAAGACTGGACACACCAGTGAAATAAAGGAACTATACGAGCACCTAAAACCTCTTGGCATACGTCAGTTCGTGAGGTCGGGACGCATCGC